>JAGVIV010000186.1 GCA_020055845.1 Betaproteobacteria bacterium
ATACAAATCATCCAACGCCACAAACAAACCAAAACCGGTGACGGAAGAAATCGTGCCCTCGAATTCGCTGCCCAAATGATCGCGCATATAGAAACATTTCAGCCATGCCTCCACATCGCGCGTCGCATCATCGGCACGGCGTTCAGTTTGCGAACAGTGCACACCCAGCTCCGCCCATTTCAGCGCGGGCTTGTACTGATTGCCTTGCAATACCGCCTTGATGGCCCGGTGCACCAGCAAATCGGGATAACGGCGGATAGGCGAGGTGAAGTGCGCATAAGCCTCATAACCCAAACCGAAGTGACCGACATTCTCCGGGTTGTATTGCGCCTGGCGCAGCGAGCGCAGCATCACGGTTTGCAGCAGCGCGGCATCGGGGCGCCCTTTGATCTGCTTCAGCAGCTTTGAATAGTCCGCCGCCTGCGGTTCATCGCCGCCGCCCAGTTGCAGACCGAATTCCTTGAAGAACTCGCGCACCGCTTCCAGCTTCTCTGGTGTGGGGCCTTCATGCACGCGGTACAGCACCGGGTGTTTGTGCTCGTTCAGAAATGCCGCCGCGCATACGTTGGCCGCGAGCATGCATTCCTCGATAAGCTTGTGCGCGTCGTTGCGTACCACCGGCACAATCTTTTCAATCTTGCCCTGGGCATTAAAAATCATCTGCGTCTCGACCGTCTCGAAGTCGATTGCCCCGCGTTTTTCACGTGCCTGCAACAAGGTCTGGAACAGGGTGTAGAGATGCTTGATGTGCGGCAACACCGCCGCATATTGCATTGCATTTTCGCCTTGCGGGTTCGCCAGCATATCGGCCACTTGGGTGTAAGTGAGACGCGCGTGGGAGAACATCACCGAAGGATAAAAACGGTACTTCACAATATTGCCTGCGGCATCGATCTGCATGTCGCACACCATACACAGGCGTTCGACATTGGGGTTCAGCGAACACAGACCGTTGGACAACTCTTCCGGCAGCATCGGAATCACGCGACGCGGGAAGTACACAGAGTTCCCGCGATTGATTGATTCGCGGTCTAACGCATCGCCGGACTGCACATAGGAACTCACATCCGCAATCGCCACCACCAGACGGAAACCGCTGCCCGAAGGCTCGCAATACACCGCATCGTCGAAATCGCGCGCAGTCTCGCCATCAATCGTCACCAGCGGCAATTGGCGCACATCTTCGCGCCCGGCATAGTCTTCCGGCGCGACGGTCGGGGAAAATTTCTCGGCCTGCTGTTTGGCATCATGCGGAAACTCGTTCGGCAGATCATGCTTGCGCAAAGCGATCTCAATCTCCATGCCCGGATCGGCGTAGTTGCCCAATATTTCTATGATTCGCCCCACGGGTTGCGCGTGCTTGGATGGCTGCGACAATATCTCCAGCATCACCACCTGCCCCACCTGCGCATTGCCATGCTCATCCGGTGCCACCAAAATATCCTGACTGATGCGGCGATTCTCCGCCACCACGAAACGGATACCGTGTTCTTCGTACAAGCGCCCTACCAAGCGTTTGGTCGCATGCTCCAGCACCTCGACGATACTGGCTTCGCGCCGCCCGCGTCTGTCCGTGCCGCCCACACGCGCCATCACGGTATCTCCGTGCAGCGCTTTATGCATCTCCTTGGCACTCAGCACCAGATCGTCGCTGCCGTCTTCGGGAACCAGAAAACCGAAACCGTCTGGATGCCCCTGTATCTTGCCTTTAACCAAATCCAACTTGTCTACCACGCAGATAGCTCGCTTGCGATTGCGCATAAGCTGGCCATCGCGCTCCATGGCGCGCAAACGGCGGTTGAAAAGATCCTCCTCGTCCAGCTCAATCTGCAACAGACTGCACAATTCGTCCTGGTCAATAGGCACCCCGCCTTCGGTCAGCAATTGCAGGATATATT
The DNA here is from genome assembly GCA_020055845.1 of Betaproteobacteria bacterium. Classification (GTDB taxonomy): domain Bacteria; phylum Pseudomonadota; class Gammaproteobacteria; order Burkholderiales; family Gallionellaceae; genus PALSA-1006. The sequence goes on from JAGVIV010000186.1 coordinate 1,899, forward strand.
CCCGGCTGGGCAATGGGTTGTCGTACTGCGCGCGTTCGCGTTCCAGGAATGGATCGAGTTCTCGTATATTTTTTTTCTTAGTTGTCATTGACAGTAAATCCTATAGCAATTAAAGTGCGCACCCTCAAGCAATGCCCGGATGGCGGAATTGGTAGACGCGCACGGTTCAGGTCCGTGTGCCGCAAGGTGTGGAGGTTCGAGTCCTCTTCCGGGCACCAACACACAAACAAGCTCGCGCAAGCGGGCTTTTTTGTTTTATGCCAGAAACAAGTGATCCCCCTAGCTGCCGCGTCAACGATGCAACAGACACCGAACGCCGCACAGCCCTCACCCCCTCATAAACAAAAACACGCACCCCGGCATGGCGATGCGCATCGGCATTTCTTTGAATCAACAAAATGATGCCTATGCCTCGAAAGGATGACGCAACACGATAGTCTCGTCGCGATCCGGTCCCGTCGAAACCATATCGACCGGCACTTCGCAAATTTCCGCGATGCGCTTCAGATAATTTCTGGCCTGCACGGGAAGGTCGTCGAATTTCTTCACGCCCACCGTGCTGCCGCTCCAGCCCGGCATGTCTTCGTACACCGGCTCGCAACCCGCCAGCGATTCGGCACCGACTGGAAGGATGTCGCTAAACTGGCCATCGATCTTGTAGCCCACGCCGATACGCACCGTCTCCATGCCGTCCATCACATCCAGTTTGGTGACACACAGGCCGGATACGCCGTTAATCTGGATAGAGCGCTTCAACGCAGCCGCATCGAACCAGCCGCAGCGCCGCGCCCGTCCAGTGGTCGCGCCAAACTCGTGCCCCTTGTCGGCGAGATGCTTGCCGACGGGATCCTGCTTGTCTTCCGCATCGTAGAGTTCAGTCGGGAACGGGCCGGAACCCACGCGCGTGGTGTAAGCCTTGGTGATACCCAGCACGTAATGCAGCGTCTGCGGCCCCACGCCCGCACCGGCACAGGCGGCACCGGAGATACAGTTACTCGACGTAACGAAGGGATAGGTGCCGTGATCGATGTCCAGCAGCGTGCCTTGCGCGCCTTCAAACAACAGATTTTGCCCGGCCTTGTTGGCTTCGTACAAAGCTCGCGGCACATCCATCACCAGCGGCTTGATACGTTCGGCCAAGGCCAGTGCATCATCCAGCGTTTTCTGAAAATCGACCGCCGGTGCGTTGAAATAGTTTTTCAGCACAAAATTGTGGAAGTCCAACACCTCGCCCAATTTGGCCGCAAAACGTTCACGGTGGAACAGGTCTTGCAGACGAATCGCGCGGCGCGCCACTTTGTCTTCGTAGGCCGGGCCGATACCGCGACCGGTTGTCCCAATCTTCGCCGAACCTTTGGCCGTCTCGCGCGCCTTGTCCACGGCTTCGTGGTAAGGCAGGATCAGCGGGCAAGCCTCGGAAATACGCAAACGTTCGTAGACCTTGATACCCGCGGCTGCCAGCATGTCCATCTCTTTCAGCAATGCCGCAGGCGACAGCACCACGCCGTTGCCGATATA
>JAGVIV010000267.1 GCA_020055845.1 Betaproteobacteria bacterium
ACATCGTCATTCTCGCGCGCCATGAAAATCTCATCGCAGTTGCGCATCCCGTCATGAGCGGCGCCCATCATCTGGGCTGGGTGCGCGTCGAAATGAACCGCGATGCCGAAAATACGAATTTGAATTCGCTGGTCAAAAGGTGGGTTCAGTTCGGCCTGTTGGCGACATTTGTCATGTCTCTCGTGGCACTCACGCTGGCTTACCGGCTGACGCGCGGCCTGAATCACCTTATGCACATCGCGGCGGAAGTGCAACAGGGACGCCATGGGCTGCGTGCCGATTTAGGGCGCGAGGACGAAATCGGCGTACTGGCACGCAATCTGGACAGTATGCTCGATACACTCGACCAGCAGAAATCCATGCTGCGCAGCGTCATCGACTCGGTGCCCGACCTGATCTTTATCAAGGATACCCGCAGTGTATACCTAGGCTGCAACAAGGAAGTCGAGCGCATGTTAGGGCACTCCGAAAATGAACTCGTCGGCAAAACTGATCAAGATCTGTTCGATGCCACGGTGGCCGCACAGCATCTGACTTTAGATCGCGCCGTACTCGAATCCGGCGAGTCCGCCAGATACGAGGAATGGCTCACTTATCCAGACGGCAGCAAGATACTGGTGGACACACTCAAAACCCCGTTCCGTGCCCAGGACGGGACACTGCTCGGCATCATCGGAGTCAGTCGCGACATCAGCGAACGCAAGAAACACGAAGAACACATCCGCAACCTGGCGTTTTACGACACGCTGACCAAGCTCCCCAACCGCCGTTTGTTGCTCGACCGGCTGGGACAAGTGCGCTCGGCCAGCAAACGCAGCGGGCGTTATGCGGCACTGATGTTCATCGATTTGGACAACTTCAAACCGCTGAATGACACCCATGGCCACAATGTGGGAGACCTGCTGCTCATCGAGGTTGCACAGCGCATCAGCAGCTGCATACGCGAGATGGATACCGTGGCACGTTTTGGCGGGGACGAATTCATCGTGATGCTCGGTGAATTGACGACCGACAGGACAGAGTCGCTCGCCCAAGCCGGTATCGTGGCCGAAAAGATACGTTTATCCCTGGCCGAACCTTATCTGTTAAACACACAAGCCGAAGGTCAATCCGTGATACACCGCTGCACATCGAGCATAGGCGTGGTGTTGTTCATCAACCACGATGCCAGCGAAGATGACATCATCAAATGGGCAGACATGGCGATGTATCAGGCCAAACAAGAAGGCCGCAACCGGGTGCACTTTTTCGGGCCCTGAAAAAATCCACCCACAGCCTTAGCTGTATATCCGACACCGGGCTTGCCGGATATACGACACCGAACCGGCCCAATACTGAGTATTTATTTTGGGGTTGCGCCCCATTCCTGCTAATCTTGGGCGTGAATCTTCTTACCGACCCCGAATCATGCAAAATTATCTGAAACGCATCCTCACCGCCCGCGTCTACGACGTGGCTATCGAAAGCCCGCTGGAACACGCGCCCACCCTGTCCGCCCGCATCGGCAACAACGTGCTGTTCAAGCGCGAAGACATGCAGCCCGTGTTCTCGTTCAAGCTGCGCGGTGCGTACAACAAAATGGCGCAGCTTACGCCGGAGCAGATCAAGCGCGGCGTGATTGCCGCATCGGCGGGCAACCATGCGCAGGGCGTAGCCTTGAGCGCACATCGCCTCGGCTGCAAAGCCACCATCGTGATGCCTACCACCACACCGCAGGTAAAAATTGACGCGGTGCGCCACTTCGGCAAACGCTCGGTGGAAATCGTATTGCACGGCAACAGCTATAACGATGCCTACGACCATGCGCTGACGCTGGGTAAACAAAACGACCTCACTTTCGTGCATCCCTTCGACGACCCGGATGTCATTGCCGGACAAGGCACCATCGCGATGGAAATCCTGCGCCAACACCAAGCGCCCATCCACGCCATCTTCTGCGCCATCGGCGGCGGCGGGTTAATTTCCGGCGTGGCTGCTTACGTCAAACAAGTGCGCCCCGACATCAAAGTCATCGGCGTGCAGACCACCGATTCCGACGCAATGTACCGCTCGCTCAAAGCGGGCAAACGCGTCACGCTCAGCGATGTCGGTCTATTTTCCGACGGCACTGCCGTCAAACTGGTCGGCGAAGAAACTTTCCGCGTGTGCAAAAAATATGTCGACGAAGTGATTCTGGTGGATACCGACGCGGTATGCGCCGCAATCAAAGACGTGTTCCAGGACACCCGCTCCATCCTCGAGCCGGCGGGTGCGCTCGCCGTGGCCGGAGCCAAGCTGTATGCAAAACGCG
>JAGVIV010000084.1 GCA_020055845.1 Betaproteobacteria bacterium
CCGCCGGGATTGTGGCTGGCGGAAAGGATGATGCCGCCGAAAGTTTGGTGTTTGCGGATCACGCACGAAGCTGCCGGAGTGGAAAGAATGCCGCCGCGCCCCACCAGTACCTTGCCGAAGCCGTTGGCCGCAGCCATTTTCAGAATGATCTGAATCGCGCTGCGGTTGTAGTAGCGCCCGTCACCACCGACTACCAGCGTCGCCCCTTGCGGCGCCGCGATGCTGTCGAAAATGGATTGCACGAAATTTTCCAGATAGTGCGGCTGCTGGAACACCGGCACTTTTTTGCGCAGGCCGGAGGTGCCGGGCTTTTGGTCGGAAAAAGGCTGGGTGGCTACGGTTTGGATGCTCATGATGGGTCTCGTCGAATAAAAATATTTTCACGGCTTGATGCGCAAATCATACCATCGTCCTGCTAAATTCTGCGCACTGGGTTAAGCTTGCAGCATCTAACGGACTCTTCCTACCCATGACTTCCCGCACCGCCCAGCAAATTCTCCGCGACACCTTTGGTTATGCCTCGTTTCGCGGTGCGCAGCAAGCCATCGTCGAGCATGTCGGGGCAGGGGGCGATGCGCTGGTGCTGATGCCCACGGGCGGTGGCAAGTCGTTGTGCTATCAGATTCCCGCCTTGCTGCGCGACGGTGTCGGTATCGTGGTGTCGCCGTTGATTGCGCTGATGCAGGATCAGGTGGATGCGCTCAAGCAACTCGGCGTATCGGCAGCGTTTCTAAATTCCAGTCTGGATGCCAATGCGGCGCGCGAAGTGTCGCAGCAATTGCTGCGCGGTGAGCTGAAGCTGTTGTATGTCGCGCCGGAGCGCTTGATGACGGAAAGTTTTCTGAATCTGCTGGAGCGCTTACAGCAAGAGAATCGCATCGCGCTGTTCGCCATCGACGAAGCGCACTGCGTGTCGCAATGGGGGCACGACTTCCGTCCCGAATACCGTGCGCTGACCGTGCTGCACGAGCGTTTTCCCGGCGTGCCGCGCATTGCGCTCACCGCCACGGCGGATGCGCCGACGCGGCGCGAGATCATCGAGCGGCTGACGCTGGAACAGGCAAAGCAATTTGTTTCCAGCTTCGACCGTCCCAATATCCGCTACCGCGTCACGCTGAAGAACAACGCGCGCCAGCAATTGCAAAGCTTCCTCGAAACTGAGCATGCCAATGACGCGTGTATCGTGTATTGCCTGTCGCGCAAGAAAGTGGATGAGACTGCCGCATGGCTGAAGGAGCAGGGTTGGGATGCCTTGCCGTATCACGCGGGATTGGACGCGGCGGTGCGCAACCAAAATCAGCGCAGATTTTTGCGCGAAGAAGGCGTCATCATGGTCGCCACCGTCGCCTTCGGCATGGGCATCGACAAGCCGAACGTGCGCTTCGTCGCCCACCTCGATCTGCCCAAGAGCATGGAAGGTTATTATCAGGAAACAGGGCGCGCCGGGCGCGACGGCTTGCCCGCGAATGCGTGGATGGCCTACGGCTTGGGCGATGTGGTGTCCATGCGCCAGATGCTGCTGTCCGGCGATGCGCCGGAAGAACGCAAGCGTGTCGAATTGCAAAAGCTGGATGCGCTGCTCGGCTTTTGCGAGTCCACGGCATGCCGCCATCAGACCGTGCTGCGCTACTTTGGCGAAGAGCATCCCGGAGATTGCGGCCAGTGCGACAACTGCCTGTCGCCCGTGGACACCTGGGATGCCACGCAAGCTGCACAGATGGCGCTGTCCTGCGTGTATCGCACCGGACAACGCTTCGGTGTCGCGCACCTCGTCGATGTGCTGCTCGGCAAGCCGACTGCGAAAATCGAACAGTTCAACCACCAGCAACTTTCCACCTTCGGCATCGGCAAAGACTTGGCGCAAACGCAATGGAGCAGCGTCTATCGCCAACTCGCCGCTGCCGGATTCATCAACGTGGATATGGAAGCTTACGGCGGCTTGAAGCTTACCGAAGCTGCACGCCCGGTGTTGAAAGGGCTGCAGGAGGTGTGGTTGCGCCGCGATGCCG
>JAGVIV010000109.1 GCA_020055845.1 Betaproteobacteria bacterium
AATAGTCGGTTGCCGCGATGTGTTGAAGGAACGCTTTGGCTTGTCAGTTGTCGCCTTGGCATACCCAAATGGCGATTACAGTGAGCGCGACATGGCGCTGGTGCGTGAAGCGGGATATTCCTGTGCCTTGACTGTCGATCCCGGCGTCAATGATGTTGTCACAGACTTGTATGCCCTAAAGCGCATCTACATGCCCGATGATGCGAGCATAGGAGAGCTGTCTGTCCGGGCAAGCGGAATATGGGATACCCTGATGCGGATGGTCGGGTATCACCGTGCTTTCGGCAAGCAAGCAGCAATTGAGTCCGACGGTGATAAACAAACCGATGGGGCCCATCGCGGTTATTCTCGTTAGAGCGCGTAAAGGCAGCCGTGGCGGCACGGCTCCTAATGAAGATGCACCCGAATTCGGCGACGAAATGATCGACGTCCGTTTCCTTCCCGGCGTCAATTTCTTTGACTGATCGGCGTCAGTTGTCCTGGCCAGTTGGGCCTGAAGACGGGAAGGTCCGGAAGCGAGGGATACAGTGATCTCCTGACGAAGCGCGTAAGGCGGCGCTGAGTGCCTATACAGTATCCGGTTGCATCAGCCCACACCGCTTTGCGTCCCCATATTTGGCTGCGACGACAGTACCTGCGCCATGTCTGAAGTATCCCATTTCCCTTGGGTACCTCAATCTTGCGATCAAGGGAGTCTGCGAAGCAGAGGACTAGGTCGCCATGCCCAACGGAGTTTCATCACCATATCATCTAACTTGCTTAAACCGGGCTTGGTCTGGTCGAACTGTCGTGTGAATTCAGATATGATGCCCTAAAACCCATATACGTAAGATGGATATGAGCAACGCAAGCTGGACAGGGTGAAGAGATGTTCGTATTGCACTCCGCACTTTGTGGCACCAACACCCTGCCAGTTTGCGAAGAGTTTGCCAAGTGAAAAACCAACGAGTTGAAACATTACGTGGCTTGGCCTGCATTCTGCTGGTTACCTATCATGTGATTGGAGCACAGCCATCAGAAGGGCTCCATATCGAGAACGGGCCGCTTCGTGTATTAAACGATGGTTTCGCCTTTCTACGAATGCCATTGTTCACGTTTCTTTCAGGGATCGTGTATGGGTTCCGGCCATTCACGGGAAACAGTCGCGCCTTCCTGATAGGGAAAGCTCGTCGCTTGCTGATACCTATGATTGTTGTGGGTACATTATTTGCACTGGTTCAGGCCGCGGTCCCAGGTACAAACAGCACCGTTGAAAAATGGTATCTATTACATATCCTGCCGTTCAAGCATTTTTGGTTCGTCGAGTCGCTTTTCTGGATATTTCTATTGATCTGGGTACTTGATCGCTCACAACTAATCGGAAAGTCAAGCAACTTCTTCCTGGTTTGGCTAAGCGCGGCAGTGCTGTACTTGTTCGTGGGAGGTCCAGGTTGGTTCGCCATTGACGGAGCCATATACTTGCTGCCGTATTTTCTGGCGGGCCTCGCTGTCTCACGGTTCGACCTTCAGCCTCAACTCGATCGGCCGGTATTGAGGACCTCACTGATTGCCCTGGCGTTGCTTTCGATGATTATGATTGGCCGGCCCGAACCGAATCACGACCTTAGAAATATATGGGCGCTGATAGCTGGTGTTTCACTGTGTGGTTTGTGTTTAAGCATGCAACTGAACGTTGCCTGGCTCTCGAAAATCGGCTCGTATTCATACACGATTTACCTCTTTCACGTTTTTTTTACTGCAGGATCGCGCATTGTTCTTCAAAGCATGGAGGTGAACCTATTGCCGCTGCAACTATTTGGTGGCTTGCTAGTTGGCATAGTAGGACCAATGATCGTCGACAAAATTGCGTCTCGCAACCGTTGGTCAGCCACGCTGCTGCTCGGTAAATCGTCACGTCACCTTAATCAGCCCCTTGTCGCGACCTCAGTGGCATCAGGTTGACTCAATGACTGGTTGGTCAAGACCAATAAGTTGGAAAATGCCGCCAATAAATAAGCGGGAACTGAGTCGCCCCGGTTTCAGTAGGCACTGTGGAGCCTGTTGAAAACCAGTTCACTTGAAGGCCTGCTCGAATTCGGCGATGAAGCGATCGACCTCGGTCTCCGGTAACTGATTGATGCCCGCCGCTGCCGTGCGCCCCCCCCCGGTGGCGAAGCGGCGACAGAGTGAATCCGCGCCCGAGGGCCGTGCCAGCGGCGCACGCACGCTCACCGTATAGCTACCTCCCGAGTTGGGACTGAGCAGTGCATGTGCGCGTTGCGGATGGGCTTGGGCGAGTTGGTTGGCGAACACGCCTATCGCGCGCCGCGCCCAAGCCACATCCGGCAACAGCAGAACTGCGCCGCTTGGCGTTTCAACGTGCGGCCGCAATGCCTGCGCCTGCGTCATATCTTCCCGGTAGCCTGTGTCCAGCCGATCGAAGGCAGTCGACTCACGTACAAAGGTAAGTGGATCGGTGTATTCGTGAACTTGACGGTAGAGCGTGTCCGGCGCGAACCACAGGTCGGATACCGTTTCACCGTAGGCGTTGTAGTTCAGGCATTCACCCAATCGTACCAGCGTCGCGATATCGCCTTCGTCGAATCCCGCCTCATTCGCCATTTGTCGGCCCACAGCCTTTAGGCCATCCCCAAAGGCTGCCACGATGGCCCACGGGCGGAAACGTTCCCCAAGGTACCGATCCACCAGCAGACTTGAACAAACTTCGGACGCAGTGTCGATATGCGTAGCCAGACCTGCGTGCTTTGGGATCTCGCCCGCGAAGTGGTGATCGAACCAGCGCACGCATGCGCCTGCATCGAGCAGCCGGTGGAGGTCGGCCCGGTTGCTGTCCAGCGATACGTCGAGTACCGTGACCTGGTCTCCCTGGGCGGTGGCAACTCGCTTCAGGAGCTGTATGTCGCGCTTGACGCCTGTAACCAGTTCGCTGTCCGCCGGTTCCGCCAATCGCAGTTGATGCAATGCGCAGATGCCATCTGCATCGCCGTTGAAGACGTCGAACCACTTCACGCGATATAACCCTCGTTTTCCAGTCGCGTGACGATCAACTGTGCAGCCTCGAGCGGTGTATAGCTGCGCGTATCGATGACGAGCTCCGCATCGTCCGGAACCTCGTACGGGTCGCTCACCCCGGTAAATTCCT
>JAGVIV010000228.1 GCA_020055845.1 Betaproteobacteria bacterium
GCTGAAATACGAAATGCCCATGGGCGAAATCGTGTTGGATTTCTTCGACAAGTTGAAGTCGGTATCGCGCGGTTACGCCTCGATGGATTACGAGTTCAAAGAGTATCGCTCGGCGGATGTGGTCAAGGTCGATATGCTAATCAACGGCGAGAAGGTGGATGCGCTGTCCATCATCGTGCACCGCGCCAATAGCCAGTATCGCGGGCGCGAAGTGGCGGCCAAGATGCGCGAACTGATTCCTCGCCAGATGTTTGATGTGGCGATTCAGGCCGCCATCGGCGCAAATATAATTTCGCGCGAAAACGTGAAAGCATTGCGCAAGAACGTGCTGGCCAAGTGCTACGGAGGCGACATTTCACGCAAGCGCAAGCTGCTGGAAAAACAAAAAGCCGGCAAGAAGCGCATGAAGCAAGTGGGCAGCGTGGAAATTCCGCAAGAGGCATTCCTTGCCATTCTGCGTGTGGACGATAAATAACCCCTGTATGTCATTCCCGCGAAGGCGGGAATTCAGTGGTTTTATTAACAGGCCTTTGTTTTTTGTCCTTGCGATGCAAGGGGATTTTTATTTGACTGGATTCCCGCTTGCGCGAGAATGACGGTGCTAGTAGAGAAATTGAAATAGACGGGACGACAAATGGATTTCGCTTTGATTATGTTTTCTTTGCTGCTGGTGACCGGCAGTGTGTGGCTGCTGGACAAATTCGTATTGCATGCCAGGCGCGCACCGGAGGCCACCGAGCCTTGGTGGGTAGAGTATGCCAAGAGTTTTTTTCCGGTCATTCTCGCGGTGTTTCTGTTGCGCTCTTTTTTGGTCGAGCCGTTTAAGATTCCCTCCGGCTCCATGATTCCGACCCTGCAAGTGGGCGACTTCATCTTGGTGAACAAGTTTACCTACGGCGTGCGCCTGCCGATTATCAACCAGAAGATTGTTGCCGTGAACGAACCCAAACGCGGCGATGTGATGGTGTTCCATTATCCCGAGAATCCCTCTGTCGACTATATCAAGCGCGTGGTCGGGCTGCCCGGAGACGGTATTGTCTACCGCAACAAACGCCTGTGGGTGAACGGGCTTGAGCAGCCGCTGCGCAGCGAAGGCGACTATAACTACGTTGAGAGTGCATTGAACTTTGTGCATACCGAGCGCTATGTGGAGACTCTGGGCGGGCATGAGCATCCGATACTGGTGAACCCGGAGATGCCGTCAATACACTTGAACAGTGTCGCGGAATTTCCACATCTGGAGGATTGCCGTTATAGTTTGCAGGAGATGAGTTGCAAGGTTCCGCAGGGGCACTATTTCATGATGGGTGACAACCGTGACAATAGCCGCGATAGCCGCTATTGGGGTTTTGTGCCCGACAACATGATTGTGGGAAAAGCCTTTTTCATCTGGATGAATTTCGGTGATTTGAAACGCATTGGTTTGTCGATAAACTAAACAATTGTTTTGCTAAGGAGCAAAGATGAAGACTTTGAAAAACAGGCAGCAGGGGATCGGCGGTATCGGACTTATTCTGCTGATTGCGATGGGTTTGTTCGCGGTAGTGTTGGGTTTGAAGCTGATTCCCGCCTATATGCATAATGGCGAGGTCGTGCATATATTCAGGGCGATTGCCGCCGATCCTGAAATGCAAAATGCCAGCGTTAAAGACATTCGTGCCTCGTTTGAAAAGAGGGCGATGATGGACAACCTCAGCGAGGTCAAAGCCGAGGACATCCAAATCGACAAAGAGGGCGCGAGTCTGGTTCTGAGTGCCAGTTATGCGGTGAAAATTTCCGTGGCCGGCAATGTCAGTCTGCTGCTCGAGTTTAAGCCGAGCAGTGCCAAGTAATCCTGCACATGAAGCGTGAGTCCCTGTGCAACAGTATCGGCTATCGCTTCGCGCAGCCGCAATTGCTGCACAGGGCACTGACGCACCGCAGCCATAGCAGCGCACATTACGAGCGTCTGGAATTCCTCGGCGACAGCGTGTTGAACTGCGTGATCGCCAAGTACCTTTACGAACAACATCCCGATTTGCCCGAGGGCGACCTCTCCAGATTGCGTTCCAATCTGGTCAACCAGCAGACCTTGTGTGCTTTGGCACAGGGTTTGGAGTTGGGGGAATTGCTGTTGCTGGGAGACGGCGAGCGCAAGAGTGCGGGATTTCGCCGCCCCTCCATTCTGGCCGACGCGATGGAAGCCTTGTTCGGTGCGGTCTTTCTCGATGCCGGTTTCACTGCCGCAGAGCAGGTTGTGTTGCGTCTGTATGTGCCGTTCATCGCGCAAATGGATGTGCAAAGTCTGGGCAAAGATGCCAAGACCCAGCTGCAGGAATATCTGCAGGGGCGCAAACTATCCCTGCCCAAATACAGCGTCATCGCCACACAGGGTGAAGCGCATGCGCAGGTATTCGTGGTCGAGTGCCAGATTGCCCAATTGAATGTCACCACGCGCGGCGAAGGCAGCAGTCGCCGTATCGCCGAACAAGTTGCCGCCGAAGCGGCTTACAACCAACTGAGTAAGAGCAAACCATGACCGACACCCCCCAGTTTCACAGCGGCTTCATCTCCATCGTGGGGCGACCCAACGTGGGCAAATCGACACTGCTCAATCACCTGATCGGGCAGAAGATCAGTATCACTTCGCGCAAAGCGCAGACCACGCGCCACCGCATCACCGGCATCCTCACTGAAGAGCATACCCAGTTCGTGTTCGTCGACACCCCGGGATTCCAGACCCAATACCTGAACACCCTGAACAAGGGGCTGAACCGGGTAGTCACCGGCAGTCTGCGCGATGTGAACGTTGTGTTGTTCGTTATCGAGGCGCGTCATTTCGACGAGCGCGACCGCGAAGTGATGAAGCTGTTGCCGGCCAATATCCCCGTGCTGTTGGTCATCAACAAAGTCGACAATATGGAGCATAAGAATGAACTGTTGCCCTTCATTCAGGACATCGCCCAAGAGCGCCACTTCGCGGCCATCGTGCCGGTGAGCGCCAAACACGATAACCAGCTCGACACCCTGCTGGACGCAGTGCGTCCATATTTGCCGGAAGGCGAAAAGATTTATCCCGAAGACGAGGTAACCGACCGCAACGAGCGTTTCCTCGCCGCCGAAATCGTGCGCGAAAAAGTGTTCCGTTTCACCGGCGAAGAGTTGCCTTATTCCGTGAGCGTCGTTATCGAGCAATTTAAAATGGACGGCAAAATGCGCCGCATCCACGCCGCTATCCTAGTCGATAAAGACGCGCACAAAGCCATGCTCATCGGTTCCAAAGGCGAAAAACTCAAAGAGATCGCCACACAGGCACGTCTTGATATGGAGCGCTTGTTCGACGGCAAAGTCTATCTGGAAGTGTGGATCAAGGTGCGTAGCGGCTGGGCGGACAGCCCGCAGATGCTGAAATCGCTGGGCTACGAATAAGCCGTATGCGTTTGTGGTCGCTGCATCCGCGCTATCTCGATGCCAGAGGCTTGGTGGCATTGTGGCGCGAAGGATTGTTGGCACAGAAGGTATTGGCCGGAGAGACCAAGGGATACCGCCACCACCCGCAGCTGCTGCGCTTCCGCCAACAAGCCGATGCCTCGGGCGCAATCGCATCCTATTTGCGCGAAGTGCAGCAAGAAGCGGAACGGCGAGGCTACCATTTTGATGCAAGCAAGATCGGATCTTGCGCGCGGAATGTGAAAATTTCCGTCACGCGCGGACAGATGCAGTACGAGATGGCGCATCTGCGTGCCAAGCTGGAAGTGCGCGATGCGGCGGCGTTGCAGCGTAGCGAGGGAGTGCAAGCGCCGGACCCTCACCCCTTGTTTGAAGTCGTGCAAGGTGGCGTTGAAACATGGGAAGTCATATCCAAATAGGCAGGGAGCGATTGCTTGAAGAATTGTTTGTTTTTCCTCTTGCGACGCAGATTCGGCGGGCAGGTATTTGCATGAGCAGTGCACAATGAATTCAGGCAGTAAAAACCGCATTCAAGACGAGCTGTCCTTCGTGTTGCACAGCTACCCGTTCCGCGAAACCAGTCTGGTGCTGGAGGTGTTTAGCCGCGAGCACGGGCGCGTGCCCTTGGTGGCGCGCGGTGCGCGCCGTCCTAAGTCGGCATTGCGCGGTTTGCTGATGAGCTTTCAGCCGCTGGCTTTAAGCTGGTTCGGAAAAAACGAATTGCGCACGCTGCACAGCGCGGAATGGCAGGGCGGCCAGCCGCAGTTGCAGGGCACGGCGCTGATGTGCGGCCTCTATCTGAACGAATTGCTGCTCAATCTTACCGCCCGCGACGATCCGCACGAGCACTTGTTCGATTACTACCGCCAGACCTTGCAGCGTCTGGTGCATGAACAAGACCACGCCTCGACCCTGCGCTGTTTTGAAAAACATCTGTTGCAGGAATTGGGTTACGCGCTGTTGCTGGAGCATGAAGCGGGCGGCAATGCGCCTATCGAGGCGGGCAAACAATATCGCTACATCCTCGAACGCGGCGCGGTGGAGGATAGTCCGCAGGCGACACAGGGCATGCCGATTGCTGGCAAGACCTTGCTCGACATCGCGGCGGACGATTACACTGACGTGAATAGTGCGCGCCAAGGCAAACAATTGATGCGCATGTTGTTGAACCATCATCTCGGCGGTGTCGTGCTGCACACACGGGAACTGATTAAGGACTTGAAGAAATATGATTAAACTCGGACTGAATATCGACCACGTTGCCACGCTGCGTCAGGCGCGCGGTGCACGCTATCCCAATCTGGTACGCGCCGCGCTTATCTGCGAAGAGGCGGGGGCGGATGCCATCACCCTCCATTTGCGCGAGGACCGCCGCCATATACAGGATGCTGACGTGGCGGTATTGCGCGGCATGCTGCAGACGCGCATGAATCTGGAGTGCGCGGTGACCGAAGAGATGATTACACTGGCTTTGCGCACCAAGCCGCACGACATCTGTTTGGTGCCGGAAAAGCGCGAGGAGTTGACCACCGAAGGCGGCTTGGACGTGGTCAAGTATTTCGATGCCGTGCACCGCGCCACACAGCGCTGCAATGAGGCGGGTATCCGTGTTTCGCTGTTCGTCGATGCCGACGAACGCCAACTGGAAGCTGCATGGAAAGCCGGTGCGCCGGTGGTCGAGATACATACCGGCAAATATGCCGATGCCGACAGCGTGCCGGAGCGTGCGGCGGAACTGGAGCGCATCCAGCGCGCGGCGCTGCATGCGCATGCGCTGGGTTTGCAAGTGAACGCCGGGCATGGATTGCACTATCACAACGTGCGTCCCATCGTCGCGATCCCTCACATCGAAGAACTCAACATTGGCCATTCCGTGATTTCCGAGGCGTTGTTCATCGGCTTGGAGCAGGCGGTGAAAAACATGAAGGCTTTGTTGCGCACATGATTCTGGGTATCGGTACCGACATCGTCGCAGTGGCGCGTATTGAGGCCGCCATCGCGCGTCACGGCGCGGCATTTGCGCAGAAGATTTTGAGCGAGCAAGAGCTACCCGAATACACGGCCCATGCTTATCCCGCGCGCTTCCTGAGCAAACGTTTCGCAGCCAAAGAGGCGCTCGCCAAAGCCACCGGGCAAGGCCTGCGTCATCCGGTGAGTCTGCATCGCATCAGCGTCACGCATGACGCACTCGGCAAGCCCGCATTTCATTTCGACGAAGTATTGTCTGCCTATCTGCAACAGTTGGGCATGAGCCATCACCACCTGAGTATCAGCGACGAGCGCGAAACGGTGGTGGCCTTTGTGGTGCTGGAGGGGCATTCGCCCTCCTAGCGCGGTTTTGCTCGCGGGACGAATCAGATGTGTTGTACGCTGAGGACAGGTTTTTGCGCCAAAAGCTTTATAATCCGCCATGTCGTGGCAGATCGCCATCATCAGATTTAATCAACTCGGAGTCTTTATGGGCATAGGGCCGGTAATGCTGGATGTGGCGGGCAAGTCGCTTACTCCAGAGGATGAAAAAAGGTTGCGTCATCCCTTGGTGGGCGGGGTCATCTTGTTTGCACGCAATTACGATTCACCGCAGCAGTTGGCCGAGTTGACCGCAGCAATCCGCGCCGTGCGCACGCCGCCGCTGCTCATCTCGGTGGATCACGAGGGTGGTCGGGTACAGCGTTTCCGCGAAGGATTCACCCGTATCCCGCCGATGCGCGAGCTGGGGAAAGTGTGGGATGAACATCCCAAAAAGGCACGGCATTTGGCGGAGCAGACTGGCTGGGTGCTGGCTTCCGAATTGCGCGCGCACGGCATTGATTTCAGTTTTACGCCGGTGCTGGATGTGGACTACGGCAGCAGCGGCGTGATCGGTGATCGTGCGTTTCACACCGAGCCGCAAGCCATCGCCGAATTGGCGCACAGTCTGATGATAGGCATGAAGAAGGCGGGTATGGCAACGGTGGGAAAACATTTCCCCGGTCACGGTTTCGTCAAGGCGGATTCGCATCTGGAGATTCCCGTGGATGAACGCGATTTCGCCGATATTGAGATGTGCGACCTCATACCCTTTCGCCAGATGGTGGATTTCGGTCTTACCGCAGTGATGCCCGCGCATGTGATTTATCCCAAGGTTGATTCGCATCCCGCTGGTTTTTCTAAAGTGTGGCTGAAAGACATA
>JAGVIV010000178.1 GCA_020055845.1 Betaproteobacteria bacterium
AT
This sequence comes from Betaproteobacteria bacterium, assembly GCA_020055845.1. GTDB lineage: Bacteria > Pseudomonadota > Gammaproteobacteria > Burkholderiales > Gallionellaceae > PALSA-1006. Next base: position 3 of record JAGVIV010000178.1, read on the forward strand.
CGCAATCTGAAAACCGACATGCGCCACACGGCGCACTTCTGATTCGTTGTAGTGCATCGTATCGAAACCCTGGCGCTCGCCGTCTTCCAACAGACGAATGCCGCGCGGCTGGCCAAAATAAATATCGCCGGTCAATTCACGCAGGATCATGATGTCCAAACCGGACACGATATCCGCACGCAGTGTCGATGCGCTCACCAGCTCCGGATACACCATCGCAGGACGCAGATTGGCAAACAAGCCCAAGCCCTTGCGAATACGCAACAGCCCCTGTTCGGGACGCTGCGCGCGCGGCAGAGTGTCGTACTGGTAACCGCCCACCGCACCCAGCAACACCGCATCAGATGCGAGCGCTAGGGCCTCGGTCGCCGCGGGGAAGGGATCACCCGCCGCGTCATAACCGGCACCGCCGATATGCGCGTACTCCAGCTCGATCTTCAAACCCTCGCCGCGCAAAACTTCCAATACCTTCACCGCTTGCGCGACGATCTCTGGGCCAATGCCGTCACCCGGCAACACTGCGATTTTCATTTCTCTCTCACCCTATAAAATCAAAATTATTTTCCGCTGATACGAGCTGCACAACCGGCGGACTACTTATTTTTATGCAAACAGCCACGGCTGTGCCGCGCGGTGCTTTGTCTCGAATGCCTTGATGTCATCCACATGCTGTAAAGTCAGACCGATATCATCCAATCCGTTTAGCAGACAATGCTTGCGGAAGGCGTCCACTTCAAACGGGTACACCGTGCCCTCAGGAGCGGTGATTTTCTGCTGATCCAAATCAATCTTCAGCTGGTAACCCGCGTTGGCTTCAACAGCCTTGAACAGGGCATCCACCTTGGAGGCTTCCAGTTTGATCGGCAACAGACCATTCTTGAAACAGTTGTTAAAGAAAATGTCGGCAAAGCTGGGCGCGATGACGACACGGAAACCGTAATCTTCCAGCGCCCAGGGCGCGTGTTCACGCGACGAACCGCAACCGAAATTCTCGCGTGCCAGCAAAATCTGCGCTCCCTGATAGCGCGGTTGATTCAGCACGAAGTCCTTGTTGACCGGACGCTTGCTGTTATCCATACCCGGCTCGCCGTGATCAAGATAGCGCCATTCGTCGAACGCGTTCGGACCGAATCCGGAACGTTTGATCGACTTCAAAAACTGCTTTGGAATGATTGCGTCGGTATCTACATTGGCCCTGTCCAAAGGCACGACCAAGCCGTCGAATGCTGTAAATTTTTTCATCACACAGACTCCTGCACGTCAACAAAGTGCCCCGCAATGGCAGCGGCAGCGGCCATCGCCGGGCTCACCAAGTGCGTGCGCCCGCCCTGTCCCTGGCGGCCTTCAAAGTTGCGGTTGGAAGTCGCCGCACAACGTTCGCCCGAGGACAAACGATCATCGTTCATCGCCAGACACATCGAGCAGCCCGGGTCACGCCACTCGAAACCCGCCGCGATAAAAATCTTGTCCAAGCCTTCCCGCTCCGCTTGCTCTTTGACCAGCCCCGAGCCCGGCACCACCATCGCCAACTTCACATTTGCCGCGACCTTTTTTCCTTTGGCGACCGCTGCCGCAGCACGCATGTCTTCGATACGCCCGTTGGTGCACGAACCAATAAACACTTTGTCGACCTTGATCTCAACAATAGGCGTGTTGGCGACCAAGCCCATGTATTGCAGTGCACGTTCGGTGTCGGCACGCTTCACCGCATCCACGATATTGGCTGGGTCAGGCACACGCCCGTCCACCGGCAGCACCATCTCCGGCGAAGTACCCCAGGTCACTTGCGGCTTGATCTGCGCGGCATCCAGCGTCACCGTCGCATCAAACTTAGCCCCGGCATCGCTGTGCAACGTGCGCCAATGCGTGACCGCCTTGTCCCATTGTTCACCCTGCGGGGAAAACGGACGCCCTTTGCAATAGGCAAAAGTTGTTTCATCCGCCGCCACCATGCCGGCGCGTGCACCCGCCTCAATCGCCATATTGCACAAGGTCATGCGTGCTTCCATGCTTAAGGCGCGAATGGTCGAACCGCCAAACTCGATAGCGAAACCGGTGCCGCCCGCGGTGCCAATCTTGCCGATCACAGCCAGCGCGATGTCTTTCGCCGTCACACCTTTACCGAGTACGCCATCCACTTGAACCAGCATCGCCTTAGATTTTTTCGCCACCAGACATTGCGTCGCCATCACATGTTCGACCTCGGAGGTGCCGATACCGTGCGCCAGTGCTCCGAAGGCTCCGTGCGTGCTGGTGTGCGAGTCGCCGCACACCACGGTCATGCCGGGCAAGGTCGCGCCCTGTTCCGGCCCCATCACATGCACCACCCCCTGACGGATGTCGTTCATCTTGAATTCGGTGATGCCGTATGCCACGCAGTTTGCATCCAGCGTCTCCACTTGCAGACGCGCGATCGGATCGGCAATACCGCCGCTGCGTTTGGTGGTCGGCACGTTGTGGTCCGGCACTGCCAGCATAGAGTCCGTACGCCACGGCTTGCGCTGCGCCAGTTTCAAGCCTTCAAAGGCTTGCGGGCTGGTCACCTCATGCACCAAATGACGGTCGATATAAATCAATGCAGTCCCGTCCGGCTCGGTGCGAACCAGATGACTGTTCCAGAGTTTGTCGTAAAGAGTTTGAGCGTCCATGATTTTTCTACCTTGCGGGTTGGTGATTATGCCACAGCCCATAGGCCCTGCGCCAAGGTTCAGCTTGTCGCGGGCGCGATGCCGCCCAGCTTTACCAAAGCGAACTCCAGACTGTCCGAGAGCGCATGCCAGCTGGCGTCGATGATATTGGTACTCGCGCCTACGGTCGTCCAGACATGGCCGCCGCCCTGAAAGGTAATCAGCACGCGAATCAGCGCGGAGGTGCCGTTGGTGCTGTCCAGAATACGCACCTTGTAGTCAATCAACCGCACCGTTTTCAACACGGGATAAGCGGAGGAAAGTGCGCTGCGCAAAGCAGTGGACAAGGCATTGACCGGACCATTACCCTCGGCGGCCACAAATTTCACCTCGCCGCCGACCTTCACCTTGACGGTTGCCTCCGACAGCAGGCCGCGGTTTTGACGGCGCTCGGCGACCACAAAATAATCCACCAGCTCGAACGGTTGTACGTAATCAGGACGCAGACGGTGCAGCATCAATTCCACGCTGGCCTCCGCCGCCTCAAAAGTAAAGCCCTCGTGCTCCAGCTGTTTGATATGGCTGAGCACACGCTGCGCATCTTCATTGCCCAGATCGATGCCCAATGCCTGCGCACGCAACTGAATATTGCCGCGCCCGGACAACTCCGACACCACCGAGCGCATCTCGTTGCCGACCAAGGCCGGATCGATATGCTGGTAAGTATCGCTGGCCTTGAGTATCGCTGCCACATGGATTCCGCCCTTGTGCGCAAAGGCGCTATGGCCGATGTAGGGAGCATGTGCATAGTGTTTAAGATTGACCACTTCCGCCACAAAGTGCGCCAGCCCGGTAAGCTCGCGCAGCTGCTCCGGCGTCACCACCGGCTTGTGCATCTTGAGTTGCAAATTGGGAATGATGGTGGTCAGATTGGCATTGCCGACACGCTCGCCGTAACCGTTGATTGTGCCCTGCACCTGCGTGCAACCGCCGCGCACCGCCGAGAGCGAATTGGAGATACCGCAACCGCTATCGTTATGGCAATGCACGCCCAGCGGTGTTTTAATCTGTGCCCCCACCTCGCGCACAATCTCCTCCACCTCCCACGGC
>JAGVIV010000052.1 GCA_020055845.1 Betaproteobacteria bacterium
GAATCAGCAGGCCTTTGTTTATTGCGCAGATGTGCTTGATTTTCCTTCTCGCTTTGATGGCGATTGCGCTGAGTATTTATGTAATGAATTTCACACTACTGGCGACGATAGCCGTGATTTTGCTCGGGCTGTTATCTTACTTCTACGCAACAAGAACAGCGCCTTTTAATTTTCGCGCAATCACTTACTCTGTTCTCGCAATTGACCTGCTATACATATTTCTGGTTTTATTGACTGTTTCAGCTTTTACACAGTACAGCGTAGCTCATAATGCTGCCAAATTATTAGGCAAACAATCGGCGCGTGTCAAGGTAGTTGTCGCCTCGGTCATGCTGCCAACGGTTGAATATGATGGCTCGCCAAATGCGTCTTTACGGTGGAGTCGCGTTCTGGATTGAGCGTAACGGCACCGACGGGCGACCAGTTTCGAGTATCCCCGGACCAGCGCGCCGGGTTGAGTTCGCGAGCCGTGCGATACAGGGCATGTCTGGCAGCCAGAATTGCGTGATCCTCTCCGGCGTGGCGCTGAGCGGGGCTGACGTAGCGAATGCCGCTGTGGCGATGATCGAAGTTGTACCAACGCACGAAATCGGTTGCCCAAGAGCGTGCTTGATCGAGGTCAACAAAACCCTTGGCGGGGAACTCTGGCCGGTACTTGGCGGTGCGGAACAACGACTCGGCATAGGCGTTATCGTCACTGACGCGAGGCCGGGAGTACGAGGGCTTGACGCCCAGCCAGTTGAGCATCGCCAGCACCGTCGTGGCCTTGAGCGTAGAGCCGTTGTCGCCGTGCAGCACGGGCTTGGTGCCCATCGCGGCAATACCCTCGGCCAGCGCGGTGCGACGCACCAGGTGCGCGGCATGGTCGGCGTGATCGGCATCATGCACCTCCCAGCCCACGATCTTGCGGCTGTACAAATCCAGAATCAGATACAAGTAGAACCACCGTCCCATCACTTGTGCCGGCAGGTACGTCATGTCCCAGCACCACACCTGCCGCAGTGCGGTCGCGATATGCGTGGTCGGCGGTCTGACAGATTTGGGCGCCTTGGCTCGCCCGCGATGGGCGGTTTGTCCGTGCGCCTTCAGCACGCGGCTGAAGGTGGATTCGCTGGCCAGGTAGACGCCTTCGTCGGCGAGCATGGGCACGATGCGCGCCGGTGGCACGGCGGCAAAGCGCGGCTGGTTGGCCACGGCAAGCACTCGTGCGCGCTCGGCCTCGTTCAGTGCGTGGCCGGGCATCGCCCGCACGGCCTGCGGTCGCCCATCACCGCTGATGAGACCATCGGCGGCTTGCCAGCGCTGGAAGGTGCGCAGGTCGATGCCGGCAATCTTGCAGGCCGGCTTGAGCCGCGCGCCGGCCGTATGCGCGCAATGGATGTCTCGGGCCAGGGCTTGGCGATCTTCGAGGCCGATCATTCGCCCTCTCCCTTGTTGAAGATCGCCGCGACTTTTTTTGACAGGACGAGCAGCGCGGCTGTCTCGGCCAGCGCCCGGTCTTTGCGCAGCAGCTCGCGTTCGAGTTCCTTGATGCGCTTCTTGTCTTGCCGCGTGGACTGCGGGCTGGCACGAGCTTCCTCGGGCTCTGACAGTGCCGTGGTGGCGCTCGATCGCCACTTGTCCAGTTCGGCCGGATATACGCCGTGCTCGCGGCACCATGCGTTCTTGCCGGCGCAGTCCAAAGCCGCTGCGGTGATGACCGCTTCGAGTCTGGCGCCAGCAGTCCATGCCCGCCCTCGGGCGGGCATGGACTGCGCTTCCTCACGCCATCGTTCCAATGTTTGCACCGTCACTCCAATTTCTTTCGCCACCAAAACCACATTGGCGCTCTCCGGCGGCAACAAACGCGCCACCACTCTGTTCCTGAATGCTTCTCCGTACCGTGCCATCGTTCTTCCTTATCGCCCCCAAGTTCAAGATTATATCGAGGCGACAACTATTCTGACGCGGGGGGAACTCCTCTAATGATGCCGATTTCGGATGCCCCCTGTGACGTACTTATGAAGGACACTAGCCATTGATGTGTGGCAAGAAGGAGATGTGAATGTTGGCTCGCTTGTCCTTAACGAGTGATGCGGAGGCTATTGAGGCATAGCGCGCAATTTCATTTTTGAGATTGGACGGATTCGTTGGCGTAGCCCTTTATGCGCAGTAGTAGCGCAGATATGCACTACTACTTACGGACTATCCGAATTTGCGAGACACATCTGTGTATCACTGTTTTAATACAAAAGCCCTTTCCCCACTTTCACCCTTTGTTATTTTGCAGATAGAAGGATGTTTTACCGGCAAGTTTTCTGCGGTAAAACTTGTTTTCCCTGTTACGCCGATACAATCTTTTCGATTGATTAATGCTTCTATTACCA
>JAGVIV010000336.1 GCA_020055845.1 Betaproteobacteria bacterium
AGGGCACCTCTAAAAATCCACATTTCATCCCAACTGCTGCGTTGCGGAAAAAATTTCTTGCTTACATATTAGCTATATGCGGCGCGGCGAAATTTTTTCCGCGCCTTGCATTTGGGCGAACTCTGAATTTTTCGAGGTGCCCTTTATTGCTATTCGAGCATCGCCTGCAACTTCCCCCAATCCATATTGCGAAGCGCAGTGGCCGTCACTTCGAAAAAGAATGCTGGCGTCTCGCCTTTCTTCCGGGCATTCTTTCCATGTAATAGAATATCCCTGTACATGGAGAAAACAATCAACTGAACGGCAGTTGGCGGTAGATCGTTATTCATCATACTTTCTTGCACGATCGGAATGCAGTCTTTCACTCCCGCTGGCGTGATCCCGCGCTCTTTGATGCCCGGATACGCGGACGCACTGGTTCCTGAGCTGCGCTCTACCCGGTCAAGGGTGTAGTAACAGGCGGCCTCGGTTCGCTGCTCGGGTGTGAGCGCCGCCAGCATCTGCTGCGCTGAATGGGCGTACTCAGGCATATACACTCTCTCCTCGCCGACACCTGCAATAAACTCCTTCAAGGCTCGTTCACGATTGGGTAGCTGCGGGTACTTGTCTAGGAAAATATTCGCGATGAACGCCTTTAAGGCTCGCTCGCGTCCGACTGGTCGGAAGCGCGGTTGCCCCGGCATTGCAACAACAATCGTCGATCCGCCAAATTTATTTGGGTAATATTCGTTCACCCCCGAATAGACAGGCATCCCGCGAAATTCCCCTGTCCTCTCAGGCTGAGTAAAAAACTCCCCCTCTTCATCGGACCAACTGCTCCCGTGGGCAATCATGTTTGGATCGTTTATGGTGATGACAAAATGACGAGTCTCACCATGCCCGCCACGCACCTTTTTCCCGTCGCGAACTTCCACATCAAACGGTATGCACCCAATCAAGAGACTGCCGCTGAAGCGGCGCAGCTTCTTCGTGGTTTTGTTGATCACGAGCCCGACTTCTCCTGAAATCTGAATGTCACAACCCGCCGGTAGCGGGTTATACCCCGGTGCCTGCGTTACAACCTCGGCGATGGCGCGGAGCTTTTGGGAAAACGCCTGAGCATCAGCCATTGTGGCGCCGAGTGCTTGAAGTTTCGATTTGTCCGGCATTGACACGCTCCATGGCTGGAGCACACCGGGCAGCAAATCGTCGCCAGGGATTGGCGGGGATTTTGTGGATATTTCTTGGGCGTACAGCATGCCCGATACGGGCACCAGAATCGTGATCGCCATCAGCAGAGCAAACGTACGCAGGCTTCCTCTCCTGATTGCCGCACCTTCCGTCATTCTTCTGGTTGGCGGCTGTTTTCGCAGCACCAGATGGCAAAGATACGCAACGACAAGCTCAATGATAAAGGTAAATGTACGCAGGATCATGATTGATGCTCCTAACAGTATTAGATGGACACACTGGCCTTATATGAAAAGTATACATACCCACTATAACCACTTGATATTTATTGATACCACACAAATATCTGCCTGCATATGCATAACGGTACGGACGCATGAAAGGATAGGAAATCCAACCGCCCAAGTCAAATCAAACTCGTGCCGGAATCCTCCTCAATCCGATTTTCGCCCTGCACACTTGTGAAATTTCCCACCCCAGCGACAAGAATTTGCCGCGTCATTCCTCTAAAACACACGCGGCACGGTGCGCCTTAGACCCTCGGCACAACCGCCCCCGAGCGAGACACTTGCGTATCCCGTTTCCTCACCACGCCACCCGCTGATCAAACTCAAACACCGCTTCGGGTTGGGGTGCTGACTCCCACTGAGGATCGTTGCCCGCCCCATGCCGATGCGCTGCTTCCAGCTCCCACAGCGGAGGCCCGCGCGCCGGGGCGATTGTCGGCGGCAGCGCTTCATAGATGCGCGCCAGCAACATCGCCCACAGGTAATGTGAAGCAGCACGATGCGGCGGTGGCGGTGCGTCTGCTGTTGTTGCTTCTGCCTGGGGGTGCGCAACCACGGGCAGCGGTGCCATTGCCGTAACGGCGGCACGCATGGGCGAATTCGGTGCCAGCACACCGTAATAGCGATGGCGATGCGCACGCGGTGGCGGGATGAGGGCTGCGATTTTGTCGATCAGTTCCAGCGGGGTGAGCACCAGATCACGCGGGCTATCGGAGCGGGGTTTGGGGTTGTGGTAGAGCAGGTGTTCGGCATCGAGTGTGTGCAGATGCTCCAGCGCAAAGGGTGGACGGGCGCAGTAGCGCAGCATAACCAATGACTTATCCAGCGTCTTTTGCTGGATTAGTC
>JAGVIV010000266.1 GCA_020055845.1 Betaproteobacteria bacterium
CCAGCATCTGCGAACGCACACGCTGCGCCACCGCCAGCATGTAACGGAACATGCCTTCCTTGGCGGCGAGGGCGATGATGGCCACCCACAGCGTGGCCGGATGCACCGCCTGCACTTGTTCGGGGTGTTGCAAGCGCAAACCCGCCGCGATAAGCAAACCGACACCCAGTGCCGCAAGGCTGACCCCAAGTATCAACGATGCGGCCGTTTCGATACGCGCATGACCGTAAGGATGGCGGGCATCGGCATGGCGATTGCCGTGGCGGTTGGCAAACAACACCAGCACATCCGACACCAGATCCGCCATGGAATGCAAACCATCCGCCATGAGAGACTGCGATTTGCCCAAAAACCCCGCCGACACCTGCAAGAGCGTCAGACCCAGATTGATAAAGATACTAATCCAGGTACTCTTGCGTGCCGCCGCAAAGCGCACCGGATGTGCGGGCTCGAACGCCGCTGACTTATCGTGGGTGTGCAAGTGAGTGGGATTTTTCATGGGCATTGGGTATAGTGGCACGACACTGCGCAGAATAACACTTGCGCGGATAACATTGAACAGGAGCTAAAAGCATGGGAAAAATCTCGGTCATATTGGAGTCTGCGCGGCTGCGCGGCAAGCAAGACGGCGCGCTGTATTCAGGTGCATTGTTGCCCGAAGAGGCATCCCAGCTTTTGCAAGCCGCTCCCGGCTGCAAACTGGTTGATGTACGCAGCAAAGCCGAACTGGATTTTGTGGGGCGCGTCCCCGGCGCCATCGAAATCGAATGGGCGACTTATCCCGGCATGCAAGCCAATCCGCATTTCTTGGCATCACTTGAACAACAGGTGGATAAAGAGGCACTGGTGATGTTCCTCTGCCGCAGCGGCGCTCGCTCGCACAACGCCGCGCTCACGGCGGCGAAAGCCGGCTACAGCGAAGCCTACAATATTCTGGAGGGTTTCGAGGGTGACAAAGACACTCACGGCCAGCGCAATACATTGAACGGATGGCGCGCCGCAAAACTCCCCTGGACACAAAGCTAAACAGCGGACCAGCTCACCCTGCCGGTTGATGCCGTGAGCAACACCAGCAAACCAAAAGCAATGCGGTACCAGGCGAACACGGTAAAATCGTGGCGGCTGATATAACGCAACAAGCCGCGTACCGCGATGAACGCGCTGATAAAGGATGCGACCGAGCCCACTAGAAAGATGCCAATATCATCAGCGTGGAAGTCATGGCGGTATTTCACCACCTCGTAAATCGTCGCCGCAGTCAGCGTGGGAATGGCGAGGAAAAAAGAGAACTCCGTCGCTGCCTTGCGTGACAGGCCAAAAAACAATCCGCCGATGATGGTTGCTCCCGAACGTGACGTACCGGGAATTAGCGCCAGCGCCTGCGCCAGTCCCATCTTCAATGCGTCCTTCCAATGCATATCATCCACACTAACGATACGCTCGGCGTGCTGACGCTTCTCCGCCCACAGGATAACCAGACCACCGATAATAAAAGCCAGCGCCACCGGCACGGGAGCGAACAGATGTGCCTTGATGGTCTTGCCAAATAACAGGCCTAGAATCGCCAGCGGCAAAAACGCGACGAGCAGATTAAAAGTGAAACGCTGCGCGGCTTCCTGTTTTTGCAGAAGGCCGGTGGTCACCGAAACAAGTTTGGCGCGATATTCCCAACACACCGCCAGGATCGCCGCGAACTGGATCACAATCTCGAACACCTTGCCGCGCTCATCGTTAAAGTTCAGCAGATCGCCCACCAGAATCAAATGGCCGGTGGAAGAAATTGGCAAAAATTCGGTCAGGCCTTCGACCACGCCAAGGATGGCGGCTTTGATGAGTAACAGGATGTCCATGTCGTTCGTCATTCCCGCGAAGGCGGGAATCCAGTAGTTAAAAAATCAAGATTTTTCGATAATAATACGGCGGTTGACCTGCCTCTTTTCCTCGTCGCTCATCTCCACCCAACGCGTGATCTCGTCAAAGGTGCGCAGACAGTTGCGGCACACCTCATCACCCAGCACCGTGGTGCAGTAACCAATACAGGGAGAATCAGCGGTGACCTCAGCGTCAGGAAGGGAAGGCGATTGTTGCATGTGGAGATTATACCTGCGGCTTGGTCGCCGCTTCCATTTGTGTGAGCCAAACCAGCGCATATTCGCGCGAATCACCGCACATTTCTACGGAGGGTTGCAAGCCGCCACAAAAGGCCGGACGCTCAGACTTGTTGAACACTTTGCAGCGCAACTCATCATCCAGTTGCACACACAGCACCCCGGCTGGCTTGCCCTGCGGCATGCCAGGCAGAGGCGAAGTGATGGAAGGCGCAATGCAGCACGCGCCACAACCCGCACGACATTGCGGCAACATGCTTTGAGTCATCACTCAGGCTTTGTGATAAACCTCTGCACCCTGCTTCACGAACTCGATAGATTTCACTTCCATGCCTTTTTCCAGCGCGGCTTGTTCGGAAAGACCTTCTTTGGCCGCGAAGTCACGCACGTCCTGCGAAATTTTCATCGAGCAAAAATGCGGGCCGCACATGGAACAAAAGTGCGCGATCTTGGCGGACTCTTTGGGCAGGGTCTCGTCATGGAAATCACGCGCACGGTCGGGATCCAGGCCGAGGTTGAACTGGTCCTCCCAGCGGAACTCGAAGCGCGCTTTGCTCATCGCGTTGTCGCGCACCTGCGCACCCGGGTGCCCCTTGGCAAGATCGGCAGCGTGGGCAGCAATCTTGTAAGTGATGATGCCTTCTTTTACGTCGGCCTTATTGGGCAGGCCCAAGTGTTCCTTGGGTGTGACGTAACACAACATGGCCGTGCCGAACCAACCAATCATGGCCGCCCCGATGGCCGAAGTGATGTGGTCATAGCCCGGAGCAATGTCTTGCGTGAGGGGGCCTAGCGTGTAGAACGGCGCTTCGTGGCACCACTTCAGTTGCAGATCCATGTTCTCCTTGATCATGTGCATCGGCACATGGCCGGGGCCTTCGATCATCACCTGTACGTCGTGCTTCCACGCCACTTGCGTGAGTTCGCCCAATGTCTTCAACTCACCCAGTTGTGCTTCGTCGTTGGCATCGTAGATCGAGCCGGGACGCAGGCCATCGCCCAGCGAGAAGGTCACATCGTAGGCCTTCATGATTTCGCAGATGTCTTCAAAGTGTGTGTAAAGGAAGTTTTCCTTGTGATGCGCGAGACACCACTTCGCCATAATGGAACCGCCGCGCGACACGATGCCGGTCATACGGTTCGCGGTCATAGGGATGTAGCGCAGCAACACGCCCGCGTGGATGGTGAAGTAATCCACGCCCTGCTCGGCCTGCTCGATCAAGGTGTCCTTGAAGATCTCCCAGGTCAGGTCTTCGGCTTTGCCGTTCACCTTCTCCAGTGCCTGGTAAATAGGCACGGTGCCGATGGGCACGGGCGAATTACGGATGATCCATTCGCGCGTTTCGTGGATATTTTTGCCGGTGCTCAAATCCATCACCGTGTCGCCGCCCCAGCGGATGGCCCAGGTCATCTTCTCCACTTCTTCCTGAATGCTGGAACCGAGCGCGGAGTTGCCGATGTTGGCATTGATCTTCACCAAAAAATTGCGGCCGATAATCATCGGTTCGCATTCGGGGTGATTGATGTTGGTGGTAATCACAGCGCGTCCGGCGGCAACCTCAGCGCGCACAAATTCGGGCGTAATCTTCTTGGGCATAGCCTTGCCGAAGTTCTCACCCGGATGCTGTCTGAGCATCATTTCAGACATACCGTCCACTTTTTGATTCTCGCGAATAGCGATGTATTCCATCTCCGGTGTGATGATGCCCTGACGCGCATAATGCATCTGCGTCACGTTCTTGCCGGCTTTGGCTTTGCGCGGTGTGTGCTGCAGGTTAAAACGCATTCCGGCGAGTGCGGGATCACCCAAGCGTTGCTGCCCATAATCCGAGCTCAAGCGCGGCAACGCTTCCGTATCGTCACGCTCGGCGATCCAGCCCGCGCGCATCTCAGCCAAGCCGGAGCGAATGTCAATCTTCACTGCGGGATCGGTGTAGGGCCCGGAACAGTCATACACATAAACGGGTGGGTTCACTTCCGCGCCCATGCTGGCCGGTGTCTCGTCCTGTGTGATTTCGCGCATCGGCACTTGTATATCGGGACGCGAACCTTGCACATAAATCTTGCGCGAGTTCGGCAACGGTTTAACAGCCGCTTCATCAACATGCGCGGTAGTGGCTAAAAATTGGGGATTGGCGTTCATTGTGATGCTCCAGATTATTGCGGGGAGCATCAGCGGATGCTTCCCTACGACGGCATTACCCGTACAGGTTCAAAGGGTGTTTCTCACTGCCTGATGGCAGACCCCTAGCGAGTCGCGCAAGTTACTGGAAAGGCCTCGCAAAAGCAAGTTCGCGGGAGCGGCCAAAGGTTGACAGCCGCAAGAAAAATACGGACACTGCAAGCCGTGCCGATTTGAGTTCAGCTTGCGGGGCACGTTAAACATACCAGCTAAAGCGAGTAAGCCCGCTCTAGCCCCAAGCTGAGCGGGTTTTTGTTTGGGAGTTTCAATTGGTTTCTTCGGTAGGTATCGTCAGCGCACAGCGCGCGCAGTTCGACACACCGCTGCAATTCAAAAGCGGCGCGGTGTTGCCCCGTTACGAATTGGTGTATGAAACGTATGGCACGTTGAATGCAGACAGGTCTAATGCCATTCTGATTTGCCATGCACTGTCCGGCCATCATCACGTCGCGGGTTATTACGCCGATGAGCCAAAAAATATCGGCTGGTGGGACAACATGGTCGGCCCCGGCAAGCCCATCGACACCGACAAATTTTTTGTGGTCGGCCTGAATAATCTCGGCGGCTGTCACGGTTCCACCGGCCCCAACAGCGTCAACCCGGAAACCGGCAAGCCTTACGGTTCCAGCTTCCCGGTGATTACCGTCGAGGATTGGGTCGAGTCGCAAGCGCGCTTGGCCGACTACCTCGGCATCCAACAATTCGCCGCCGTCATCGGTGGCAGCTTGGGCGGCATGCAGGCGCAGCAATGGTCGCTGGCTTATCCCGAGCGTGTGCGCCATGTGCTGGCCATCGCCAGCGCGCCGCGCCTCACCGCGCAGAACATCGCCTTCAACGACGTGGCGCGCAACGCCATTCTCACCGATCCCGATTTCCACGGCGGCGATTATTACGCGCACGGCGTGGTGCCGACGCGCGGCCTGCGTTTGGCGCGTATGCTGGGGCATATCACCTATCTTTCCGACGATGCGATGGCAGATAAATTCGGGCGCGAACTGCGCGTGGAAAAACTCAATTACGGCTTCGAGGTCGAATTTGAGATTGAGTCTTACTTGCGTTATCAGGGCGACAAGTTCGCCGCTTATTTCGACGCGAATACTTATCTGCTGATGACCAAGGCGCTCGACTATTTCGACCCCGCCCATGCATTTGCCGGGGATTTAAACAAAGCTTTCGCGACGGCGCGCGCCGATTTTCTGGTGGTGTCATTCACCACCGATTGGCGCTTCTCGCCCGAGCGCTCACGCGAGATCGTGCGCCCTCTGCTGCATAACCGCCGCAACGTAAGCTACGCAGAGATCACTTCCGCCCACGGGCACGACTCGTTCCTGATGCCCGATCCGCACTACCTCGACGTGATGTATGCCTATCTCAACAATATCCACCGGGAGAATGCGGCATGAACAACACGATGCTTATCACCCGCCCCGATTTTGCCGCCATCGCCGCCTGGATACCGCAGGGCGCCTCCGTGCTCGACTTGGGCTGCGGCGACGGCAGTCTGCTGCAATATCTGAAAAGTGAACGCGCAGTACGCGGCTACGGGGTCGAAATCAGCGATGCCGGCATCGCCGCCTGCATCGAAAACGGTGTGAACGTCATTCAAAACGATCTGGATTCCGGCCTGAAAGACTTCGAGTCCAACTCGTTCGACTACGTCCTTCTGTCCCAGACTCTGCAAGCCACGCGCCACACCGAAGCACTAATCCAGGAAATGCTGCGTGTGGGGCGCGAAGGCATCGTCAGCTTCCCCAACTTCGGCTACTGGAAAGCGCGCCTCAATGTGTTGCGCGGCCACATGCCGGTATCGGAAGAGCTGCCCTACCAGTGGTACGACACACCCAACGTACACCTGTGTACGCTGGACGACTTTGAAACATTCTGCGTCGACCATCATGTGCATATTCTGGAACGGCGCGTGATGACCGGAGACAATGAAGTATTCGTGCTGCCGAATCTGCTGGGCAGCACAGCGGTGTACCGCTTTCAGCGCGGAATCTAAATTATGAGTCAAATACGATTCACCACAGAGACACAGAGACACAGAGAACGGCAAGACAAATCTGGAGTTAAAGCGTGGTTATTCGCCGGTCAGCGAAATTTGCCTAGTTTGACTCTAAGTGAGGTTCGGTTTTCTCTGTGTCTCTGTGTCTCTGTGGTGAAAGGTTTGTAAATGTCCGTCTGGCAACAACTCTTCACGCGACGCATGTTGATCTGCGTATTCACCGGATTTACTTCCGGTCTGCCCCTGTATCTGCTGTTCAATCTCGTGCCCGCCTGGCTGCGCAGCGAACACGTTGATCTCAAAACCATCGGCCTGTTCGCGCTGATCCAGTTTCCCTACACGTGGAAATTCCTGTGGTCACCGTTTCTTGATCGTTATGTCATTCCTTTGCTCGGACGGCGGCGCGGCTGGATGCTGCTCACTCAGGTCGGCCTGCTACTGGTGATTGCCGCAATGGGCGGTTTCTCACCGCAAAGCGACCTGCACACTATCGCGTGGATCGCCACGCTGCTTGCGCTGTTGAGTGCCACGCAGGACATTGTGCTGGATGCCTACCGCCGCGAATTATTGAGCGATGCAGAGTTGGGCTTGGGCAACTCGGTGCATGTAAACGCCTATCGTATCGCCGGACTGGTGCCGGGTTCACTGTCTCTGATTCTGGCTGACACCTTACCGTGGAGCATGGTGTTCGTTGTCACCGCCTTGTTCATGCTGCCCGGCATGATGATGACGCTGCTGGTGAAAGAACCGCACCGTGCAGCACCGCCGAAAACCTTGCGCGAAGCGGTGGTCGAACCCTTTCATGAATTCATCACACGCGAAGGCTGGAACAGCGCGCTGCTGATTTTGGCTTTTCTGTTTTTCTACAAACTCGGCGACAGCATGTGTACCGCACTAGCCACGCCGTTCTATTTGGACATGGGTTTCACCAAAACGCAGATCGGCATCATCGCCAAGAATGCCGGGCTATGGCCAGCAGTAATCGGCGGCCTGCTGGGTGGTTTGTGGATGGTGAAAATCGGCATCAACCGCGCGCTGTGGTTGTTCGGCGTGGTGCAACTGGTATCCATCTTCGGCTTCGCCTGGCTGGCCTCCATCGGCCATCACGACGAAATCACCAGCATCGAACTCGCCCAGCTCGCTTTCGTGATCGGTCTGGAGGCACTGGGCGTGGGATTGGGCACAGCCGCCTTCGTGGCCTTCATCGCACGCAGCACCCATCCCGCCTACACTGCCACGCAATTCGCGCTGTTCACCAGTCTCGCCGCCATGCCGCGCACCTTCGCCAATGCCGCGACGGGCTGGTTAATCGAAGCGCTGGGATGGATGGGGTTTTTCCTGCTGTGCGCGGTGCTAGCTGTTCCGGGAATGTTGTTGTTGATTAAGGTGGCTCCGTGGAAAGAAACTCAACCAGTCACTAAGGCACAATAATTCAAGCAACCTGTCCTGCACCTTTTACGGCAAGCAAGCCATAAATATTATTCTTTTCCGCAAGCCGTTTTCCAAAATAGCTGGTCTGCGCTTTCCGTTGCAACGTCTTCCCAATTCTGGATATGGTCATCGATGTAAATCGCTTTACCTTTGCCCATATTTTCTGGGTGATACTCCACCACGAGCGTGCGGTATAGCTTTTCTTTACAGTCGTATTCGGCCTGATGTTTAACGGACAGATACTCTTTGCCGTCGCGCGCTTTGGGTGACTTGAGATCAAACAGCTCCCATATTTTTACCCGTTCGCCGCTCTTGCGAATCGAGAACGGATTGGCGTATGCAGTCATTGCGCCGCTGTCCCCCACTTTGTACCAGCCCTCCCCAGGACTGCATACCTTTGCCCACAGCAACCCGTCCGTCGTGCTCGCTTTGACCTTCTGCCATTTGCCCTTGCTGGAATCGCTATGCAGCATTTCACCTGCCGCCATCTTGTCCGTATGCAGGGAGTATTCGAGCTGCCGGAACTGTTCACCGGAACAGTCGAATTCACTCTGCGATTTGACCGACAAAAAAGTTTTGTCTTCATAACGCCTGGGTTTCTTGTAGTTTGAGACCAGCACAATCTTAATGCGGCCGCCGGAAGCATCGATCGATACCGGGTCGACATAGGTAATCTGGATTTCGCTGCGGTCAATCTCAACCCAGTCTGCGAATGCAGCATCGCTCGATACGAGCATCAGCAACAGCAAAAAATATCTGCCCATTCCCTTCTCCACTACGGCACCCGAACATTAAATGTCGGCACTGCCTTTCAATTCGAGCGCACGCTGATACAGCTCGTTTTTGTTGAGAGCGGTAATTTTTACCGCCAGTTGCACCGCCTGTTTGAGCGGCAATTCTTCCAGCAATACTGCCAATATTTTTTCTGCCTCGGCGGAAAGCCCGTCCTGCTTGGCTTGCGCGCCTTCCACCAGCAGCACAAATTCACCGCGCTGATTGTTGGCATCACTGTTCAGCCACGCCATCGCTTCGCCCAAGGTGCAACGATGGATACTCTCGAACAGCTTGGTGATCTCGCGCGCCAACACGACGATACGCCCGTCCCCGAATACCAACTGCAGATCGGCGACACTTTCCAGTATGCGGTGCGGCGCCTCATAAAATACCAAAGTGTACGGGTGGCGGTCCAAAGACTGCAAAACGGTGCGACGTGCCGCGGATTTGTTCGGCAGAAAACCATAAAACAAAAAATGCGGGGTTGTCAGTCCAGAAGCGGAAAGTGCCGCAACCACGGCACTCGCACCGGGAATTGGAATGACCCGAAAACCCGCGGCCAATACCGCCTCCACCAGCACCGCGCCGGGGTCGCTCACTGCGGGTGTTCCGGCATCGGTTACCAAAGCGACCGCCTGCCCCTGTTGCAACAGGGCAACGATCTTCTCCGCCGCACCGCGTTCATTGTGCTGGTGCAACGCCAGCAGGCGCTTGGCGCTGATGCCGTAATGGGTGAGCAAGTGCGAGGTGTTGCGCGTGTCTTCCGCCGCAACCGTGTCGGCGGAGGTCAATACATCCAACGCGCGCAGGCTGATGTCACGTAAATTCCCAATCGGGGTGGCGACTACATATAATGCGCACTCCAATTTTTGTTTTTGGCCACTATGCAACGTTTTTCCTTCGGGGTTCTATTTCTGGCCGCACTATACGTTAGCGCCAGTGCCAATGCCACTCCAGACCCGCTCGACACCGCGGCGGCCTCGTCTGTCCCCGCAGTGACGCTGGCACTCCCCGTGGCGGATCATCCCGCACCGCATATCGCACTGTTGCTGCCCCTCAAATCGCCGGACTTTGCCCACGCAGCCGAAATCGTGCAACAAGGCTTCATCGCCGCAGCGGGCGTTCAGCAAGGCTTGCCGCTGCGCGTTTATGCAAGCCGCAATGAAGGCAAAGAGGTGATTGCCCTCTACCGACAGGCCATTGCAAATGGCGCGTTGGCAGTGGCCGGGCCGCTCACCCGCGACGGCGTTGCCATTCTGGCCGCTTATCCCGATATCACCATTCCCACGCTTGCGCTCAATGCACCCCTCCTGCCCGGCAGTTCGAACCAATTGTATTTTTTCGGCTTGCCCGCAGAGATGGAAGCTCGCCAGATTGCGCAGCTCGCCATCGCCGCAAACTTGCATGACGCGACCATCCTGACCACCGGCAGCGCCTTGTCCAAACGCCTCGCGGCGGCCTTTGCCGAAGAATGGAAAAACCAGGGTGGCAATGTCACCGCCGAGATTTTATTCAACGAAGATTTTCCGGCGCTGGGTAAACTGCCGGTCGCCCCTTGGCCGGAAGGCACTGAACCGCAACCGGTCTCCGCCGTTTCTGCCACGGGCGAACCCATTCCCAATGCACGTCCGCTGCCCCCTCCCATCGCTCCCGGCAACATGCTTTTTCTCGCCACCGACCATGACAAGGCGCGGCGCATCCGCCCGTATCTGAATCCGACGCTGCCGGTGTATGCGACATCGCTGATGTTCAACGGCAATACCGGTAAACAGTTCGCCAACTACGATCTGAACGAGGTGCATTTTGTCGATATGCCGTGGTTGCTGCAGCCCGACCATCCTGCCGTAATGATTTATCCGCATGCCGCCGCCCCCCTCGCGCCCGAGGACGAGCGTTTATACGCGCTGGGGATAGACGCTTACCGCCTCGTGCACATCCTGCTGAACCGCCAGAGCGACAGCGCGTTGCCACTGGACGGCGTTACCGGGCAGATCAGTCTGAGCCGCCAACAGTTCCTGCGCGAACCGCTCCCCGCGTTTTTCCGCCAGGGGCTTGGGCTTACCAAAGAAACCCTGGCTGCACTCAATGCTGCTAAGGCCGCGGCCAAAGAAGCGGAGCAACAGACCCAGGACGGGAGCATCCCGCCATTGCCGGAAAAATAAATCGCGGCGCGCAAGCGGAGGATGTTGCCGCAAAATATTTGCAGCAACAGGGATTGCAGCTGGTCGCCCGCAACTATCGCTGTCGCCTAGGAGAGATCGACTTGATTCTGCAGGACGGCGCGACACTGGTATTTGCCGAGGTGCGTTTACGCCACAACGCGGACTTCGGCGGTGCGGCGGCCAGCATAGATGCCCGCAAACAAACCAAGCTGATCCATGCCGCCCAGCACTACTTAGGCACACTCGCGCACATTCCCCCCTGCCGCTTCGATGCCGTATTACTAAGCTCGCCCGGCAACCCCGCCCAGCTTGAATGGATCAAGAATGCCTTCGAGGCTTGATTCGGGTAATATTCACTCCTATTGCCATCCTGAATTTCAACGCCTGACACCATGACTCTAGTCAACCGAATAAACCAGCACTTCGACGACAGCGCGCAGGTCAAGCTGCACAGCAAGTCCGTCTTGGCGCAACCCATTGCCGATGCCGCGCAAGCCCTCGTATCCTGCCTGTTGAGTGACGGCAAGATTTTGGTTTGCGGCAACGGCGGTTCCGCTGGGGACGCGCAACATTTTGCCGCCGAGTTAATTAACCGCTTCGAGATGGAGCGCCCAGGATTACCCGCCATTGCGCTGACCACCGACAGCTCTGTCATCACGTCTATCGCCAATGATTACGACTACAAGCTGATTTTTTCCAAACAGGTACGCGCGCTGGGTATGGGCGGCGATGTATTGCTCGCCATTTCCACCAGCGGCAATTCTGCCAATGTCATTGAAGCGATTCATGCCGCTCATGAGCGCGGCATGATTGTCGTGGCACTAACGGGACGAGATGGCGGAGCGATGGCTTCCACGCTGAGCGCCCAAGACTTCCATCTCTGTGTGCCGACTGAACGCACGGCACGCATCCAAGAGGTGCATCTGTTAGTCATACATTGTTTGTGTGACGTGATCGACCATTTATTATTAGGAGATGAATAGTGCGCTATTTAAATTTGCTCTTGCTTGCGGCGATATTCCTTGCTGCACCGGGTTGTGCCCACAAAGACACCAAAGGCGGTGATCTGCGCTCGGCGGGCACCCAGCTTGAAGATGACACCATAGAAAGCAAATCCAAAATCCGCATCGAGGAAAAATATCAGGATAGCGTGCTGGTAACGGTCACCAGCATCAACCGCTTCGTGCTCATCACCGGGGAGGCGCCCAACGAAGCGGCAAAAACCGAAATTGAACGCATCGTGCGTTCCATCCCCAATGTGAAGAGAACCTCCAACGAAATCACCGTGGGTGCGCTGTCCAGCTCCAGCTCGCGCCGTGCCGATGCAGGTATCACGCGCAACATCAAATCCGGACTGGGTAGCAGCAAAACCATCCGCAACAAGACTGTGCATATCGCCACGCATAAAGGCGTGGTCTATCTGCTCGGCCTAGTCACCCATGCCGAAGCAGCGGCAGCGGCCGAGATTGCCAGCTCCGTCGCCGGTGTGCAAAAGGTGGTGCGCGTCTTTGAGTACATCGATTAAAGACATTTCGCACATGACCCGCATCAATTCCCCTGTTGCATACCCCGCGCCCAGTTTCGAAAAGAAAATCTGCGACGCTGCTGCGCTTGCAGCCTGTGTTGCACAATTACCGCGTCCGCTGGTATTCACCAACGGTTGCTTCGACGTATTGCACCGCGGCCACGTCACCTATCTCGCCCAGGCGCGCGCACTCGGTGCTTCGCTCATTATGGGTGTCAATAGCGACGCGTCCGTGAAGCGTCTGGGTAAGGGCGATGATCGCCCGATCAACCAGCAAAATGACCGCATGGCAGTGCTCGCTGCGCTAGAGTCTGTAAGTTTGGTCGTGTTATTTGACGAAGACACTCCGCTGAATCTCATCCTTGCCTGCAAACCGGACATACTGGTCAAAGGCGGCGACTGGCAGCCGGAGAAGATCGTCGGCAGCAAAGAAGTGTTGGGCTGGGGCGGCTCAGTGCACAGCATCCCCTTCCTGCACGAGCGCTCGACCACCGCACTGCTAAAGAAGATTCGCAGCCTCTAGTTTCCTCGGGATAAGCCATGACTATCGAATCTCAAGCGGACATCGTCGCCCTACAGCGTATTGGACGCATCGTTTCCCTTGTGCTGCACAAAATGCTCGACTCCATCGAGCCCGGCATGACAACACGAGAATTAGATGCCATTGGTGAGCGCCTGTTATCCGGGCATGGTGCCCGTTCGGCACCTCAACTTGCCTACAATTTTCCGGGATTCACTTGCATCAGCGTTAATGAAGAAGCCGCGCATGGCGTGCCCGGCTGTCGCATCATCAAGGCCGGCGACCTTGTGAACGTTGATGTTTCGGCCGAATTGGACGGCTATTTCGCCGATACCGGAGGAACGCGTATCGTCCCTCCCGCATCTCCCATCAAGACTAAACTCTGCCACGCCACTCGTACCGCCCTGACCGAAGCAATCAAAGTCGCCAGAGCGGGACAGCCTATTAATCGAATTGGTCGCGCGATTGAAAACATCGCCAAGACCCATCATCTCAGGGTCATCGAGAATCTCGGCGGACACGGCGTAGGCCGGGCGATTCATGAGGAGCCCGAACATATCCTTGGCTATTACGATGCATACGACCATCGCGTTCTCAAGGAAGGCATGGTCATCGCCATTGAGCCGTTCCTATCCACTAAAAGCCGAACGGTTTCGGAAACGGATGATGGTTGGACGCTGGCTGGTATGCCGGGTAATCTTTCCGCACAATACGAACATACCCTCATCGTTACCCGTGGCGAACCGATTATTGTGACCATTCACTGATTTGCTTACACCGCCTGATCTGTAGCTTTCTCAGATAACTTTCACTGGCTTCTTGTGAAACTCGCCGTAGCGTTGCACCGCATCGACAAAGCATTTCTTGTCGGACTTGCTCATGCCTGCAAATGGTATCGCGGTGATCTCTATCCCCGCTTTTTTGAACACGCGTTTCCATGTGCCCACCACGCGCCCGTCGATGATGACCGTGGCAGCGGACATGCCGTTGCCACCGGGACAGATTTTTTCCGCATGCGCCGCATCCAGCACAACGCTGCGGTCTTTATAACCCAATAGATATTCGTCAAAACCGGGCAAAGCAAACACGCTTAGTGTTTCTTTCGGAATACCTATATCAGCAGGCATCCAGTAGGTGACTTTACCTACCGTCTCTTGTGCCAAACTGGATTTGATCGACGCAAGACCGAGGCGCGCTTCCGCCGCACTTAAACCCGACCACCAGGTGAAATCCTGCAACGTGGCCGGGCCACGACTGCTGAAATAACGCGAAGCCAATTCTGCCAGCGCTTCTTCGCGAGTCTTTTCTTTAGCGGGTGCGACCCACTCCTCTAGCAATGCGAAGTTCTGGTCTTTGTCGTTGCTGGCGGCGAAACAAATCAACCCGCGCAACGCGCAGCTCCACAGGATGTGATAACCACGCTGCCCTTCAGTAGAGATTTTTGCCTGTGCCAACGCGGCATACATCCCATCGCGCGACAGTTGCTTGCCACCCTGCAATGCTTTGATGAACACCTCGCGGCAACGTGCCAAGGTCTTTTCGTCCAACTCCAGATTCTGGCGACGGCTCGCACTGCCCGCGATGTTTCTGGACGAAGTCAGCATCAGCATCCAGCGCACATCTTGCGCTGCAACGACATGCAGCGTGCCGCGCATCGGCCAGGTGCGCACAATCTTAGCGCTATCAAACGCTCGCGCTACATCGGCATCGGTCGCCTCGGGCAGACGCAACGCAATCGACCACTTCACACCGGGATAGTCCTGCCCCTGCATGCCGCCCAGCCATGCGACAACCTGTTCCGGCTGCGTAAAACGAGGATGCATAATGAGCTGGTTATGCAGACGCAGTGCGGGAATGTTCATTTACCACTGACTTTCGCGCGATAGGCCATCTTCATATAGGCATCGCCTTTTTCCAATTCATCCAACATCTGAGCTAGACGCTTTTGCTGTGTGGCGGGAAGTTTGGCGCGCGTGATCCAACCGATGTAGTCATTACGCTGATAGGGAGGACGAGCGTCGTAGGCAGCGGTAAGTTTCTTCGCAGTCAAAGCCTCACGGATGAAATCAGGCATGGGGTAGCGTTCACGTTGCATGCGGGATGGTTTTTCCATGACGCCTCCATTAAGCCGGTTTCTGTTCGTCCTCGATGCCGACGATCTGCGTAAGGTAGTGCTCCAAATTGCGCTCGGGATGTTGCGGATAATGCTCCGGCAACAGCATGATATTTTGGATACGGTCAAAACGAAAGTTGAGATATTCGTCGCGCATCTCGCACCACGCCAGCAACGTCCAGTGATCTCCCCATCCCACCATACCCAGCGGCCACAGTGTGCGTTCAGTATCTTGTTCCTTCATGTCGCGATAGGCGACTTTCACCTTGAGCCTCAGTTCGCAGGCTTTGCGCAGCAGGCCGTGCGTCTCTCGCTCCGGATTGGAATAGATCGGCACACGATACGGTAAGCGCGAGATCTCGTTGAGCATCGCGGGCGTAAGTACCGCAAGTATCTTGGTCTCGGCGCGTTTGGCCGCTTCGGCCAGCGCCGGATCGGTCCACGCCTGCACCATGCGGTTGCCCGCCAGCAAGGCTGTCACTTCGTCCATCTCAAACATCAGCGGCGGCAAATCGTAGCCTTTGCGCAAACGGTAACCCACACCCGCCTCGCCGTCGATGGGCACACCCGA
>JAGVIV010000160.1 GCA_020055845.1 Betaproteobacteria bacterium
AGAGAATCATAAAAGGCGAGTTGCTCAATATGAACCGCCTGCGCTTTAAGCTTGGTGATGTCCTCCACTATGACCAGCAGTTCTTCTTCTTCTTCTTCTTCTTCTTCAAGCCGAATTCCAGTGATGGTGAGGCGCAGCCATTTTTCGCCCAGCGCGGCGTCAATACCACGCAAAGCCATCCCGCTGGTGAGGACAGCTTGCGCCTGTTGGTGCAGATTAAGTAGCGGCAGGATGTCTTCGAGTTCGCGCCCGGAAACAGCTTCTCCGTTCTTCAGTCCGAACATCTCGCGGAAGGAGCGGTTGACACTCCGCACCGTGAGGGTATCGTTCACCACGATCAGCCCAGCAGGAAGGCTCGCAATGATATCCTCGGCATAGCGCTTGAGGCCAAGGATAGTATCCCGGTCAGTCTGCATATAGGTGTCTAGGGCAAGCCCCATATCCAGCATGACGATCTTGATCAGAGCTTGGCAGGTAGCGACAAAAGCCTCAGGTTCTTTCCCGAGCTGCTGCCAGAGTTCAGGGAGCAATCCTGCTAGGTACTTGCTGTAAGCGCCGAGGTACCACTTGGGTTCGAGCCCGATGTGCTGATGAACAACGCCTACCCGCAAGCGGTGGAGAATGTATTCGGAGCCGTAGTCGCCCGCAGTCAGGCTGTCGAAATAGGACATCTGGGTTCGCTTCAGACGCTCAAGGGAGGGAGCATCCGGAATAAAACGGCGGGTTTCCTCGAACTTGAGCATGTGGGAGTAAAAATCATCCACGAAGCGTCGCGACACATTTTGCAGACGCGCGTGCAGTTCCGTGAGCAAGCTGACATCGGTTTCGTCGAACTTCAGGAACTCCTTGCGCCGAGCGATTTCCTGCGCGTCTATCCTGACCGCCCGGGCCAGCGCGGCGACGGCCTCGTCCGAGAGATTCATAGTCCGACTCCCGCTATAGAGCCGCAGACAGTGATGGAGACGTCAGGCTTGCTTGCTTGCTTGCTTGCGCAATATTTTTTCCACGATATGCTCCGCTAGTTATTCTTGTTCACGTTTTGCGCCAGCCACTGATATGACATCTTCTCTGGCGGTTCTCTTTCTCACGGGCTCATGCGATTACACAGCGGCGGCGTACCGAAGGTTTCGCAAAATACCCGGTACAGATCCCGCTCCGCCCAGCGCCACCCTTCGCTGACCAGACGAAACCGCACCCGCGCGGCACCATCTGCAAGATGGTTATAAAGTAACACATTATCGCTACTGCCGCGCAGGTGATCCCCCAGTCGCTTGCGCAAATCTCCAGTCGAGCCGATATACACTACGCTGTGCGGCCCCGACGGCGCGCCTTTCTCAAACCATCCCGCTTTTGCTTCACTCGCGGGCGAAACCAACGCCGCCCGGATTTCGTACACACACGGCTGTGCCGGCACCGCCGTCCGAAGCGCTTGATGGGTCAACGGTAGCAGTGCGGTAAACCCCTCGGTCGCCGCCAGATAATTCATGCGCTGGCTGCGACTCCGAAAATCGGGAATCGCCAAGTCGTGCCGGATGTTGGCCACCGTGCGCCGCAACAAACGAAGGCCATATTCACACTCAAGGATGGCGACGATGGCACCATCCGTCAGCGGCTCCCGCAATTCCTCCTGGAGCATCCATACTTTTTCCATTTTAATCACATGATCCACGAAATGGCAATGAACCTGCCGAGGCTTCGGAAAAAGTCCGCCCATCGGCACCGTTTCGCCGTTCGGCAGTGAGATGGACAATACACGCAGCAATCGGGAAATCCGGCCCGGATCTGCCACCACGGAAAGATTCGACTCCAATCGCAGCCGGGCGGAAATCTCCGCCTGGGTCAGGGGCAAGAGCGCCAAAGCCTGCCCGGAACTCAGATATGCCGCTTGCGATACCAGCACTGCCTGCATCAGTGCGTGGGTGAGCCGGTTTCGGGTATTGATAAGGCGCAACCTGCGCAATACGCCCGCTAGTTCCGCTGAAAAGTCCGGACTGGACATCATGAGACTCACACCCTCTTCATCGAACCGGTATTCCCGCACGTAACTGTCGCAGTAGTAGAGAAACATCAAACCACTGCTCGCCTCAGTGCCGGGATACAAGTTTTCCATATCGTGTATCTTCCCCAGAACCGGGGTTGCTTGTGTTTGAGGAGCGTCGCCCGCATCATGCTCCACCTGCGCGCCTTCTAATTGACTCACTGTCACCCAGGGGCGCAGGGTGTCGAACCCGGCGGATGACTCCACTTGGGTTACGAGACGATCGAAAGTCCGTAGCGGCAACTCCAGAAAGCGGGCGATGACGATTTTGCCGAGCAGTCCGGCATCAATTTTTTTATTGTTAGTGCTGCAATCGTTACTACGCCGATAAGTGTTTTTTAACATCGCGGATACACAACGAAATGCCCAGCTATTTATAACGCGAAATCACCTGAATTCCCAGCGGCGAAAAATTTGACCGATGGCCTGCGCTGGAAGTTTAGGTGGTTTCTGGATGA
>JAGVIV010000057.1 GCA_020055845.1 Betaproteobacteria bacterium
CCTGGCCTTGGCGAGCGTATCCGCCACAGATCCGGAATTAGCTCGCAAAGCAATCATCACGGCGTTCTTATTCAAGAACCATAAACGCTGGACAGATGAGGACCATTCACTCGAAGCCTTGCATAAAGAAGAAGACAACGAGGATGAAGATGAAGACCAGCTCACGCCGGGACACGACATTGAGCACCTGTTCGACACGCGCGGAGACGACAATGCCTGATAAAACCAATCTTCCCGCCATCAGCCGTCAGGTCACCGAGCTGGTACTCGCGGGATCAACCGAACACGCGGAAGAGGCGTTCAACGAAGCGGCCGAGCAATTCGGGGATATCGCGGTAGTCGAAGTGCTGGAATCGCTAGAGCCGCAAGTCGCCGCGCTGCATCTGGCCGCATTCGACGGCGGGAAACTGTCTCTGGCGACTTTATTAATCCCGCCCAAAGCCTGGGCGGAGAGTCTCGCGTTCTTTGCCGCCACATGGAATGAAGACATGATTGTGGACGAGCCGGAAGTGTTGGCCGAATCGCTGTTCGCGCACATCCATGGCGTGGTGTTCGCCAGCGACGATGCCGAGCGCCGCGCCGCGCTTATCCATGCAGCTTTATCCACCGACTGGGGAACGACGGCCTTCGCCGTGCTGTTTTCGACCGCGACCGAAGAGATCATCGAGATTGCCAATGACATCCACAACCGTGGCGCTCACAGCAGCGGCCAGACAAGCTCCGACCATGATGTGATTCCGCTGGCGCTGGAAATTGCCCGCACCGACGAAGATGCATGGAATCGTGTGTTGTTCGAGATATTCCCCGAATGGCAGCCCGGCGCAAATGAATTACGCGCGGACTCCGAGGACGATGAAGGCGATGACGAAGATGATGAGCACGAGTACGCTTCCGGGCGCAGCACCCCCGAATTGCTGCTGCGTCTGCGTAAACAAGTTCCCGGCAAGACAGCCTCCGCCCCCAAGACTACGGGTCGCCCCAGTCTGGGCGAAGATATCTTCGCGTGATTTTCGACCTTTAGTCCGGGAACCTAACCATGCAACTCGCCAGCATCACCCCGCGCACACCGCATCTTGTGCAGGCGCTCAACGCATTGTCTCGGCGCGCAGACCATCAGCAAACGGCGCTGGACCTGCTTCAGGAACTCAGCGGCATCACCGTACTGGTTGCCAAAAAATTCACCAACGACAGAACGGCTGACGGTTTGCTTGATGCCTATCAGCTGACTGTTGGCTGTATTTCTCTGGGCATCAGCCAAGCAACGCTTCCTGAAAGCGACGAGTCCAAACTGGCGTTTCTGTTGAGTCACGGTGCCGAATATGTTTTTCAAATGGGTTTTCGCCATATCAAAGAACTGTCCGCCCTGCCCTATGTCGCGTTCGTTTCCGACTTCGACAAAGATCCCTTTGTTCAGCAGCGCAACTTAAAAGCACTGTTCGCCGAAATATGCCGAGCCGACCCCAATGTGCCATGGACAGGTGACGATGTTTACAGAAGAGAGTTACATGAGCGGCGCTGCAACCAAAATATCGTCGAGTGCGCCAAATGGCTGCGCAAGAAACATTATGCAGGACCGGTGAGTGACAGCGATCTCGATGCCAATGCGGTCATTGCACTCGCGGTTATCTTCGGAATCATGGGTGACGGGCGTATTGTCGCGCGTATCGGACAGAAAGAGATCGAAAGCCTCATCAAGCGCGCGCGCGCAGCCCAACCGGACATCGATGCGGGATGGAAGAAGCTGCTCGATAACATACCGTCCGAGTATCAGCCCCTGCTGTGCGAACGCATGGAAGAATACCGCGGCGGCATCATCAAAAAGATATTGTCGAAGAGTAAAGCCAAAACGGTGATTGCCGAGGTGCAGGATTTTTATGCCGGCAACGAACTGGATGTCGAATATCCCTGAGATTTGGTGCCCGGGACCGGAATCGAACCGGCACGACAGTTTTACCTAATCGACGGATTTTAAGTCCGTTGTGTCTACCAATTTCACCACCCGGGCTGAGTAGTTTTGAACTAGATGTGTGCCTGAAACCAAGCAGCCGCGCATTATACAGAGATGTATGCCACGGTGCGTGTATACGAATTATTTTTGCGCCATTCGCGTCGGTTCAGCACCGGCATTTTTCATATCAGACCTTCATCAGCACAAACAATGTGTCGAATTTCTTGACATGAAGTTCAATATCCATATAATGCGGACTTCGTTTTTTGCGGGAATAGCTCAGTTGGTAGAGCGATACCTTGCCAAGGTATAGGTCGC
>JAGVIV010000329.1 GCA_020055845.1 Betaproteobacteria bacterium
CCGATATATGTCGGCAAGGCTGTGCCCAAGGGTTGGCGTCAAGCGAGGGTTTCAGACAATCAGCTCAGTCAATCCAAAGAGCTAATCAGCCGATTGCGAGAACACAGCCGAAGCATCGGTATTGCCCAAGGACTGGAACTTCAAGACTTCACATGTCGGTTTGTTATTTTTGAGGATGCCAGCTCCGACATGATCAGCACCATCGAAGCCGCGCTGATCAAATTGAATATGCCTCTGTGGAATACTGCTGTGGATGGCTTCGGAAACCACGATCCCGGAAGCGGACGATATGAGCAAGCAAAATCGGATTGGGATGTGATCCATCCGGGGCGAGTTTGGGCGGAAAAATGCAATGGCGCGCATGCTGAAGAAAGCACCATCCTTACCAAGATCAAAAATCACTTCAAACATATCGAGCGCAAGCCATGAAGTCATTGGAGATATTTTCCGGGGCTGGCGGATTGGCAAAGGGGCTAGAGCTTGCGGGCTTCCAGCATTCTGCATTCGTGGAATTTAACAAGTATGCCTGCGCATCGCTCAATGAAAATTTTGACGCGGAAAAAGTTTTTTTCGGTGATATTCAAGATTTTGACTTCGGTGCATTGCATGATGTTGATGTCGTGGCGGGCGGCCCGCCTTGCCAGCCCTTTTCGTTGGGAGGTAAACACGGCGCGGATCAGGACAGCCGCGACATGTTCCCCTACGCGATTCGGGCAATAGAAAAACTCACCCCAAAAGCTTTTGTATTCGAGAACGTCAAAGGACTGCTCAGAGAATCCTTTGCGGACTATTTTGAATACATCATCCTGCGACTCACCTACCCCGGATTTATCTCCAAACCGGGCGCAGACTGGAAGGATCACTTATCCGACCTGCGTAGCATCGGTCAGCTTTCCTATGCTGGAACAAAGTACGATGTTTCGTTCAAGTTAATCAACGCGGCAAATTACGGCGTCCCGCAAACGCGGGAGCGGGTCGTTATCGTGGGCATGAGAGCCGATCTAGGTGTGTCTTGGTCGTTCCCCGCCGAGACACATTCCGAAGACCGGTTGTTTTGGGAAATGTACGTTTCGGGCGAATATTGGAAACGCCACCAAGTTCCAAAATCAGAACGCGCGCAGATAACCGAATCACTGCAAGAAAAAATTGTTCGTCTGAAAGACAAATACGGCATGTTCGAGCCGGAACAACTGCCTTGGCGTACAGTCAGGGACGCGCTGCAAGACATCCCCGATCCACAAGCCCAACACGGCTTAGCCGATCATATCTTCCACGATGGCGCACGCACCTATCCTGGACACACTGGCAGCGACATCGACTGGCCCGCAAAAACTATCAAGGCTGGCGGCCACGGCGTACCTGGCGGAGAAAACATGATCCGCTACCCGGACGGCAGCGTCCGCTATTTCACAGTGTGCGAAGCAAAACGAATTCAGACCTTCCCGGATAATTTCGTCATCAAAGGCGCATGGGGAGAGGCGATGCGTCAGATCGGGAATGCAGTTCCGGTGATGCTGGGGGAGGTGATAGGGGGAGAGTTGGCGAGACGACTGGATGTGCGGGGTGATTCTTTTGCGGCTAGGCAGCGTATAGGTTAATGAAGTGACAACCCAAACGTTCAGAAATGACACTCCCGGAAAAGTTACGACGGGCCGCTTAGGCCTGCGGACTCAACCCGTCGATGCAACACACTAAACTTCAGTGCACCGAAAACAGACCATCAAGCTCGTCTTTCTGACGAGCTAATTCAGGCCGATCTCCGCCATCAGAAATTTTTTGCGTAATACCGAGCGGGTGATGCGTTCGAAGCCGATGTAGCCGCGCGGCTGTTCAAGCTCGCGCGGCTGATTATTCTTTGCTGATTGCTTCAGGGCTTCTTGGGTATGGTGTAAGGCACTTCTTTCTGGTGCGGTTCCCAGATGGTTTCATAGCCAACAAAAAACTGCCCCGGTACGATTTCCTTCTGCTGGGTAGTTACATGGAATGCGTGGCCATCCGGAATCTTGGGGCGGCAGAAAGGCTTCTTATCATCACTCATGATTCTATCTCCTTAGAATGTAGAAAACGGGAGGTATATAACTCAGCATGTCGACCCCTCCCACCCAGTCGATATATCGGTACTATTTGCGCGTGTAGTGTGCCTTCTTTGGGATCACATGCCGCACGCCCCCTTGGGGATTTTCAACGTCGTCTTTGTAGCGGGGGATGATGTGAATATGGACATGCAAAATGCTTTGCCCGGCTGCCGGTCCCACGTTGACGCCGATGTTGTAGCCATCCGGACTAAATTCATCGTCAATGAGTTTTTTTTCCTCTTTGATGAGGTGCATGCAGACAGCGACCTCTTCCTCTGTCAGGTCGA
>JAGVIV010000204.1 GCA_020055845.1 Betaproteobacteria bacterium
CATCGTTTCGCGCGCGATACGCTGGCTCTTGTCCGGTGATACCGCGCCCAGTGTGCGCATATTGTGCAGGCGGTCCGCCAGTTTGATCAGGATGACGCGCACATCGCGCGCCATGGCCATCAGCATCTTGCGAAAGTTTTCGGCCTGCGCGTCTTCCTGTGTTTCGAATTGGAGCTTATCCAGTTTGCTCAGGCCTTCGACCATATCGGCGACCGGCTTGCCAAAGGCTTCCGCCACATTTTCGATGGAGATGTCCGTATCTTCCACCACATCGTGCAACAGTGCGGCGATGATTGCCTGGGCATCCAGATGCAGCGAGGTGAGAATACGCGCAACGGCAATCGGATGGGTGACGTAAGGCTCACCCGATTGGCGTGTTTGTCCCTGATGGGCCGAGGCGCTGAACGCGAGCGCGACTTTTACCGCCGCGATATCTTCCGGCTTGAGGTAAGCGGCGACTTCTTCAAGCAACGCTTGCTCATCAAGTTGGGTCATGTGGATGACTCCGGGAGTCTATGGTTTGGGGTGTGTGGTTTCTCGTGCTACAGGTGCAGCGCGGCAACGCTGCACGGGAAAATTTGCGGGTGTTCGTCCGTCAGTTGCCGGACGAACACTGGGATTACGCCATGCCGCGATTCAATATCTCGATACCAACTTTGCCTTCGCTGATTTCGCGCAGGGCGACAACTGTGGGCTTGTCTTTGCTTTCGTCCACCAGATGGCTGGCACCGTTGGCCAGTTGGCGTGCGCGGTAAGCGGCTGCCAAAGTCAGTTCAAAACGATTGGGGATGTACTTCATACAGTCTTCAACGGTGATGCGGGCCATGAGATTCTCCTATTCTTGCAACTGATTGATTAGATTTGCCTGGCGTGTGAGCTGCCGGTTGCGGCGGAGCCCTGCCGCGATTACCACCGCATTGAGCTGTTGCAAGGCAATGTCCAAGGTGTCGTTAATAATAACATAGTCGAACTCCGCCACATGTGAGATGTCCTCGCGGGCGGCATCCAGACGCTTGGCGATGATCTCGGCACTGTCCTGTTTGCGCCCGTGCAAACGGCTTTCCAGTGCCGCCAGCGAGGGCGGCAGGATAAAGATGCCGATGCTGTCGGGAAACTTGCTGCGTACTTGCGCCGCCCCCTGCCAGTCGATCTCCAGCAGGATATCGTGGCCTTGGGCAATCTCTTGGCTGATCCAGGATTGCGAGGTGCCATAGTAGTTTCCGTACACCTCGGCGCTTTCAAGAAAGTCGCCGTGTTTGGCCATTTCGGTGAACTGTTCGCGCGTGACGAAATGATAGTCCTCGCCGTTTGTTTCACCCGGACGCGGGTCGCGCGTGGTGTAGGAGATGGACAAGTCGATCTGTTTGTTGAGGCTGAGCAGCGCGGTGACCAGACTGGTCTTGCCTGCACCCGAAGGCGCGCTGACGATAAATAGATTTCCACTCATGGTGTTTGCCCTGTATCCGCCTGCAATGGCGTGAGGTAACGACAATCAAGGGGTGCCAGTTTGGCATGCCCATCTTGCTGCCGAAAGGAGGGATGGATTTTACACTTAGGCGGCAGCCGAGGGGTGCGATTTTTACCTGTATACCTGTTGTGAACTTATTCCAGATTCTGAATCTGTTCGCGCATCTGTTCGATGAGTATCTTGATCTCCATGGCGCTGCGGGAGACTTCCGCATCGACCGATTTTGAACCCAGCGTGTTGGCTTCGCGGTTCAGTTCCTGCATCAGAAAGTCCAGTCGTTTTCCCACTGCGCCACCTTGTGCGAGAACACGCCGCATTTCCGCAAGGTGACTGTGCAGACGGGAGAGTTCCTCGTCGACATCGATCTTGCTGGCGTACAGGGTGATCTCCTGGCGCACGCGCTCGTCATCGTCGCTGCCCAGCGCGTCGCGCAAACGGGTGCGCATCTTTTCTTCGTGCTGGGCGATGGCGGCGGGAATGTGAGGAGCGACCGCGACGCGTAGCGATTCGATTTGCTCGACGCGCTGCAGCAGGAACTCTTTCAATTTTTCGCCTTCGCGAGCGCGCGAGGCTGAAAATTCGGCCAGCGCGTTTTTCATCAGTTCGATCAAGCTGCTTTGTAATTCTGCGGCATTAACCGGGGCACTTTCCAGCATGCCGTTCCAGCGCAGCACATCGTTGACGGTGAGTGATTGGGCTTCGGGAATCATCTGGCGCACATCGTTGTTCCACTTGGCCAGTTGTTGCAGCAGGGATTGATTGAGTTGCACACTGTTGCTAGCAGCGTTGCGCGCGCTGAAATTGATGCGACATTCGACCTTTCCCCGGCTTAGTTGCGCAGTGATGGTGTCGCGCAAGGCGGGCTCGGCGGCGCGCAACTCTTCCGGTATGCGCAGTTGCAGGTCTAGATAACGGCTGTTGACCGAGCGCAGTTCCAAGGCGAGTGAACCGCTGTCGAGATCGGCGGTGGCAACGGCAAAACCGGTCATGCTGTAGATCATGCGTAGCTCCGGGGGCGAAAGGTGAAATTGTTGAGTGAGAAAAATCTAGGTCGAATGCGGCACATTATATTACGATTGCGCCCCGCCACTCATTTAGCCCGGGCTATTGGCGTTCAAAAATCGAAAAGATGAAATTCGCTGTTTATCAAACCAGCCAGATCGGTGGCCGCAAATACAATCAGGATCGTGTGGCTTACGCCTATACCGATGACGCCTTGCTTCTCGTGTTGGCGGATGGCATGGGTGGACACTTGCACGGGGAGATCGCCGCACAGATAGCGGTGCATACTTTTATGCAGGCATTCGCCCAAGTGGCCAAGCCGCGCGTGCCGGACCCGGAAGCGTTCCTGCGCGAGAACACCAAACATGGTCATGACGCGATTATGCGTTACGCGCAGGAGAACCAATTGGCGGGCAATCCGGGAACGACCTGTGTGGCGGCTCTGGTGCAGGATGGGCAGGTATGTTGGGCGCATGCGGGAGATTCGCGTTTCTATCTGTTGCGAGACAAAGCCGTGGCCGCAGTGACGCATGACCATTCGGTGGTGCAGCAATGGGCTGACTGGGGCATCATCACACTGGAAGAGATGAAGACGCATCCCGACCGCAACAAAATCACCAATTGTCTCGGCGGCGTGGATGACATGTTCTATGTCGAATCTTCCACGCGTGTTGCGCTGCAGTCCGGGGATGTGCTGTTGTTGTGCAGTGACGGTCTGTGGGGGCCGTTGTTGGACAAAGAGGTGGCTGAGGGGTTGGCCGAGGGGGATTTGTCCGCGACTTTGGGAAAACTGATTGAGACCTCTTTGCGGCGCGAACAGGCGCGCGCCGATAACACCACCGCAGTGGTGGCGCGCTGGGGTGCCGGGGAAGAAAATACAACGGATATGGCGATGTGTATGGTGCTCGATTACCGTTGATGCACGGTGCGCGCGTTATAATGCGCGCCGTTAAAATTCTCCGAGAGGCTTTACCATGCGCCCCAGTCAGCGTCAGACCAACCAGCTTCGCAATATTCGCATTACCCGCAACTACACCAAACACGCCGAAGGTTCCGTGCTCATCGAGTGCGGCGACACCAAAGTGATTTGTACTGCCAGTGTCGAAGAGCGCGTGCCGCCCCATAAAAAAGGCAGCGGCGAAGGCTGGGTAACGGCGGAATACGGTATGTTGCCGCGTTCTACCAACGAACGCATGGGACGCGAGGCAGCCAAGGGTAAACAGTCAGGTCGCACGCAGGAAATCCAGCGTTTGATCGGTCGCAGTCTGCGCGCCGTGGTCGATTTGAAAAAACTGGGTGAGCGCACCATTCAACTTGATTGCGATGTGATTCAGGCCGACGGCGGTACGCGCACCGCGAGTATCACCGGCGCATTCGTGGCGTTGCACGATGCTGTGACCGGGCTGATGAACAAAGGCCTCGTCAAAGAAACCCCGCTCAAGGATTTCATCGCCGCCATTTCCGTCGGCATTTATGAAGGCACACCCGTGCTTGACCTCGACTACGTGGAAGATTCCGCCTGCGACACCGACATGAACGTGGTGATGCTGGGCAACGGCAATTTTGTCGAGGTGCAGGGCACGGCGGAAGGCCACGCCTTCTCGCGCGAAGAGATGGATGCGCTGCTGGAATTGGCGAAGTCGGGCATTGAGCAATTGATCGAGAAGCAGCGCGCAGCTTTGAACGGCTAAAAAGCATCCACCACGGAGCCACAGAGACACAGAGGAAAAGCAAGAGGCAGTTCTTTTTTTGCGAAGCTGTGTAAGCACTCCGATTCGGTTTGGATTTTCTCTGTGTCTCGGTGTCTCTGTGGTGAAAGGTTTTAAATGAAAAAATTAGTCATCGCCTCCAATAACCAAGGCAAGCTGCGCGAGTTTCAGCACATGTTGGCTCCGCTCGGTATCGAGGTGTTGACGCAGGCGCAGCTGGGCATATCCGAAGCCGAAGAGCCGTACTGCACCTTTGTCGAGAACGCCTTGGCGAAAGCGCGCCATGTCAGCCGCGAGAGCGGCCTACCCGCGTTGGCGGACGACTCCGGTATCTGTGTCGAAGCGTTGGGCGGTGCGCCGGGTGTGTTGTCCGCACGCTATGCGGGCGAGCCGAAATCCGACCGCCGCAACAACGATAAGCTGTTGCAAACCTTGCAAGGTGTCACCAATCGCCGTGCGCACTACTACTGCGTGCTGGTGTTGGTGCG
>JAGVIV010000058.1 GCA_020055845.1 Betaproteobacteria bacterium
ATCCAAATACATTCGCGGGCAAGGCCCGCTCCTACAAGTGAAAAATGGAATTTCGATTTACAGCATTTAATCTTTACGCGCTGGCCGTGGCAAATTTCTGCCGCAACCGTTCCTGAGAAAGCACCACGATCATCTCGCGCGAGCTTTTTCCGGCACCGGGTTTAACCAGACTTTCCGCTAAGGCATTACCCGCAGTCAGCATCGGGGAGACCTTCTCAATTCTTTCCAGAGGAATCTCGGGAATCTCGCCCAACTCGTCCACCATCACGCCGATCAATGTGTCGTTCGCATCGCCCATTCTCAATACGATGATCTGCGGCTCGTTGCCACTGCGCCGTTTGTCTTCCTTGCCCAGCATGCCCCACAGCCCCACTACGGAAATGAGTTGGTCGTGGAACATGATGTAACCCAACATATTCTCGCTTGCGCCGGGAACACTCGTCAGTCCCTTGATATCGATGGATTCGACCACATGGTCTGACGGGATTCCCAGCCAGTGACTATCCACATAGAAGGTGGCGATCTCCACACACTCGCTGCCACCGCTGGCTTTAACCTCCGCGCCTTGCAAGCGTGCGCGCCCGGCGGATGCCATCCCTCTGCGGTCATCCTGGCGGTATTCGCCCAGGGGGGCGAATATCAGCGCGACGACATCGTTGCGGTAGGCATCGGATTTATCTTTGTATTCGCGATAGCCTTTGGACATGCATGCCCCCACCGCGTAGTAGTGTCCGTTGAATACGGCGATGCCCGACTTTCTCTCGCCATTGCCGATACGGAAATAGGTCTCTTCCAGTTCCAGTTGCACACCGGGAGTAAGTTCGCCCAGCGTCAATGCGATGATGCGGCGTTCGCGATCCGCGAACACGCCGAAGCAACCTGTCGGCACAGCGCCGCTCTCGTCGTGCGGCAGCGCATCGTTCAGCATGGCCGCGAACTGCGGGGCGGAATCGAACACGATGCCGATACCGCCGACAATATTTTGCGTCGCCGACTGATCGCGTATCGCGGCGGCATAGATGTAGGAATGTTTGTCCTGATACAAATGACTCGGCACAAAATCCGACACCGCATAACTCTGGCTACTCCCCAGCGACAAGGTGCGGCGTACCCATTCCTCGTTCAGCACCTGCCCGCAGATCTCCTGATACTTCGGATTGGACACCGCCAGTACGCGTCCGCTGCGGTCGAACACCACCAGATTGTCGTACACGGTGTAGAGGCTGTTGATATGCACCAGCGTTTTGGCGACCTCGCGCAACACGGTGGCATCTGCCGACGTGCAGGACAAGGCGCGACGAAACACCGGCGACAGCGCCCACCAGCGCACATCGTTCGCGCGTTCATACAGATTGCGATCCATGATGTCGATCGCCAGCGCCGCCTGAAACTGGCTGTCCTGCAGGATGCTCGAAACCACGGTCTGGTGCAGATTGCTGATCGACTGGTCGAATACATCCTGCGTCTTCAGTCCAGTGTTGCTGATCTCCCACAGCAGTATCTTGGAGAACGCCGGATTCAATGCCTTGTTGTCGCTCTTCTGGCTGACGTTGCCGTTCCACACCGAGCGGTTCAATGCGCGCTGGATCTTGGCCGCATGACAGGGTATCTCGCGCAACGCATCGCCGAACAAACGCGGATTGCTCATCACCGCATTCAGTGCATTCTCGGGAATAGCCGCCTCCAGAAAACGTCCTTCCTCGTGATCGAACGCATGATCGAGCGGCAACATCACATGCCCGTACCAGCCCGGCCCCATATAGCCTTGATAGCCCTGCGTGGCACGCGTTACCGCCAGATATTGCCTACCGGCGAAACGCGCCACGCACCACTCGCGATCCGTTTGAAATTTGACCGTTGCACCGACCGGAACATGAAACGCATCGCTGCTGGCGATGACCGTGCCGCGTTGATCAAGTAGCGTAACGACACTCCAATCGTCCGCCTCGACCAGATTGGCAAATATCCGTTCCGCCTCATTGGCGAAACGGAAACACAGGCACAACACGCCGAGGTTCGCTTTTCCGTCGGCATCGGTGACGCGATAGGAATAGATCAGACTATTGCTTTGCTGCGGCAACAGATCGCTATGGCGGAAGGTCTCCACATAAGCTTGCGAGGAAGCAAGCGACTCCGCAATCAGCGCATCTTTGGAATGCCGCACCGGATTGTGTTCATCCAGTTGCAGCAACACATTGCCCTCGGTATCGAGCAACATGATGTTGGCGTACACGGAATATTTCTGCACATACTCTCTGAAGCGCGCCAGTAAGTTGGCATCGTATTTTTCCAACTCAAGGCGGGATTCCTCATCCACGATCCGGGATTTCAGCGGAGCGAACTTGCCCAGATATTCGCGCACATCATCATCCAGCGCCAGAAAACCGATGTCGGCAGTGCGCTCGAACAAATTGCGCACCATGATGTCCACCGCCACCTGCGCCTTGGACTTCATCGCCAGCGTGGCCTTCTTCAGTGTCTCGCGCCCGAGCTGATTCAGCAGACTGCCGCTCAATTGCTGAAACGCGGTGCGCGTGTCGGACATATCGGTCGCCGTGCCGGAAAGATGCCCCAGCAAAGTCAGGCTGTCCCATACCGACTGCAATGATTGCAAGCGTTCGCGGTATTCCTCCGCTTTGCCCATCATGCGAATCAGCTCGACTATGTCCTGATCGACATCAATTCCCTCATATGCGCCCATATCTGGCCTCCCCAATTAGGTTCGCTTCGTTGCACGTGACAAAAATAAATATCAAGCAATACGGAAGCGGTTTGCCAATACGCTTAAATGTTGCGCCTGTTCCTTCAGGTGATGCGCAGATGACGCTGTTTGAGCGACCGTGGCACAATTTCTTTCGGCACCTTGCGCAATCTGTTCAACTTGTCTGGAAACCTCTCGTGCCGCAGTAACTTGCTCCTTCAGTGTATGGGTGATTTCGTCCACGGCGCGAGTAACCTGATCGTTGCCGGAACGGATATCGGCTAGCGAATCGCCCGCTTTATCGGCCAGCGCCACCCCTTCGTTCATGCGCTTTACACCCCCATCCATCCCTTGCACGGCACGCTGGGTGACCTGCTGAATATTGGCGATCATCTGGGTGACCTCTTG
>JAGVIV010000332.1 GCA_020055845.1 Betaproteobacteria bacterium
CAGCAGCCGCTGCATGTGGACGGACACGAACTATTCTCCACACTCTCCATCGGTGCCGCGCTGATGCATTGCGAGAACTGCCCCGATACCGCAAGCATGGTGGAAGCGATGGTGCAGCAGGCCGCCTCCGCCTGCAACCGCGTGCGCCGCAGCGGGGGCAACGATTTCGCCGTGTACGACGAAGCCATGAGCCGGGCCGCCGCCAATGCACTGCGTCTGGCTGCAGACCTGCATCACGCGGTGGAAAACAGCGAGCTGCGCCTGCTCTACCAGCCCAAAGTGGATACTGCGACGGGCCGGCTGCTCGGCATGGAAGCACTGGTGCGCTGGATACATCCCGAACGCGGCATGGTCTCGCCGGTCGAATTCATCCCCGTGGCCGAAGACAGCGGATTGATCGTTGCCATCGGGCGCTGGGTATTGCGCGAAGCGTGCCGCCAGAATGCCGCATGGCAGCGCATGGGGCTGCGCCCGATAAGGGTGGCGGTCAACCTCTCCGCGCGCCAGTTCGCTTCCGAAGGACTGCTGGGCGAGATTGATGCCGCGCTTGCCGATAGCGACCTCCCTGTGGACTCTCTCGAACTGGAAATCACCGAAAGCATGGTGATGTCAGATCCGGAGAGTGTCATTCGCCTGCTGGGGGCAATTCACGACAAAGGTATCCACATCGCGCTCGACGATTTTGGCACCGGCCACTCCTCGCTCGCCTATCTGAAACGCTTTCCGATAGATTGCCTTAAAGTCGACAGGGCATTCATCAAAGACACGCCGGAAAATACCGATGACGTTGCGATCGCCAAGACCATCATCGCGATGGCGCAGGCACTTGGCCTGTCGACCGTGGCCGAAGGTGTGGAAACCAGCGCGCAGCGGGAACTGATGCGGGAGCTGGGCTGCGAGCAGATACAGGGATATTTTTTCAGCCGCCCCTTGGCGGCCGACGACTTCCTCTCCTACTATCGCGCGCAATCCTGAGACAAGCGACTACATCTTCTGCTTGATGGCCAATACCGCCTGGTTGCGCAAAGTACGCAACAGCGATAATTGGCGCTCGGAAACCTGCAATCCGTTGGCCTCTTTCATATCCGCATAGATCAGGCCGACCGCTTTCTTGTTCACCATGATGGGCAGCAACAGAAAGCACTGCGCATCCATTGTGGCGCTGTACCACTTGGGAATCTTGTCCGAAATACTCCCCGCGCGCACGTCCTCGATCACAATATCCAGCCCCTTGTCGACGGCCAGATGAAACACATCGGGAACAAAAGTCAGCGAGAATTTAAGATTGGGCAGAATCGTATCCACCTGCTCACCGAAACCAAATCTGGCCAGCATCGCATTCTGCTTGTTGTCGCGGATAAAGATCAGCGTGTGCTTGAAACCCATGCTGCGATAGATGGTCTCCAGCACCATCAGCAACACATCATTGAGCTTAAAATCCTCGACCAGCGTGTTGGTCACGTCCTGAATACCGGCACTCAGCACCGACTCGGGGTCGTGCTGCACGACAGTCTTCTCGCCCGCCTCAAGTGTCACCGTATCCAACAGCACCACGCCATCCATCGAGGTGGCCGCCACACTGGCAGGCTCGCCCTCTCCGCTCCAGCTGCGGATCTTTTTCAACAGCGGACTTTTATTCGTGGCGATACCCAGAAAACCGGAACGCTGAAAAAGATCGTTCAGACTATTTTCCAGCGTGGTGGCCAGACGCTTTTCGGTGACGTGTGTCGCGGCGGCATAACGCGTGCACAACTTCTGCAGTTCCTTGCTTTTTTCTTTGGCATCCGTGATTGCGGAAATCAGACATAACTCATTCGCCAGATTCACGTTCACACTTAACTGATCCAGTTCGCTATGCGGCTTTCTGACTTTTTCCGCGGAGAGCTTCTTCATCCCCGCCATCAAACGCGGTGGGAACTTCCAGCTTTCCGCCACACCGATACCGAGTTGGTTATAGGAAATCCCCAGCACCCGGAGAGCAGCCTGATCCTCGCTGATACCCTGATCTTCCACCAGACGCAGTACCTGCTGGCTCTCGTCGAAAAAATAAAATATCGCCAGCAGTCTGCCCAGATTGTGGAACATCGCGCAGATCATCGCCTCTTCCGCATCACCCGGACGGCCGCCGCTGGAAAGTTCCGCGGCCAGAATACCCGCGAAAAAAGAAGCGACGACCTCGTCTTTGAGCTCCACCGCCTGTGCCTTGTTCTGCAAAAACTCAAGCAGGATAAGCGTCATGGCGATATTGCGCACAGTATCAAAACCCAGAATGACCACGGCTTTGGAGATCGTGTTGATATTTCCGCCGAATTGCCCGAACGATACGGTGTTCACCAGTTTGAGCAATTTGTTGGTCAGCGCAAAATCCTGCAGGATGGCTTTCGCCAGCTTGCCCGGACTTTCCGATTCCGATGCAACGATCTTGTTGATCTCGCCTATGGTGCCCGACAGCGCAGGAAAGTCGCTCTTGCTGCGCATACGCCGCAACAGAAAATCCAAGGTGCTGTGTGTGTCTCCTGCGGCCTGCGCCAAGCCGCTTTCCTGTGTAGCATCCAGATAATTCAGCAAGGCCTGGCGCATGGCGGCAGCATCGGGAAAACGATCCTGCGCTTGTTTAGCAATCGCCTTGAGGATTATCACCTCCAACCCCTCGTCGACCCCTGCGTTAAGACTGGAGGGCGCGAGTACCCTGCCGCTCGATGCACGCTGCAATATTTGCGCGACCGTCTCCCCCGAGATTGCCGGCTTTCCGGTGACCATCTCGTACAGCATGATGCCCGCTGAAAATATATCCGAACGAAACTCCACACCCTGCATGGTGACCCGCTCGGGGGCCATGTATTGCGGCGTGCCATCGATACCGTCACTCGCACCCGCCTGATAGCCGACATGGCGCGCGATACCGAAATCCAGCAGCTTCGGCTGGCCGTTCATATCCACAATTACATTCGCGGGCTTAATGTCGAGATGCATCACCCCTTGCTGATGCGCATAAAGCAAACCGTCGAGCACCCCCGCCAACAATCTCGCCGCATGCGCCGGAGACAGGGTCTCACTGCGCTTTAACAGTTGCGCCAGCGTCTCCCCCTCGATGAAAGCGTAGACCAGATAAGGCACACCCTCATGCTCGCCGGCATCGTACAGGGTCACAATATTGGGATGCTGGAATTTGCTGGTGATACGGGCTTCGCGTAACAGGCTGTCTTTTTGCTGGGCGGACGAGGTGCGCAACACCTTGATGGCGACTTGACGCTCTAGCTGAGTGTCTTCGGCCAGATAGACCGTCCCCTGCCCCCCGCTGGCAATTTCGCGAACAATATTGAAACGCCCGATTAGACTTGGTGCTGGCATATGGATTATTGCAACTCGTTATACCGCGCTTAAGTAAAGCACGGGATGACTGAATCCGCAGCACTTGCTGCTACACCCGCTCACACGGCGACCCTCTGCGGGGCGCTCAGTGAATGGAAGCGACTTAATCTGTCTCGTGCAGATTTACTTGATACCGTCGCGGAAACCAGCTCTCCTCCCGATGCTACGATGATGCTTAAACTATATCGCCTCCGCGCCGGTCTCACCCGTGCGTATGCGAATGACCTGTTCGACCGAAGTGACGAATATTTTGCCGTCGCCTATCTTGCCGGTACGCGCCACTTTGATGATGGCCTCCAGCGCCGCATCCAGTAACTCTGCAGTCACCACAATCTCAACCTTGATCTTGGGCAGAAAATCGACCACATATTCCGCGCCGCGATACAGCTCAGTATGGCCTTTCTGGCGCCCGAATCCTTTAACCTCGGTCACGGTCAAACCGCTGACACCCAGCTCGGACAAGGCTTCGCGCACTTCGTCGAGTTTGAATGGTTTGATGATGGCTTCGATTTTTTTCATAATAGCTCCCGCAAAAATTGGTGTGCAAGTATAACCTTAAATTCTTCACCACAGAGACACCGAGACACAGAGAAAACCAAGACCTAAACCGGATGAGCCGAAACCAAACAGAATTCCTCGCGGGACGCGAAGAGAACCATGAGGACAAAAGCTTTTATTCTCCACACCCTCCGCGTGAGAAGGCCTTGTCTCACTTTCGCATCTCTCAACTGATAACTGATTAAGAGTACAACTGTAAAGGGTAAGCCATCTGCTAAAGCATGGCTACAGCTGTTTTTCTCAGTGTTCTCTGTGCCTCAGTGGTGTAACCGCCTTTGACTAAAAATCGTCCTGATAACGCGTCGTGATGGGGTAACGCCAATCCTTGCCGAAACCGCGATCCGTGATGCGCACGCCGACCGGAGCCTGGCGGCGTTTGTATTCGTTGATACGGATCAGCTTCACCACACGCAGCACATCCACCTCGGCGTAGCCGCGCGCGATGATTTCTGGAACGCTGAGATTCTTCTCCACGAACAGCGCCATGATGGCATCCAGCACATCATAGGGCGGCAGGCTGTCCTGATCGGTTTGATCGGGCTTCAATTCGGCGCTGGGCGGACGCGTGATGATGCGCTCGGGAATGACGCGCCCCAATGTATTGCGATAATTCGACAGTCGGTACACCCAAGTCTTGCTCACATCTTTGAGCACCGCGAAGCCGCCCGCCATGTCGCCGTACAGCGTGCAATATCCCACGGCCATTTCCGACTTGTTACCCGTGGTGAGCACCAGAGAACCGGTTTTGTTGGACAGCGCCATGAGCAGCACACCGCGTATACGCGCCTGCAGATTCTCCTCGGTAGTGTCGACAGGTAAACCTTTGAACACGGGCGACAGCGTGTCTTGCAGCGCGGCGAAGGTCGGCTGAATATCCAGTTCCTCGTAGCGCACACCGAGCAATTTCACCATCTCGCGCGAGTCGTCTATGCTCATTTGCGCGGTGTAGGGCGAAGGCATCATCACCGCGCGCACTTTGTCAGCCCCCAGCGCATCCACCGCCACCGCCAGTGTCAGCGCGGAGTCGATGCCACCTGACAGCCCCAACAACACGCCGGGGAAACGATTCTTGATGATGTAATCGCGCACCCCCAAACATAAGGCGCGATA
Source organism: Betaproteobacteria bacterium (assembly GCA_020055845.1). Taxonomy (GTDB): domain Bacteria; phylum Pseudomonadota; class Gammaproteobacteria; order Burkholderiales; family Gallionellaceae; genus PALSA-1006. The sequence continues at coordinate 5,041 of JAGVIV010000332.1, forward strand.
GATACTGGCTTCGTCCTGCTCTACCTGCACCAATCCGCCCGGCACCAGCTTGCCGTCTTTCACTTCGACCAAACCCAGCACCTCATCGAACGCCGCGAACTGGTGCGTCAGCTTGCCCGCCGCGTCCATGGCGAACGAGCCGCCATCGAACACCAGCTCATCCTGCCCGCCCACCATATTGGCATACACCACCGCGAGGCCGGTGTCGGCGATACGCTCGCGCAGCGTATCGTAACGCGTCGCCTGTTTATTGAAATGGTAAGGAGACGCGTTCAATACCAGCAGCATCTGCGCCCCCGCCTCTTTGGCGCGGAGAGCCGCCTGCTCGTGCCACACATCAGCGCAGATATTGATACCGAACTTGACTCCGCCCATCTCCAGCAGACAGGGCTCGCTGCCGTGAGTGAAATAACGTTCCTCGTCGAATACGCTGTGGTTGGGCAAAGCGTGTTTGTGATAGGTAGAGAGTAGCCTGCCGTCGCGCAATACCGATGCCGAATTGTAGTAACGGTCGCCGACTCGATGCGGATGCCCCACAACGAGCGTGATACCTGTTACCCGCCGCGCCAAGGCATGTAAAGCCTCGTCACAGGCGCGGTAGAAACCGTCACGCAACAGCAAATCTTCAGGCGGATAACCGCACAGACTGAGTTCAGGCGTAAGCAGCAAATCTGCTCCCTGCTCTTTGGCGCGCTGTGCATAGTCGGCAATCTTCGCGGCATTGCCCGCGAGGTCGCCAACGGTGCAGTTGATCTGTGCGATTGCAATCTTCATTTTGTTCATTTCATAAAAAATCTAAACCGGACAAACCGGCAAATGAAGACCATACCTTACTTCACGCGGTAAAACCGTTGCGCCACCGTCTCGCCTTTAACCCTGTCGAAACGGTCGCCCATCGCCAGCGACAATTTATTCAGCCTGTCATCGGGATGAGGATGCGTTTTGAACAACAGTGCGACACTGCCTTCATCCTTGGCGAAATGGCCGATCTGTTGCAACACACCCGGCAAACCGAAAGCGTCATATCCGGCGCGCGTGGCCAGCACCACACCGATGCGGTCAGCCTCAAATTCCGCACCCTTGTCTAGCGAACGCGAAACGATCTCGGCTCCGCCGCCTATCAGTTTTTGCACCGCATCGTTATTGCCGGTCTGATTGGCAAGCAGATTGCTGCCCGCATCCAGCAGCTTGCTCTGCTGCAATATTTTCAGATGATGCTGCTTGATCACATGCCCGACCTCGTGCCCCAGAACGCCCGCCAACTCCGCCTCGTTCTGCAGCAAACGATACAACCCCAACGTCACAAAAATATATCCCCCGGGAGCCGCAAAGGCATTCACATCAGCCGACTCGATCACCCCGAAATGCCAGGGCAAATCGGGACGCTCGCTTTGGCTCGCCACCCAGCGTCCCACGCTGTTGACGTACTGTTGCAAGCGGGCATCTTTGACCAGCGCAGAGGCACCCAACAAATCGCCTGCAATTTGTCTGCCGATGGCGATTTCTTCATCCTGTGTGGGGCCCGAAACTTCTTTGATGACGCTCACCACTTGCGGGCTCACCGGCAACTGCTGAAGCAGCTGCTGCGACACAGGCTGCGCAGCCTGCGGAGCAGCCTGCTGGATCTGCGGCGGCAAGGCCGCTTTAAGTTTGTCCAGGTCGCCGAAATCAAATGCCGATGCTGTCGCACACACAGAGGACAACAGAGCTGCAAACACATATTTAGATGTCGTATTCATGCTCTCTCCTATTTCACTTCGGGCAAGTGGTCGAACTTGCGCGCGACCAGCTTGGCGGCATTGGCAAATTGCTGCGCATCGACTTTTGACACGGCATAAGATTCAGCCAACTTCACCTCTTCCGCATTGAACTTTGCCGCTTTCAACTCTTCCTCGCCGAGACCGCGAATTCCCGTTGTGGCCACAACCTTGCCCGTTCCGGCCCGCCCCGAAGACATACTGAGCAAACCAGCCGCCTCGTTGCCGCCCTTCTTCGCATCACCTTTGCGAATGCTCAGCATGCGTACCCAGCCTTTGCCTTTGGCGCTTTTTACCTGCAGCCAGCCGCCGTTCTTGCCCAGAATTTCCACCTTGTCATTGAGTGCAAGCGCAGCCACTGCTTTGGCATCACCGAACGGCTCCGCGCGAATATCGTCCGCTTTCAACGCCACGCCCGTCTCGGCCGCCTGCGCATTCGCCAGCATCAGCACACACAAACATGCCGCCATCCCCAGCCTTAGTATCTTCATGCTTTCATCTCCTGTTGTCTTTCCCATTCCAATATCGCCTCGGCGAACAACACCCGCCAGCTCGACCGCGCCCGATCACCACCGGACACCCGTCCCTGATACGTGAACCATGTCGCCACGTTTTCCGGTTTCGCCAGATTCTTGCGCAACAATAGCGGCAACATTTTCAGCACCGCCTCTTTGTCCGCCTCTATGCGCGCCAGTGCTGTGGCATCTGCGGGATCAGACACCCAGGATACCGTGAACGTGTATTCAAGCAGATCCCACACGCCTTTTTGTATACCCTTCAATACATCCACGCTTTTGAGCTCGGCACCGGAACGCTCCAGCCCGTTGCGGATGCGCTCCAACACCACATCAACCATCAGGTTCTGCGTGCCGTCCAGACGGATCAGCAACAGCGTACCGTTCAACTCGCCGCCGCGCTCTTGCGACACGCGCACCATGTTCTGTTCCAGCGCCTTATAAGTACCGGATGCATAGATGCGCGACAGCGTGAAATACGCCACCGCCAGCGCCACCGGGCCGGTTAGATTGATATAGGTGTTGCTGAAATTGATACTGGCATAGGAGATACCGACCAGCAGAAACTGCGAAAATCCGAACAGACGATTGACCTTGTCGCGCCCGACGTTGGTGTAGAACGCCCATGCCGTGCCCCACACCAGCGACAAAGTCAGCAGCAGATAGACCAGCTTCGCCTCGGGGAAGCGCAGGTAATCCTCATGCTTCATGTTGTCGATAGCAGTGGCAAGAATCTCCACACCTTGGTGCATCTTGCTCATCGGGGTCGGCTTGATGTCGAACAGACTGGGCGCGGTCGAACCGATGATGATGATCTTGTCCTTGAATTCATCCTGCGGCCGCGTTTTTTCTTTGCGCCCCATATCCGCATACACATCGCTGAAGCTCACATACTGATAGGAGAACGGCTTGCCGCGCCAATTCAACAACACCTCTTTGGCAGGGGCCGGTGTCCACCCCTGATCCGCGGCCAGACGCGCGGGCAGCGAGGG
>JAGVIV010000218.1 GCA_020055845.1 Betaproteobacteria bacterium
CCGTTTTTTATGTACTATTCTCAGCGCACGTACCTTCACCTATACTTTCCACCCCGTCATCAAGATATGATCATGAAGCCACGTTACTTTATTGTTCTATTGAGCCTGTGCTACACCGGCTGGGCGCAAGCCGAGATTTACAAGCGTGTTGATGGCGATGGTCATGTGACCTATTCCAGCACCCCGCTTAAAGGCGCGAGAAAACTGAAATTGCAACCCCTTACCACGATGCCGCCGCCTCCGCCCATGCGTGAGCGCGACAATGAAGGCGCCGCTGATTTTCCGCGGGTGGATTCCGCTACGCAAAAACGTCGCGATAACACCAGCAAACAAATATTGGAAGACGAGCTCGCCACTGAACAAAAAGCGCTAGCCGAGGCGCGAAAAAACCTGCAGGACGGCAGCGAAAATCCGGAGGTCTACACCGATAAGGAAGGCAAGGTTTATCAAAATGTGGCGAAACAAAATGAGAAAATGAACTTTCTGCATAAACAGCTACAGATGCATGAGAAAAACATCGCAGCGCTTAAAACAGAACTTTCGAATCGCAACAAGTAGCCCAAAAAAATTGGCATGTATTCTGCTTAAAGATAACCATGCTAAATTCCACATTACCGACGCTGGAACATCTCACCACTGCAGTCATCCTGCTGGACGAAGAATCCCGCATTGCCTATCTGAATCCGGCGGCAGAACATTTATTTGGGTTGAGCAACAACAATCTGATCGGACATCCGCTGCAACACGCCTTTACGAACACCGGGCAACTGTTTGGTGTGATTCAGTCGGCGCTTGCCAGTCATGCCAGCCACATTGAACATGAACTGACACTGGGTACACATGTGCTCGGCAACAAATTGCATTTAAGTTGCACTGCCACACCTTTGCAGCTCAAACACTATGCTCTGCTGCTTGAGTTTCATACCATTGATCGTCCGCTAAAGTTGGCGCGCGAGGAGCAAATGCTGGATCAAACTCAGGCCAACCGCTTGTTGTTGCGCAACTTGGCGCATGAGATTAAAAACCCGCTGGGCGGTATACGCGGAGCGGCGCAATTGCTGGAACAGGAATTGGACAGACCTGCTTTACGCGAATATACCCAGGTCGTAATTCAGGAAGCCGACCGCTTGCGCTCTCTGATGGAAAAACTGCTCACGCCGCAACATGCGCCCCATTTTAGTGCGCTCAATATCCATGAAGTGCTGGAGCGCGTACGCAGCGTAGTATTGGCGGAGTTACCGGATGGGTTGCTCATTCAGCGTGATTACGACCTGAGTTTGCCGGAGCTGCACGGTGACAAAGAGCAGTTGATTCAGGTGGTGCTCAACATTGTGCGCAATGCTGCGCAAGCCATGCAGGGCAAGGGGCAAATCGTGCTGCGCACACGCATTACGCGTCAAGTGACGCTGATGAAAAAACTGCACCGTCTCGCGGTGATGGTGCAGATTACCGACAACGGTCCCGGCATTCCCAACCATTTGCGCGATAAGATTTTTTATCCGCTGGTCTCCGGTCGCGCCGACGGGCACGGGCTGGGTTTGACGCTGGCGCAGGACTTTGTCAGCCAGCATCAAGGCAGCATAGAATTTGAAAGTGAGCCGGGGCGCACTTGCTTTACGGTGATCCTTCCGCTCCCCCACTTAGGAAAATAATCATGAGCAAACCTGTCTGGATTATCGACGATGACCGCTCCATTCGCTGGGTGCTGGAAAAGGCACTGGCACGCGAGGCAATCGAATTCAAAAGTTTTGCCTCCGCGGATGAAGCGCTGGCAGAGCTGCCCGGCAGTCTGCCGCAAATGGTCATCAGCGACATTCGCATGCCCGGCAAATCTGGTCTTGAATTGTTGCAAATTTTACGCAACGACCACCCTAATTTGCCCGTAATCATCATGACGGCTTATTCCGATTTGGAAAGCGCGGTGTCGTCTTTTCAGGGCGGAGCATTTGAATATTTGCCAAAACCGTTTGATGTGAATCATGCCGTCGAATTGATCCGTCGTGCACTGGAGCAAAGCCAGCGCGAGAATCCCCAGGCTGAAGATGCACAGACCGCCCCGGATATTCTGGGTCATGCACCCGCCATGCAGGAAGTGTTTCGTGCGATCGGACGCTTGGCGCAATCGAATGCTACCGTGCTCATTAACGGTGAATCGGGTACCGGCAAGGAGCTGGTCGCGCAAGCATTGCATCGCCACAGCGCGCGCGCCGACAAACCTTTCGTTGCGATCAACACCGCCGCGATCCCCAAAGATTTGCTCGAATCGGAGCTGTTCGGCCACGAGCGCGGTGCATTCACCGGTGCCACCACCACGCGTTACGGACGTTTCGAACAGGCGGAGGGAGGCACATTGTTTCTCGATGAGATCGGCGATATGCCCGCCGAATTGCAAACGCGATTATTGCGCGTGTTATCGGATGGAAATTTCTACCGCGTCGGCGGGCATCAACCGATCAAAGCCATTGTGCGCATCATCGCCGCCA
>JAGVIV010000236.1 GCA_020055845.1 Betaproteobacteria bacterium
GCGGGGTCGGTAATCACGAACAAAGGATTGTTTGCATCTGGGCGTACTTCGCTGCCCGCGCTCACCTGACGCTCGCTCACCACGCCGCCAAGCGGTGAACGCAGAATATATTCCTGCGCGGCTTTTCCCTCGTGACGGTTCAGATTGTTTAGACGCGAACGGGCACGCCCGGCTTCGGCCTGTGCCTGCTGCCAATCGTCCTCGGCCAGCTCGACCTCTTTGCGCGCCAGCCCTTTGGCTTGGTACAGTGATTTCGCCCGCTCATAGGCTTCGCGTTTGCGCAGCAAATCGGCCTCCGCTTTGCTGCTATCCGCCACAGCCAAAGCATATTCAGGCGCATCGAGTGCCAACACACCCTCTCCCTGTTTGACCGTATCGCCGGTCTCGGCGAGTATCTTCAATACGCGCCCGGCGATGGGCGAGAACACTCGTGCGGTGCGGTTTTCATCATAGGCGACACGCCCGTTCAAAGGCTCCACGAGCGGCTCGGGGAAGGCCTCTACTGTCTTGATCTGGATGAATGCCAGTTGCGGGGCATTGGCGGCAAAATGCAAAGTGTCCGAATTTTTGTGCGCGGACGTTTGTGCAAGCTCCGCGGGCGCGTCAACAGGGCGATATTTCTGCCACGCAAAATAGCCCGCGACGCTTAAGATTAAAACGATGACTGCCGCGAAAATATTTTTGTTCAACTTCATCATGGGGCATGCTCTCCTTGTGCCGGGACGCTCGCAACCTTGGCGGCATCAGGCTGATTCCACCAGCCGCCGCCCAGCGCCTGATACAGTGCCGCGGTATCGCCCAAGCGGGCACTTTGCGTCTGTGTCAAAGCGATTGCGGAGAACTGATACGCTTGTTGCGCAGCCAGCAGATTTTGATAATTAACATAACCCAACTGGTATTGCTTGCGCGTCAATTTCAACATAGCAAGACTGGCCTGCTCCGCGGCACTGGCAGCCTTGAAGGCCGCGGCATCCGCCCGGATAGCATGCAAAGTGTCGGCAACATTTTGCAGTGCCACGATAACCGTGCTGCGGTACTGTGCGCCCGCCTGCAGCAGCGCCTGTTCGGCCGCGCGGGACTTGGCACGCAGCGTACCCCCGTCAAAAATAAGCTGCGAGATATTGCCGGTCAGACTGAAGAAAGTACCGCCGCTGCGAAACATCCAATCTGGAGAGGTCGCCATGCCGCCAACGTTGGCCGACACCATGAATTGCGGCATCTTGTTGGCGACCGCCACACCATATTGCGCGCTGGCGTTATGCAATTGCGCTTCGGCGGCCCGCACATCGGGACGTTGTTCGACCAATTGCGAAGGCAGGCTCAAAGGCAACTCGCCGGGCAGATGCAAATCGGACAATTCGAATGTTTCCGCCACATCCTGATTCGGCAGATTTCCGACCAGCGCCCGGATCAGATTACGCGTCTGCTCCAGCTGTTTATTCAAAGGTGGCAAAGCCTGTTCGGACTGTGCCAATGCCAGCTCCTGTGCGGCCACATCGATCTCCGCGACAAATCCCAGCGCCAACTGCTGTTTCAAAATACCCAGGCTCTCGCGATTGATCGAAATGATTGTATTGTTCGCGCTGATCTGCGCACGCAGACTGGCTTCCTGCAAGGCGGCCGCCACCACGTTCGACACCAGCGTAAGCTGCGCCGCGTGCAACTGCATCTCTTGCCACTCCGCCTGCGCCTGCGCCGATTCGCCCAATCGGCGATTCAAACCGAATACATCCGGCACATAACCCACCGAAAGCTGCGCGGTATGAAAGTTGTAGTAGGCGGGGCTGTCAGGGCTACTCTGGATTAATTCACCACTCTGTTGCAGTCCGGGCGAGTTGCCTCCCATATTGCCCGCCAGCTTGGTGCGCGAAGGAGAATAGTTCACGCCTACCGAAGGAAAAAAGAAGCCCTGCTGGGCAATGACGTTTTCTTGAGCCTGACGCAAAGCGGCCTGTGCGGCTGCAAGATCGGGGCTGGCCTTAAGCGCGCGCTCAATCAGCGTATTCAGTTGCGCCGACTGGAACAGCGTCCACCAATCGTAAGGGATGCCCTTGCTCGCATCCAGACGCTGCGCTTCGGCAGCACCAAGCTCAACAGCTTGCGGGGAAGCCACGGTATAGGCGGTGACTAACGGCGCTTCGGGGCGCTTAAAATCCGGCCCGGCTGCACACGCCGACAGCAGCAGCAACGGCCCTGCGATGCGCAGGGTGGCGGAGTATCGTCTCGTGGCAGCTTGTGTTCTCGGCATGGGGAATTTATTTTTCAGCGCGACGCACTGCTCGCCGCGAAATTCAAGTGGGGCATTCTAACTGAAGCCTATGCTTTGCGGCATGCTTAGATACAAGCCGAACAAAGCCCGCGCCCGGGTTATGGATTAAAGCTCGGCGTGCAAACGCAGCGCGAATACATGTATCGGGCCGCGCTCCGCGTTATACGCGGGATTCTCGATATATTGGTAATCGGGCGTGAACCACAGGTTCTTGCTCAACCCGATACTGTAATAGCCCTCAAAAATAGTTTCCGGACGGTAATGCAGTGCACCGTCGCCGATGAAAAACGAGGTGCCGCCCGCTTCCAAAAAACGCCGGCGCTCATCCGACAGCGTGTTCTGCATGAGAGAAACCCCAAGCATATCTGCGCCACGCCCCCACGATGCCCCCTTAAACACCACGCCGGTGGACAGAGAACCGTCCACCTCGGTAAATGCATGCGTCTCGGTGCGCCCGTCCGCCTTCATGATGCGCAAGAAAAATCCGCTAGCAGCGTTAAGCTCCTGCTCGACATTGAAGCCCAATCCGTATTTGTCTTTTTCGTCGCCGCGCACCGCATACAGTGCATCGGGACCGGTATATTGCCCCGGATGCGCATTCAGCCAGACGAGTGCATCGCTGAAGCTGGCGAGTTTGGCGCGGTTATGCCAAGCCAGCACGCGCAACTTCCCCGGACGCTCAAACACAGTGTGAGCATGCTCGATCTCGACCTGATCGCCATAATGCTTATCAAGCGCCAGATCGACCGGCAGACCATTGGGATCCTGGGGACCGGACATACGCGCAATGCGCAACGCCCAGTCGTCCCTATACCATTCCAGCGCCAAGCCCCAGCCGAAACCGCGCGCATCAGCGGCATAGTCATACGCGGCATAAGTCCAGTTGCCCCAGTTCATGAATTGAGTGCGTGCATCTTTGGCGTAGGTGTTCGGATCAAACACATCCAACGTCGAAAAATTTCCCACCGTCAATACCACGCGGTTTTTATCGGCGAATCCGGCCAGTTGATTCAGCCCCGGCTCGACATGCTCACTGCCGCCGCCGTTATTCCAAGTCTGACGCAAAAAAAGTTTCTGGCGATACAGGGTGAACCCCGTGCCGGCCGCGCGTGTGATTTCGCCATTGCTAAAACCGCCTAGGCCGACCAGATTGTTTGAGAAGGGAATGCCAGAAGCAATTTCCGGCGTGAGATAAAGCTCCCCGCCCTGCCACGGACGCATCCCCAGAAAAGCCGTGGCGGAAAATGTGTACATCTCTTCCGCGCTGCTCACGATACTGTTCGCCCCGGAATACCTCGCCGCAAACGCCGGATGTTTCTGCCAGTTGTAGGTCAGCTGATAGCGCGCCGTAAGGTCCTCTTGCTCTGCGGCGGAAGCACTATCAATCCCCGCCGCCAGCCCTCCTGCCAGAAACAGTATCCGGCAGAATCCGTTTATTCTCTGAAGCCCCATCGTCACTTCCCTTATCCCTGAATCCGCGTACGCACGACGGATGCTTAATCGTTTTATTTGGCTTCATTCTAACAAGATAAAGTGTCAGTTCCGTGACCGAATGCGCGCCTTCGGTATAGCTTGCCGGTTTGCGTTATTCGCCGCATGTGGCACACTACAGGAAACAGTCGGTCGGAATGCGCAAATGCCAGAGAACCAAGAGTTAAAGGTCGGACGGGAATTTTTTTTCACCGCAAAAGATTTTGAACGTGTACGCAAACTAATCTATGCCCACGCTGGGATTTCGCTCAGCGATTCCAAACAGGAACTAGTCTACAGCAGGCTATCGCGGCGTTTACGCGCCACCGGAATTTCCACCTTCGGCGCCTATCTGACGCTGCTTGAAAATAACGATCCCGTCGAGTGGGAGGCGTTCACCAATTCGCTCACCACCAATCTGACTTCGTTCTTCCGCGAACCGCATCACTTTCCTATTCTGGCCGAACATCTGCGCGGCATACACGGCAAGCGCCCCATCACCCTGTGGTGCTCCGCCGCCTCCACGGGAGAAGAACCCTACACCATGGCAATGACCGTGATCGACGCGCTCGGACGCGATGCCCACCACGTTAGCATCATCGCTACCGATCTCGATACCAAAGTGCTGGAGACCGCCAAGGCGGGAATCTATCCCGACGAGCGCGTAAGCAAACTCGACCCCGAACTGGTCAAGCGTTTCTTTCTGCGCGGCACGGGAACACAAGCCGGATTCGTGCATGTGCGCCCCGAGCTGAGCGACATGATTACCTTCCGCCAAGTCAACCTGCTGCACAACAATTGGCCGGTCAAAGCACCGCTGGATGCGATTTTCTGCCGCAATGTGATGATCTATTTCGACAAGCAGACCCAGCTGGATATTCTGAAAAAATTCGTGCCGCTGTTGCGCAGCGACGGCTTGCTGTTCGCGGGCCACTCGGAAAGCTTTCATCACGCCGACGAGTATTTCAAGCTGCGCGGCAAGACGGTGTATGAACTGACACCTAAATTCAGCGAAGCGCACAAAGCCGAGGAAAGCCGGTAAGGGCCTCCACCATGACAACGTCGCCCTGCTCCCTTCGCGCATACGCCACAAAATCGAGATAGCCCAATGCTCACTGGATCCATTCCCGCAAAAAAAATCAACGTCCTCATCATCGATGATTCGGCACTGATTCGCGCCATCCTCACCGAAGTCATCAACTCCTTTGCCGACCTGCATGTGGTCGGCGCGGCCTCCAATCCGCTGCAGGCGCGGGAAATGATCAAGACGCTGAATCCCGATGTGCTCTGCTGGATGTCGAGATGCCGCAGATGGACGGGCTGACCTTTCTGGATAAATTGATGCGCCTGCATCCCATGCCGGTACTGATGATCTCCAGCCTGACCGAGCGCGGATCGGAAGCTGCCTTGCGCGCACTGGAGCTGGGAGCCGTGGACTTTTTACCCAAACCCAAAATGGGCATCGCCGACGGTTTGCGCGAATACGCCGACACCATTGCCGATCGAATTCGCGCAGCCTATCAGGCACGCGGAAAATTCCGCATCCCCCGCACGCCCGTCATCCGCGAAACATTACCGTCGCTGGGCACGCGCATCGGCAGCACTGAAAAAATCATTGCGGTAGGCGCATCCACGGGAGGGACCGAAGCGATCAAAGAGTTCCTCGTTCGTCTGCCCGCCGATGCGCCGGGCATCGTCATCGCGCAACATATGCCCGAGGCGTTCACCAAATCTTTCGCAGCGCGTCTGGACGGTCTGTGCAAGATCACCGTCAAAGAAGCCGAAGGCAATGAGCGCATCCTGCCCGGCCATGCGTATATCGCCCCTGGTCACTCGCACCTTCTGCTCAAACGCAGCGGCACAAACTATATGACCGAGTTAAGCCAAGCTCCCGCGGTGAATCACCATCGTCCTTCGGTAGAGGTATTATTCCGCTCCGTAGCGCAAAACGCCGGCAAAAACGTCATCGGCGTAATGCTCACCGGCATGGGCAAAGACGGGGCCATTGGCATGCTGGAAATGCGCCAGGCGGGAGCCTATAACTTCGCACAGGACGAGGCCACTTGTGTAGTATATGGAATGCCCCGCGAAGCCGTCGCCGTGGGCGCGGTTGACGAGATTGTGCCGATACAGGACATGGCGCAAAAAGTATTGCAACGGCTGATCAGTTCTGGCGGGATGGGTAATCGGGTATAGCTAAACGGAGTACATAATGGAAATTAAGCACAGCAAAAACGAGAATCGTACGACCCTGTCTTTGAGCGGTCGCTTCGACTTTAACGTACACCGCGAATTCAAAGAGGCGTACATGGCAATCCTGAACGACAGCGTGGCATTGGCAATCGAGATTGACCTCGCGGCAGTCGATTATCTGGACAGTTCCGCCCTCGGCATGCTGCTCATGCTGCGCGAACGCGCGCAGGCCGCGAACAAACAAATCGCACTGCGCAACCCCAACCATACCGTGATGCAGATTCTCGACATCGCCAATTTCAAAAAACTCTTTACCATCGCTTAAATACACACCGGCACCTGCAGAGCGCGCCATGTGTTTCCAGCACAGAAAAGTCGTCCGGGACAGGCACAGATGAAGACAAATATCGCCGATTTAGTACGGGGCGTTGGCGGTTTAATCACGCTGCCGGATGTTTTCATTCGCATCAGCCAACTGGTCGACGACCCCAATAGCAATATCAGCGATATCGCCAAAGTAGCCGGTCAAGACCCTTCGTTCACCGTACGTCTGTTGCGTGTAGCCAACAGCTCTTTCTACGGCTTCTCTTCCACCATCGACACCGTCGGCAAAGCGGTGTCCATCATCGGCACTTCGCAGATACGCAGTCTGGCACTGGCCACCTCGGTGGCAAGTTCCTTCGACGGACTGCCCAACACACTAGTATCGATGGAGCACTTTTGGCGACACAGCCTGTATTGCGCGCTGGCGGCCAGAATACTGGCCAAACAGGTTCGCGGCTGCGATGCCGATGCTGTGTTTACTGCGGCATTGCTGCATGACATAGGCGAACTGGTGGTCTTCAACCGTCTGCCCGAACAGGCTCACGCCGCCTTGTTACTAGTGCTGGATAGCGCCGACGAGCTGCCGGTCTACCAAGCCGAACGACAAGTCATGGGCTTCGATCACGCCCAAGTGGGTGCGGAATTGGCAGCCCAGTGGAAACTCCCGCCCATGCTGGGCGAATGCATCGCGTACCACCACGACATTCGCGGCGAATTGCACTTCCCGCGCGAGGTCGCGCTGGTGCACATCGCCAACATCCTGGCCCTAATGGCGGAAGTACACACCAGCGACATCGGCGATGTCGCCCCCATAGACCCACTGGCATGGGAGATTACCGGCTTGGATGCGGAAGAGGTCATACCGGCCACAGTGACAGAAGCGCAGCAGGCCATCGCTGAGGCCGAACAGTTATTCCTGGGCAAATAATCACTATGCCTGTCCCCCCCAACGCCCGCATGCCCCTCCCCCTGCCGGGATTCGAACACATCAAGCGCGCCTGGAACGAAGGTTACGAGAGCTATTCCGCACGCCTCAATCCCGGCGAATATTATGTGACCAAAAATGACGAATGCGTCTATACCACGCTCGGCTCATGCATCTCGGCATGCATCCGCGACCGCGTAAATGGTATCGGCGGAATGAATCACTTCATGTTGCCGGCATCGAACGGAAACGGGAGCGACAGCTGGAAAGCCGCGGGCACCAGTGCGGCGACCCGCTACGGCAATTTTGCCATGGAGCATCTGATCAACGAGATATTGAAAAATGGCGGTGTGCGCCAGAACCTCGAGGTCAAACTATTCGGCGGCGGGCGTATCATCGCCAACATGACCGATGTCGGCATGCGCAATATCGCTTTCGCACACGACTACATCGCGACCGAGGGGTTGCGCGTCAGCTCCGAAGATGTGGGCGATGTGTTTCCGCGCATGGTGGTGTATTTTCCCGCCACCGGACGGGTGCGCGTCAAGCGTCTGCGCTCGCTGCACAACAACACCATCGTCGAGCAAGAAACGCAATACCTGCACACCATCGAAGAAAAGCCGGTGAGCGGCGATATCGAGCTGTTCTAAAGGAAGATTGATGCGTAACAACCAGCCCGTTTCTGACATCGAATATATCGTCCCCGCGAGTGCGGTATTCGTTTCCAAAACCGATCTGCGCGGTGTCATCACCTATTGCAACCGGGATTTTTGCGAAATCTCGGGATTCCTGGAAAGCGAACTGCTGGGCGAGCCGCATAATATCGTGCGTCATCCCGATGTGCCGCAACGCATCTTCGCGGATTGTTGGAAAGGCCTGGTGAAAGGAAAAGTTTGGCACGGCGTCATCAAGAATCGCCGCAAGAACGGCGATTATTACTGGATTGATGCCAATATCTCTCCGCTCATCGAAAATGGCCAACATACCGGCTATCTGTCACTACGCTACAAAGCCTCGCCCGAGCAGATCGCCAAGACGGAATGGCATTACCGCTCGCTACAGAGCTGGTCTCTACCCGCCCTCTTCCGCGCCAAACAAAAAGACGACTATATCGCCAAGCTACAGCAACGGCTCGCCGACAAAATCATGAAGCAAGAGCACTATCTGGATAGCCACGAGCAAGAACAGCGTATCGCCTCGCGCTACATGAACAAACTGATTGCGCAGGACAAGCTGCGCGACCCCGCCGTGCGTTTCTATTTGAAGCCCGCGGCAAACTTCAGCGGCGACCTCATTGCCATCGCGCGCACACCGGACAACCGTCTGCACCTGCTGCTGGCCGACAGTACCGGACACGGCCTGTCCGCTGCTCTCGCAGCGATGCCTATGATCCACCCCTTTTACTCGATGACAGGCAAAGGCTTCACCATCCCGGCCATCGCCATGGAAATCAATCACAAAGTCAGGGATTCGCTTCCCTCCAGCCATTTCGTGGCGGCGATCCTCGTTTCCATCGACACGGCCAGCCAGATGATCGAGGTCTGGAGCGGCGGTTGCCCGCCGCCGCTGATCCTAGATGAGCAAGGAAACTGCGTTTATCGTTTCAAGCCGCGCCACCTCGCCATGGGCATTCTGACGGACGAGCGGTTCGACACCTCAGTGGAATATTTCTCCTATGAGAACAACGCTTACAGCCTGCTGATGTTTTCGGACGGGGTGACCGAGCTGGAGAACGAACACAAACAACCGTTCGGCATACAAGGTCTGTTGGATGCTGCACGCATCGAAGATTTCGAGGTGCGCACCCAGAATATCGTTCACGCCATCGAGTCCCATTGCCGCACAAGTGCAAGCAGCATCGATGACATCGCCCTAATGATGGCGCAATTCAAATTCGACGGGCGGCGTACGACCTCGGCGTTACAGCCGCCGGAAAAAAACCGGCGCCAATTGTTCCGCGGCGCAATCATCTGGCAGTTTGCCCTGACCCTGTCCATGCAGCAGATTAAAAAACTGGATGTCGTACCGCTGCTGCTGGATATCGTGCAGCAAGTCGAAAAAGACGGGGAGCGCAGCGGCGAAATCTTCATGATTCTGTCCGAGATGTTCAACAACGCACTGGACCACGGCGTACTGAAACTGGATTCGCGACTCAAACACCACGAGGACGGACTGGAAAGATATTTTGAGGAGCGCGCACTGCGCCTGAACACGCTCGAGACAGGACAGATTCAGCTCCACCTGGAGAAAGTTTCCAACACCGACGGCAGCACCTTTCTGCGTATCCGTGTAAAAGACAGCGGCAACGGGTTCGACCACCGCCATTGCGCCACCCAGTGCGCCGAGGGAACAGCCCGGCATGGGCGCGGCATTCCGCTTTTGTACAATGTGTGCCGCAGCGTGCGCTTTTTCGGCAACGGATCCGAGGTTGAGGTCGAATTTAACCTGCCGCAAGAAACCCGATAATCCACGCGCGGCACGAGTACCGCAACTACACCTTAATCAAAAGCCACGTCGCCCTCTTCCACCACGGCACCCGGCTGAATATTCTTAAAATCGAACAGCTTCCCGTCGAGTAGATGAGAGGGTTTGACATTTTGCATGGCGGTGAAAATGGTCTGACTGCGCCCCGGATATTCCCGCTCCCAGTTCGTGAGCATCTCTTTGATATTCTGGCGCTGCAGATTCTCCTGCGAGCCGCACAGGTTGCACGGGATGATGGGAAACTCCATGCCGCGTGCATAGCGGGCGATGTCACTCTCGGCGCAATACGCCAGGGGACGAATGACAATGTGATCGCCCTTGTCAGTAACCAGTTTGGGCGGCATGGCCTTGAGTTTTCCACCGAAGAACATATTCAAAAATAACGTTTCCACCATGTCGTCGCGGTGGTGACCCAGCGCGATTTTGTTCGCGCCCAGCTCGCCCGCCACCTTGTAGATGATGCCGCGCCGAAGGCGCGAGCACAGCGAACAGGTGGTCTTTCCCTCGGGGATTTTCGCTTTGACGATGGAGTAGGTGTCCTGCGTTTCAATGTGAAAATCGACACCGACTTTTTTCAAATAATTCGGCAGCACATCCGCGGGGAAGCCCGGCTGTTTCTGGTCCAAATTCATCGCCACAATCTTAAAGTCGATAGGTGCGCGCTTGCGCAGCGTGAGCAGAATATCCAGCAGCGTATAGGAATCCTTGCCGCCGGAGAGGCACACCATCACGGTATCGCCGTTCTCGATCATATTGAAATCGCCGATGGCTTTACCCACCGCGCTTTCCAGCCGGCCTTTAAGTCGGTTGAAATTCGCGGAGCGGTGCTCGAAATGAATGGGCTGTACGATGTCGTTCATAGCGGATAAATTCATAATCCACCCCAGAGATACAGAGGCACGGAGAACTACAAAAACTGATGCGCGAAGGCTGGATGAAACTTGAGCCTCAATTTGTCAAAAGCGTTTTTGGTTTTCTCTGTGTCTCCGTGTCTCTGTGGTGAGGGGTTAAAGGTTGATACTGCGCCCGCCATCCACGGAAATCACCTGTCCCGTGATGTAAGGCGCATCGGCAAGCAAAAAATGTACGGTACGCGCGATGTCATCCGGCTGACCTTCACGTTTAAGCAGTGTGTGCGCCACAATTTTGCTGCGACGTTCCTCGTCCGCCCATTCGGGGTCTTCCGGCCAACTGATCACTCCCGGAGCGACGGCATTGACACGCACCTGGGGTGCCATCTCCTGCGCCAAGCCCTTGGTCAACGCGACCAGCCCGGCTTTGGCCGCGCTGTACAGCAGATGCCCGTGCATGGGGCGCTCGGCATGGATGTCGGCGATATTCACAATCGAGCCGCCGCGATGGCGCAATTCATCCGCGGCAGCCTGCGCCAAAAACAGCGGCGCCTTCAGGTTTGTGCCGAGCAAATCATCCCATTGCAATTCATTCACCCGCGACAGCGGCGTGGCATAAAAACTGGACGCATTATTAACCAGCGCATCAAGCCTGCCGAAATGTTTTATCGCCCCATCAATCATCGTCCGCAATGCGGCGATGTCGAGCAAATCGGCCTGTATGCAATGCGCGGAATTTTCGCGCAGCGCTTCCAGCTCTGCGCACAGCGCAAGCGCTTCATCCAAAGAACTGCGATAGTGAATCACGATGTTTGCACCGGCCGCGTGCAAACGGCGGCAGATTGCCGCGCCCACGCGTTTTGCTCCTCCGGTCACTAACACCACTTTGCCTTGCATCATCCTCTCCACTACACTCACGCACCTCGCGGATTATACCTGACCATGACCACATCACTGCCCCCCCCCTCAGCCGACGCGCTCGCCCATAGCCAACAACTCGCCGAACTGATTCACAGTGACATCGCCGCCCAAGGCGGCTGGATACCGTTCTCGCGCTTTATGGAGCTGGCGCTGTACGCCCCCGGCTTGGGGTACTACACCGCAGGTGCGCGCAAATTCGGCGAAGCGGGCGACTTCATCACTGCGCCGGAATTGTCCGCATTGTTCGGGCGCACCGTGGCGAGGCAACTGGTCGAGGTGATGCAGGCCAGCACGCCACACATCCTCGAACTCGGCGCGGGCAGCGGCAAGCTGGCACTGGATATTCTTTGCGAACTCGAACGACTAAACAAGCTCCCGGAAAGTTATTCGATACTCGAAGTAAGCGCCGATTTGCGCCAGCGCCAGCAAGCCTTGCTCAAAGAAAAAATACCGCACCTCGCCGCCCGCGTGCATTGGCTGGATGCCTTGCCGGAGACGCTCTCCGGCGCGGTGATCGGCAACGAAGTGCTGGATGCTTTACCTGTGCATCTGCTGCATTGGCTCCCCTCGCCCAACCCTCACCCCATGCCCTCTCCCGGAGGGAGCGGGAGTTTAAGCGGGGCTGGGGGTGAGGGAGCTCATTCGGCTACAGCCTCCTTTAACGGAAATCCCCTCACCCTAGCCCTATCCCACGGGGAGAGGGAACTGGCGGTATTCGAGCGCGGAGTAGTGAATGCCGAAAACAGTTTTGCCTGGCAAGACCGCACACCGGAAAACGCCGCACTGCTCGCCATCACGCAAACCATCAATGTCCCCGACGACTACCTCACCGAAGTGTCCCCCGCTTCGCGCGGCCTTGTCGCCAGCCTGTGCGAACGCATGAGCCGTGGCGCGCTGCTGTTCATCGACTACGGTTTCGGTGCGCGCGAGTATTACCATCCGCAACGCAATCGCGGCACGCTGATGTGCCACTACCGCCACCACGCCCACGACGATCCGTTCTACCTGCCGGGTTTGCAGGACATCACCGCCCACGTCGATTTCACCGCCATCGCCGAAGCCGCCATCGACCACGGCGCGCACTTCTTAGGCTACACCTCGCAAGCGCATTTTCTGTTCAACAACGGCATCATGGATTTCCTCAAAGAAGTGTCGCCGGACGATCTCAAAGCCTATCTGCCGCTGTCCGCGCAACTACAAAAACTCACCAGCCCGGCGGAAATGGGCGAGTTGTTTAAGGTGATTGCGTTAGGCAAAGGCATGGAGCAACCCCTGGCGGGATTTTTGCGCGGCGATTTATCGAGGATGTTGTGATTGCATGACGAATCCTCAATGCTTCGCACCAGTCTGTAATGCAGAGTCCCGTATATTGATTCTTGGCAGCATGCCCGGCAAAGAATCGCTGCGGCAAAACCAGTATTACGCCCATCCGCAAAACGCCTTCTGGAAAATCATGGGCGAACTGATCGGCGCGCATCCCGATCTGCCTTATGCGCAACGGCTAGCAATCCTGAAATCATCCGGTATCGCGTTATGGGATGTGCTGGCCTCCTGCGAGCGCGAAGGCAGCCTCGATGCGGACATCAGAGCCGAAACCGCCAATGACTTCAGCGCCTTTTTCGCGCGGCATGCGCGTCTCAACGCGGTGTTTTTCAACGGCGGCAAAGCCGAACAGAGTTTCCAAAAGTGGGTATCGGACAAACGGGCTTTACCGCCGCTGGTATTTCAGCGCCTGCCTTCGACCAGTCCGACGCATGCGCGCATACCTTATACGGACAAACTGCAAGCATGGCGGACTGCTCTGGCTTGCTGATTAGCGCTGTAAAACTCCGGGCTATAAAATCCAGCGCCCGGAAAAATTCAACTGGCCGCTATTGAACACGATTAGATTCGCTGCATCTCACATGAAGTTCCGCGTGTGCAGCGAGGCCAGCCGTTGCGCGGACTTTCCTTCGAACCCAAGCCGCTGCAGCCGGGCGAGCCGACCATCCGCCATATCACTCATGAGCCCTTGCACACGGGCATAGCCTGCGGCAATTGCAGCCGGCGTAAATTCCCCTGCGGCCAGCAAAACCAAGGCATCGAACACTTCCTCGTTAAGCCCCGACGTGCCGGAAAGCGCCTCGTTGCGCGTCTCCACTGCAAGGGCAAGCCGGGGGCGAAATTCCGGCTCGTGCTCCAGCCTTCGCAACAGATGCGCCATGCCGAAAGCGACATGACGCCCCTCGTCGATTGCCGCCAGCCGGGCAATCTGGCGGGTCACCGGATCGGGGGCATGGGCATGGAGAAAGTTGAGCAAGCTGACAAAAGTACCTTCGCCGAGCACAGACAGCAGAAATCCGGCCACGGAAAAATCCGGCTCATCGAGCAAAGTTTTAAGTGAAGCCTGACCGCCCGCGGTGGATAGCGCCGGTTCGCGTCCGCGCAGACGCAGGCGGCGGGTGAAAACATCAATGTGGCGTGCTTCGTCGGCCACTTGAATGGACAGCACCGCCTGCACTTCGCGGAAATGCGGATGCACCTGACCGAGAAAACGCGCAGGGACAACCAGTGCGGCGTTTTCATTTTCTATCATGTAGGTCATGACCTGCGCCACGGCATCTTCCACTTCGTCCGGTAGCTCGAACGCGGCGTTCCAGTCTATCGCCTGATCCGCGTTCCATTGTGCGGCGACGGCCTGGGAGTAAAGCTCGGCGGCGTTATCCGCCCACACTTCATGTTTCTGATTCAGGCGGAACACATATTCCGGCGCGCCCGCTTCCACTGTCGCTCCGCGTGCCGCGAGGCCATAACAGGGCAGCGCATGTTCATGCACTGCGCCATTTTGTTTGGGATCGGCATGGCCGGTTTGAGTCGCGCCGCGCCAGCGTCCCGCATGAATGTCGCTGCGGGTGATGTGTGCTTTTCCATCGACGAAGATGAGAGGATGCCCCTGTGCGCGACACCATGCGGAAAGCTGCGCTTCCCATCCGAATGCGTTGCCAGTGACCCGTATTTCACCGCCGACCGGAACGCCCGCCAATCCGTGCTTGATGAGCAGATGCGCTCCGGCATCCAGTCCCAGATTTTCAATATCGATAATCGGCAACAAGAATGTTTCCTTTTGCGTCATAGAACTTTTCATCGTCCACTGCTCGTTCCAGCAAAGCATAGCCGCTGGTGCGCCCTTCACGCCAAGCCTTAAGTCCTTCCAGTTCCAACAGCGGACGCACGCTCGGATCGTCCCATGCCATGCCCATCAATAACTCGACAAAGCGCGCCACCGATTCATCGGCTGCGCCGGGGCTGGTGGTGAAGTTGCAATGATCATAGGCTCCGGTGCGCGCCACGATGCGCGTCGCCCCTGCAGGCAACACACCCTCACGCGAGAAGGCCAGATGGTTGCCGTCTATCATCCATGCCGCATCGATCTCGCCCGCCATCAGCGCCTGTGCCGCATCGCGCTCTCCGCCGATGTGGTCGCCGTGTTTACCGCAGAGCAGGTCAAAGCGCCGCGCGGTGTAATCGCATCCCGCGACTAAACCTTGCGCGCGCAAATGATCAAGCGGGATTAAATTGGCCTGCGGCGAATCAATCGCGCCGAACCCCACCGTTTTTCCGCGCAGTGCGGACACCTCGCCCACCACGGAATCGCTTCGTACCACCAGCACAGAAGCGAGGCCGCAATCCGTGTCGCGCATGGCGACAGCACGCACGCTCTGGCCGCGTGCGCGCGCCATGCGATCCGCCCGCACCCATGCCAGCGGGGAGTTCCAGGCGATGTCTATGCTGCCGTTGAATTGCGCCTCAACCTGGCTTTCGTAGTTGGAATACAGAATGAAGTCGAACTCAAAATCGTGAGCGCGAAAATATTCTTTAAAACCTTCCCAGATGGTCACTACTTTGGGCGCATAAGCAACAGCACCCATAATCAGCGGACGTGTCATGTGCGATCCTTAACCGAATACCGGCATGCCGCAAACGGCCTTGCCGATGAAATCATAGAGAACATCCGAAGTTGGCGCCATGATGGATGCGGCGCGCGCATCGCGGAAGCAACGATCCACGCCCACATCCTTACGGAATGCTGCGCCACCACCGACGCGCATGGCGATATCGGTCACTTCCAATGCCGACTCGGCCGCAGCCGCTTTAACTTCCATCACGCGCAACATCGCATCGGCACGCCCTGTGGACAATGCCACCAAGGTGTCGTCACGCAGCATGCGTGCCATGTCGGCGCGAATCTTTGCGCGAGCGATGTAGGCGCGGATGGTGGGCAGATCGGCCAGCGAACTGTCCATATGCTCGAATTTGTTGCCACTTACATGTGCGATGGAACGGTTGATTGCCGTCTCCATGATGCCGATAGAGGTGGAAGCGATGAGGGTGGAGAACACTGGCAGCACCACGCCGATCATGATGTCGAAACCGCCACCGTCAGTACCCAGCAAAGCGGACTGCGGCAGACGCATTGATTTGCTCACCAAGGGTGCAGAGGCATTGCCACGCAAGCCCATCCCGTCAAAAGGATTAAGTTGGGTAAGCCCCGCTGTCTTGCTGTCTACTAACCACAGGGAGCTTGCGCCTTCTGCTTGTGCAGGTCGCGAAGACCAGATGTAAGAATCCGCTTCAAGCGCCGAAGTCACCATAGTCTTCGCGCCATCGAGCAGATAGCCATCACCATCAGGCACAGCCGTGCCGATCGGAGCCCAGAAGTGGCTACGTGAACCCGCCTCAGACCATGCCAGCGTGGAGAGATGCCGACCGGCAGCAACCTCGCGGCGCAACGCTTCAGCACCGAATTTTTCGATCACTGCCGTCGCACTGAAATGCATGCATACCACCATGGCTGTGGAAGAGCAGGCTTGCGCAATCCGCTCGATGACTTGCGCGGCTTCCGACAGTCCCATCCCCATACCACCCACTTCGGTCGCACTGGTGAGACCGAGCAATCCGGCTTCACCGAGGGCGCGAATTGCGCTGCGTGGAAATGTTCCATCACGGTCAACCGCAATCGCTGAGGGTTCGATGATGTCGCGGATGATAGTGTCGAGTTTTGCAAGATATGCCATGAGTGCCCCAAATAAAATTAAAATGGGCGCGGCCAGGACGTGTGAACGAACAGCAGATATGACGATACACGCCCGATTTTACAGGCGAAAAAAACTGGTGACTTGGCAGTGCACGAGCTTCGTACCTCAATAGGATCTGCTGACCTGCTCGCTGGCAGCGCGTTGATACGGTACATTCCATCGTACTCAAATCAGGCAGACTTCACGCTGGCCGGCTGACCCGCTCACACTCGCAAATGGAGGATGAAACGGCGTTACGGCGAGTCCACAAGATATAAATACAACAGCGGGGCGCAGTTTAGCAGAAGAGGTGCGGGTGAACCCTATGGCTCATCCATGCTTAAACAAAACTGACAGACAAAAACGACCGGGAAACCGCGTTAAACGTTGCGAGCCTCGGCCCTTAAGACTTGCTCCACCGCCGCCATGCGCGCTTCGCGGATTTTTTCGGGAATCAGCTGTTTATCTGCGCAGGCACGGGCGATCTCGCCTGAATTCACTGCCTGTGCCGCTTGCGCGCAGCGCAGCAGGTAGGCGCTTTGCGGATAGGTATCGCGTTCGTGGCCGGTGCGGCCGCGCGCGTCGGATTCGCAGGCTTGCAGTATTTGCGCATAGCGTTCCGGCTTGCGCCACAGGTCGCAACTGTCGAACTGTTTGACCAGAGTGTCTGCGCGCAACTCTTTGGCACGGTGGATATTGCCGTGGTGCCGCGCCACCAGCAACGCGAGGTCGCGGCACTCGGCCGGCACGCGCAAGCGTTCGCAAAACGGCTTGAGCAAATCAGATCGGAAGAGCAC
>JAGVIV010000090.1 GCA_020055845.1 Betaproteobacteria bacterium
TCAGTTCGCTTATGCCGGAACAGCACTCGAACTTAAAGGCGGGGGAGGAAATTGCGGAGAAGCGTGCTCCCAGCGAGTTCGATAATCTGGAAGTGCTGGTTATTGATGATAATCCGCTGGTGCGTAAAGGTACTCAGGGCATTATCGAGTCATGGGGGGCCAATGTATCTATGGCGGCCTCACTGAAGGAAGTTAAGGATATTCACGGCAAAGGAAATTTTGATTTGGTGATCTGTGACTATCGCTTGCCGGATGGGGATGGTATTGAGATAGCTGACTGGTTAAAAGGGTATTTAAAGGTCCAGCCGCCATTTATTTTAATCAGTGGTGACACGTCTCCTGAGGTGCTGAAGATGGTGAATGAGCGCGGAATCCAATTGCTGCACAAGCCTGTGCGTCCCGCAAAGCTGCGATCATTAATCCAATATCTGCTAAGTCAAAAACTGCAGGAATAAATCTTTCCGGCCGCGTGCTTGGCTTTGATTGTTTACGCCCGAGTTAGCGGCGTTCTTTTTTCATTGCTTGCGCAGCTTCCCGTTTGGATTCGCGCTCTTTTTCGGTCGCCCGTTTGTCATGCTCTTTTTTACCTTTGGCGAGGCCGATGTCGAGTTTAATGCGGCTGCCCTTGTAATGCATATCCAAAGGCATAATGGTATAGCCAGCCCGCTGCGCTTTGCCAAGAAGCTTGTCGATTTCACGTTGGTGTAGCAATAGCTTGCGTGTGCGTACGGGATCCGGATAGATATGGGAGGAGGCATTGAGTAGCGGGCTGATATGCGAGCCGAACAGGTAAAGTGCCCCGTCTTTGATGGTGACATATGCTTCTTTGAGTTGTGCGCGGCCCGCACGAATCGCTTTGACCTCCCATCCCTCGAGCATGAGACCGGCCTCGAAGCGTTCTTCGATGAAGTATTCGTGGAAGGCTTTTTTATTTTGTATGATGCTCATTGGATTGCAGGTGTAATTTGCGGAGTGTTGGGATATTCTACCAGCCTTTGTACAGATAGCTTTGTTAGCGATGGCTCTAGTTGAAAAATCAGTGTTGCTTCCCTATAGCGCGGAGCAGATGTTCGCTTTGGTGGATAATGTGGTGGACTATCCTCAGTTCCTGCCTTGGTGCGGCGGGGCGGAGGTAACGCAGCTGGATGAAGATACGATCCATGCAACCATACATATCAACTATCACCAGATCAAGCAGGGCTTTACCACCCGAAATGTGCGTCGATTCCCGCAGAATATTGCGATGACCTTGCAAGACGGTCCATTCAAGCAGCTTGATGGAAACTGGCAATTCACGCCTCTTTCGCCAACTGCCTGTAAAATAGAGTTTAGATTGCATTATGAGTTTTCCAGCAAATTGCTGGAAAAGATGGTCGGTCCGGTGTTCCACTATATTGCCAATAGCTTTGTAGATGCCTTTATTCACCGCGCAGAAAAGGTATATGTGAAAAATGAGTGATCGCAAAATTAAAATTGAACTGGTCTATGCTTTGCCGCAAGAGCAGTCTTTGCTTAGCTTGGAGGTGCCACCGGCATCGACCATTGCGGATGCCATCGTTCTATCCGGTCTTTTGGAAAAGTATCCTGAAATCGATCTGGAAAAAGGCAAATTCGGTCTGTTCGGTAAATTGAGCAAGAGTGATATGGTGCTGCGCGAAAAAGATCGCGTCGAAATTTATCGCCCTTTGTTGGCTGATCCCAAAGAGGTGCGTCGCAAGCGTGCCGAAGAGGGTAAGGTTATGAAAAAGGGCGGTGGCGACCTGTAATGCTCGATTACGATTTGCATTGTCACTCCACCGTTTCTGACGGACTTTTATCACCGTCTGAACTGGTGGCAAGAGCGGCTGAACGTGGCGTCAAATTTCTCGCCCTGACAGATCACGATGATGTGGATGGTTTACGCGAAGCGGCTGCCACGGCGGCGCGTTGCGGTATTACATTCATTAACGGTGTCGAGATTTCGGTGAGCTGGCGCAGTCATACGTTGCATATCGTCGGTTTGCGTATTGATCCTCAAAATACGGTTTTGCTTGCAGGTTTGCAGGGTATACGCAGCGGGCGGCGGCGGCGAGCTGAGCTGATGGCGGAATCCTTGGCTCGTGCCGGTATTGGCGGAGTGCTGGAAGGCGCTTATCGTTATGCCGCGAATCCGGAAATCATAGGGCGTACTCATTTTGCGCGTTATATGGTGGAGGCTGGACACTGTAAAGATGTTGCCAGTGTATTCAAACGTTATCTGGTCAAAGGCAAGCCCGGGTATGTGCCGCATCAATGGGCGGACCTACAGGATGCCATCGTCTGGATACGCGGTGCGGGAGGCGTTGCGGTGCTGGCGCATCCTGGGCGTTATACCGCGGGACGTAAGGCGATGGGTAGATCAACCTTGCAAGAGTTGCTTAAAGAGTTCAGCGAGATGGGCGGGCAGGGAATAGAAGTGGTGACA
>JAGVIV010000244.1 GCA_020055845.1 Betaproteobacteria bacterium
GATCCTCGCCAAGACGGTGAAAGGTTACGGTATGGGCGAGGCGGGTGAAGGCCAGAACACCACCCACCAGCAAAAGAAAGTGGGCGAGGATGCGCTGCGCCAATTCCGCGACCGCTTCAATATTCCGGTCACCGACGAACAGCTCCCGCATCTCCCCTTCGTGCGTCCCGCTGAAGACAGTCAGGAGATGAAATATCTGCGCGAACGCGGCGCGGCGATGGGCTCCATCCCGGCGCGCCACCCTGTGGCAGAAGCCCTGCAGATTCCCGGACTAGAGGCATTTGATGCCTTGCTGAAATCCAGCGAAGACCGCGAATTCTCCACCACAATGGCCTTCGTGCGCCTACTCGGCATACTGGTCAAAGATAAAGCCATCGGCAAACAAATCGTGCCTATCGTGCCGGATGAATCGCGCACTTTCGGTATGGAAGGCATGTTCCGCCAGCTCGGCATCTTCTCGCAGGTGGGTCAACTCTACACTCCGCAAGATGCCGACCAACTGATGTTCTACAAGGAATCCGAATCGGGACAAATCTTGCAGGAAGGCATCAACGAAGCGGGCGGTATGGCCGACTGGATTGCCGCCGCCACCGCCTACGCCAACCACGGTGTGGCGATGATCCCGTTCTACATCTACTACTCGATGTTCGGCTTCCAGCGCATCGGCGACTTGGCCTATGCGGCGGGCGACCTGCGCGCGCGCGGCTTCCTCGTCGGCGGCACGGCTGGACGCACCACGCTGAACGGCGAAGGTCTGCAGCATCAGGACGGCCACAGCCACCTGATGGCCGCAACTATCCCCAATTGCGTGTCCTACGACCCGACCTTCGCCTACGAGCTGGCCGTGATCGTGCAGGACGGCATGCGCCGCATGTACCAGAACCAGGAAGACGTGTTCTATTACCTCACCGTGATGAATGAAAACTACACGCATCCGGCCATGCCCAAAGGAGCGGAAGAAGGCATCATCAAGGGCATGTACAAGTTCAGCACGGGTTCGGCCAAAACGAAAACCAAGGTGCAACTGCTGGGCAGCGGCACCATTTTGCGTGAGGTGATCGCCGCCGCCGAATTGCTGGAAAAGGATTTCGGCGTATCCGCCGATGTGTGGAGCGTGACCAGCTTCAACGAACTGCGCCGCGACGGCATCGACTGCGAACGCTGGAACACGCTGCATCCTGAAGCCCAGCCGCGCACCAGCTATGTGGATTCGTGCCTGGATGCGAAGACAGCAGTGGTCGCCGCCACCGACTACATCCGCTCTTATGCCGACCAGATCCGCCCCTTTGTCAAAGCACGTTATAAGACATTGGGCACGGACGGTTTCGGCCGCTCGGACACACGCAAAAAACTGCGCGGCTTCTTTGAAGTGGATCGCTACTACGTCACTGTCGCTGCACTCAAAGCACTGGCTGATGAAGGCGCGATCCCGGCAAGCACCGTGAGTAAGGCGATCAAACAATACAAGATCAATCCTGACAAACCGAACCCCGTGACGGTTTAAGGCAAGGAGAACAGCATGGCCGAAATTAAAAATGTGTTGGTGCCGGACATCGGCAATTACAAAGATGTTCCTGTCATCGAAGTCAGCATCAAAGCGGGTGACATAGTCAAAGCGGAGCAAGCGCTGCTGACCTTGGAAACCGACAAGGCAACAATGGATGTGCCTGCGCCGTTCGACGGTCTGGTAAAAGAAGTCAAGGTCAAGGTGGGCGACAAAGTGTCCGAAGGCATGCTGATCGTGACGATTGAAGCAAGCGGCGCGGCGGCTCAAACCGCCCCGGCGGCGCCACAAGCAGCTGCCGCCGCAACTCCCGCACCGATTTCCAAGCCTGCGCCAGTCGCCGCGCCGGCGGCACCTGCACCTGTACCGGCAGCCGACTCCGGCAACGGCTCCGCGCATGCCAGCCCCTCCATCCGCCGCTTTGCGCGCGAGTTGGGCGTGAATCTGGCCCAGGTCAAAGGCAGCGGCGAAAAAGGCCGCGTCACCAAAGATGACGTGCAGAATTTCGTCAAGCAATCGCTCGCGCAACCGCGAGGCGCGGCCGATGGCAATGGCCTGCAAGTGCTGGCCATGCCGGTCGTGGACTTCGCCAAATTCGGCGCGGTCGAAAGCAAAGCGCTGTCGCGCATCAAGAAAATTTCCGGCGCGAACCTGCACCGCAACTGGGTCACCATCCCGCATGTCACCCAGTTCGAGGAAGCCGACATCAGCGAGATGGAAGCTTTCCGCAAAGAACTCGGCGCGGAGTACGCCAAGCAGAACATCAAGATCACGCCGCTGGCCTTTATGCTCAAAGCCGCCGCAATCACGCTAAAACACTTTCCTGATTTCAATGCCTCGCTCGATGCCTCAGGCGAAAACCTGATCCTGAAGAAATACATCCATATCGGTGTGGCTGTGGATACACCGGACGGCCTGATGGTTCCGGTGATTCGCGATGTGGATAAAAAAGGCATCGTGCAACTGGCACAGGAATTGGGCGAGGTCAGCGCCAAAGCGCGCGAAAAGAAGATCACTGCCGCCGACATGCAGGGCGGTTGCTTCACCATCTCCAGTCTGGGCGGCATCGGCGGCACCGCATTTACACCCATCATCAATGCGCCCGAAGTCGCCATCCTCGGCGTATCGCGCTCCAGCATGAAGCCGGTGTGGAAAGACGGTGAATTCGTACCGCGCCTGATGCTGCCGCTGTCGCTGTCCTACGATCACCGCGTGATCGACGGCGCAGCCGGTGCGCGCTTCACCACCTATCTTGCGCATGTGCTGTCCGACATGCGTCGTTTGGCGCTGTAAGCGAAACCATTCACCACAAAGGCACAGAGTTGAAGCAAAGCAATACTCAATCAGACTCGAACTTCCACAATGTTGGAAACAATTTGAGAAACGGGCTTAAACGAAAGTTTTCTCTGTGTCTCTGTGTCTCTGTGGTGGATTTCGAGTTTTGCAACTCATGAATATCACACCTATCGGCATCCTCGGCGGCACCTTCGATCCGATCCACAACGGGCATCTGCGTCTCGCGGTCGAGGCACAGGAACAATGCGGCTTGAGCGCGGTGCATTTTATTCCCAGCGGCACACCGCCGCACCGCAACACGCCGCGTGCCAGTGCGGCAGACCGCCTGCACATGGTGCAACTGGCGGTACATAACAATCCTGCATTCCTGGCCGACCAGCGCGAAAGTTATCGCACCGATGCCTGTTACACCGCGGACACATTGGCCGAGCTGCGCGAAGAACTCGGCATGCAACAACCGCTGTGCCTGTTGCTGGGCAGCGATGCGTTTGCGCTCTTGCACACATGGCATACATGGCAACGCCTGTTTGAACTGGCGCACATCGTCGTCATGCAACGCCCCGGGCAACCGCTGGGAAACGCCATGGCAAATGCCGACCCCGCGCTGTTGCGTGAATACACGGCACGACTGGCCCCCTCTCCGCAATTACTGCATGAAAGTCCGTGCGGCCACATCGCGGTGCTCAACATTCCGGCGCTGGAAATTTCCGCCACCGATATTCGCAGACGTTGTACCGAGGGAAAAAACATCCATGCCCTCGTGCCCGACGCTGTTGCTTCTTTTATCCAAACCCACCCGTACACCCTATGTTAACTGTCGAACAAAAAACCCAACTCGTCGTCGCCGCACTTGAAGATATCAAGGCCACCGACATCACCGTCATCAACACCAGCAAACGCAGCCCGCTGTTCGAGTGCATGATTGTCGCCAGCGGATCATCCAACCGCCAGACCAAATCACTTGCCGACAACGTCGTTAAAAAACTGCAGGAAGCCGGTGAAACTATTCTCAGCACCGAGGGCGAAAAAAGCGGCGAATGGGTTCTGGTCGATCTGGGCGATGTGCTGGTGCATGTCATGCAGCCCGCGGTACGCGCCTACTACAATCTGGAAGAGCTGTGGGGCGCAACCCCCCGCACACACGCGGCAAACAAAAGCTAATTCATTGGCTGCACAGAGGCTTCGAGGAAAACATGTTTTGCACAGCCGACATCCGTGACACTGCAAACAACACACAAACACTCTTTGTGCTATCCCCGCATCTCTGTGTCCCGGCGGCGGAGTTTTTATCTTGAAATTTCTCATTCTGGCCGTCGGCAACAAGATGCCGGAATGGATTACAACGGGGTTCAACGAATACGCCAAGCGCATGCCGCGCGAGGCGAGCATCTCTCTTATCGAGGTAAAACCCGAACCGCGCACCACGGGCAAAACCGTGCCGCAGATTATGGAAGCCGAAGCACAGCGCATCGAAAGCGCCTTGCCCAAAGATGTCACACGTGTCGTGCTGGATGAGCGCGGCAATCATCTCGACACAAAACAAATAGCGCAGAAGATGCACGACTGGCTGGGCGGTGGGCGCGATGTTGCATTCATCATCGGCGGCGCGGACGGACTGCACGAATCGGTGCGCGCCAGTGCGCAACTGCTGCTTGCTCTGTCCGCGCTGACCCTTCCCCACGGCATGGCCAGAGTATTACTCGCAGAACAGTTGTATCGGGCGCACAGCTTGTTGCACAATCACCCCTATCACAGGGAATAAAGAGAAAAGTGATTTAACTATGAGCATAAAAAAGTCACGCGTTTATCTCTGTTCACAAAGCCCGAGACGGCGTGAGCTACTCAAACAGATCGGCGTGAATTACGAAATGCTGCTGTTGCGCAACGACTTGCGCCGCAACATCAGCGTGGATGAGACACCCGAAGAAAACGAGGATCCGCTGGTATACGTGCAGCGCATCTGCGAAGCCAAGGCAAAGGCCGGCTGGGAAGCCCTGCTGTATCGCAACCTGCCCCCGTTCCCGGTGATTGCCGCCGACACCACCGTCACGATAGACGGCAACATCATCGGCAAACCGCGCGACAATGCGCACGCCGCCGAGATTCTGCGCACTCTCTCCGGACGCAGCCATCAGGTACTGACAGCGGTAGCCGTCTGTTATGAGGAGCGCACCGAGATGCGGCTTTCCAGCACCACCGTGACCTTTGCCAAACTCGACGAAACCCGCATTCACCGCTACCTGCTCAGCAATGAGGCGCATGACAAAGCCGGAGCCTATGGCATCCAGGGCTTTGCGGGCGCATTCATCGAACGCATTGAGGGCAGCTACTCCGGTGTCATGGGGCTGCCACTGTTTGAGACTGCCGAACTGTTAAAAACCTTCGGCTTTCCTTCCCCATGAGCGACGAAATCCTTATCAACGTCACCCCGCAGGAGACACGCGTCTCTATCATGCATCAGGGTGTAGTGCAGGAGCTGCACATCGAACGCGGCAGCCATCGCGGCATGGTGAGCAATGTGTATGTGGGACGCGTAAAACGCGTATTGCCCGGCATGCAGTCGGCTTTCATCGACATCGGCTGGGAACGCTCTGCCTTTCTGCATGTGGCTGACATCTGGGAGAACAGCAACAACGGCGAACCGGCAAAACCCATCGAGAAAGTGTTGTTCGAGGGACAGACGCTGCTGGTGCAGGTCATCAAAGACCCCATCGGCACCAAAGGCGCGCGCCTCTCCACCCAGATCAGTATCGCCGGACGT
The DNA here is from genome assembly GCA_020055845.1 of Betaproteobacteria bacterium. GTDB lineage: Bacteria > Pseudomonadota > Gammaproteobacteria > Burkholderiales > Gallionellaceae > PALSA-1006. The sequence goes on from JAGVIV010000244.1 coordinate 5,562, forward strand.
TTTCTCGTATACCTGCCACAGGAAGCGCACATCGGAGTTTCGCAGCGCATCGAGAGCGAAGAGGAGCGCGAATTGCTGCGTTCCAAATTGCAGCAAGCCCTGCCCGAGGAACATTGCGGCGGCTATATCATCCGCACCTTTGCCGAAACTGCCTCCGACATCGACTTTCGTGCCGACATCGCCTACCTCGATAAACTCTGGGATAAGCTGCAGCATCAGGCAAAACACCAGAGCGCCCCGGCACTGCTGTATCAGGAACTGGACATCAGCCTGCGCATGCTGCGCGATTTCGTGAGCGAAGAAACCACGCGCGTCCTCATCGACTCGCGCGAGACGCACGAACGCATGACCGCCTTCGCGGCGGATTACATCGCCACTGCCATCCCCAAACTCAGCCACTACATCGGCGAAAGACCGCTGTTCGATTTGTACGGAGTCGAGGAAGAAATCGAGCGCGCGCTGTCGCGCCGGGTGGATTTGAAATCGGGCGGCTACCTCATCATCGACCAGACCGAGGCGCTCACCACGGTGGACGTGAATACCGGCGGATTTGTCGGCGGACGCACCTTTGACGACACCATTTTCAAAACCAATCTGGAGGCCGCGCAAGTTATCGCGCGGCAACTGCGCCTACGCAACATCGGCGGCATCATCATCTGCGACTTCATCGATATGGACAACACCGAACACCGCGATGCCGTGCTCGAGGAATTCAAAAAGATGCTGGCGCGCGACCGTACGCGCATCACCGTGAACGGATTCTCCGCGCTGGGTCTGGTGGAAATGACACGCAAGCGCACCCGCGAAAGCCTAGCGCATGTGCTGTGCGAACCCTGCCCGACCTGCCAGGGCCGGGGCGAGATTAAAACCGCCCAAACCGTGTGTTTTGAGATCCTGCGCGAGATCGTGCGCGAGGCGCGCCAGTTCAACGCCAGAGAATACCGCATCCTCGCATCACAAGCTGTCATCGACCTGTTTCTCGACGAGGAATCACAAAGCCTTGCCCAGCTTTCCGACTTCATCGGCAAAACCGTCTCCCTGCAGGTGGAGACCCTATATTCCCAGGAACAATACGATGTCATCCTGATGTAGGGGAAGCGCGTTACTTGCGGCGCTCTGCTAAAATCATCCGGCAAGCCAAACCACTCGACAAACAAACCGATCAGGGAGATCACATGTTCAAAAAGTTTTCCGCCGCCGTATTCGCGGCCAGCGTTATCACCACCCCCGCTTTTGCCCATGACGAACATGAACACGGCGATGCCGCGGTCGCACAGCAATTCATCAAAACGATCATGTCCACAGAAGCGAAATACGCGCACCATCATGGCGCACGTTTCTTCCAGAATCTGGCCAAAGGACAACATCCTCGCGCCACCGTAGTAACCTGCTCCGACTCTCGCGTGCAAAGCAACATGCTCGATAAAACACCCGAAGGCGACCTGTTCATGGTACGCAATATCGGCAACCAGATCGCCACCTCCGCCGGCTCGGTCGAATACGGAGTGAACCACCTGAATTCATCTCTGTTGCTGATCATCGGACACTCCTCTTGTGGCGCGATTAAAGCCGCCAGCGGTGATTACTCCACATTGGAAGACCCGATCAAGAAAGAGCTCGACACCATCAAGATCGCCTAGGGAGTCGCCAGCATCGACGGTGTCAAAGCCAACGTGAACGACCAGGTCGCACAGGCGCTGGTTTTGTTCGGGGACAAAGTCAAAGCCGGGCATCTGATCATCGTCGGTGGCGTGTATGACTTTTCCAACGACATGAAACAGGGCAGTGGGAAATTGAACATCGTCAACGTCAATGGCGATATCGAGGCAGACAAGATCGCAGGCGATCTTTCCGTAAAGCTCGCATCCCATCATCCAGCACACGAGCATCACTAAAAACCGGCATCCGGTTCTAAAAAGGCGGCTTTAAGCCGCCTTTTTATTTCCTCCTGCTGCATCGTTCGTGTGACAAGCACACTGCTGTTAAACTGCGCCATCGCCGACCACCTACAGGAGATGCCCGATGAAACATGTTTTTTTATCCGCTTTTGTATTCGCTCTACTGAGTGCCGGTGTGGTGCACGCGCGCAACGATGCCATTCCCGAAACCTCCCCCGCCCCCAATGTTGCTGGCTTCATCAAATCCATACAGTCGGATAACACCAGCTATTACACCGCTCACAAAAGTGAATTTTTCCTGCAGCTGGCCAAAGGCCAATATCCCTCGGCAACGGTTGTGAGCTGCTCGGACTCGCGGGTACAGAGCAATATGCTGAGCGCCGACCCCGAAGGCAAGCTGTTCATGGTCCGCAACATCGGCAATCAGCTGGCCACCACGGAAGGTTCGGTCGAATACGGCGTGCACCATCTGCACACGCCGGTACTGATGTTCATCGGACACTCCCGCTGCGGCGCCATCTCGGCGGTCAACGGGGACTATTCCAAAGAAGCTCCCGCCATCAAACGCGAACTGGACAATATCACCATCGGCAAAGAGCTTTCCGGGATAGAGGGGGTAAGTGCCAATGTACACAATCAAGTTGCAGCGGCCATGCTCAAGTTCGCCGACGAACTCAAAGAAGGAAAGCTTACGGTAATCGGGGCGGTGCTGGACTTTGCCGACGACCTGCATCAGGGCGCGGGCAAGCTGAACATCATCAACGTGAACGGCGAGACCGACGCAAAAAAACTGGAAGAAGTGGAAAAGTTAATCTCCGCCGCCAAACCGTCCGGCAGCAGAAAACCGAAAAAGATACCCGCCAAGAAAAACGACTAGCTTAAGCGCAGCAGACTTTCCGGCTCCAGCGTGCTGCCGCTCACGGCGATACGTTTGTGGCGAGACTGCCCTCCCTGTTTCAACTCCACGCTGCGCAGCGGCACCGCAAAGTGATCCGCGATAAAGCGCAACAAAGCATCATTGGCGCGCCCTTCGATGGGCGGCGCGGCGAGGCGTATCTTCAACGCCTCGCCGTGCAAGCCCGTCACACTAGTCTGCTTCGCGCCCGGCTGGACATGCAAAGTGAGCATGATGACATCGCCGCTGCGCTGATACCACGTGTTCATAACATGCGCGATACGATATGCTCCAGCCAGCCAATGGGCACAATCAGCAAGAGCTGGCAGATGATGAGCAGCGCCAACACGGAAAAATCGATACTTCCCACCATGGGCACGATGCGCCGCACCGGGGCCAGAAAGCGTTGCGTGAACGACGCGGCCACGGGGGCGAGAGGCGAATGCGGATTGACCCATGACAACACCGCCTGCACGAAAAGCATCATCATCAGCAGATAGATGCTCAACACCATGAGCTTCACCAGCGCCCACACCAGCAGACCGGCGAAAGGGAACACCGTGTACGGATAGCCCTGTGTCCACAATTGCAAGGTCAGGTAAAACGCCTCAACAAGCAGTGCCAGCAAAAATGAGGTCGTATCCAATTTCCCGATGGCGGGGATATAGCGGCGCAGCCGCAGCACGGCAAAATCACTCAGGGCCATGACAAATTCGCCAATGGCATTGCGCATCGGCACGCGCAGCCATACCGCATGGAAACGCAGCAACAACAGCGCCGCAAACGGCTGCACCAGAACATCCAACAAGAACGACACGACTTGACTCAACATTTAGTTCGCCCTCCCTAGTTCATCACCCATCTCTTTGGAGCGTATCGCCGCGGCATGCACTGCCGCCACGATATGCCGCTTCACTTCGTCCGCTTCCATGCTCAGCAGCGCGCGTTCGGTGGTGCCGTTCTTGGAGGTAACGCGGGCGCGCAACACGCTGGCATCGTCCGTGCTGGCTTGCGCCAATTTCGCCGCACCGAGAAAGGTGTCGATCACCAGACTCTTGGCCTGCACTTCGTTGAAGCCCAACTCGCGCGCGGCCTGCTGCATGGCCTCGATGAAGTAGAACACATAGGCCGGACCGCTGCCGGAGATCGCTGTTACGCCGTCCAGCATCACTTCATCTTGCAGCCACACCGTACTTCCAACCGCGTTGAGAATATTCTCAGCGGTCTTGCGCTGCACATCACCGACTTCCGCCAGGGCATACAAACCGGTCACGCCGCTCTGGATCAGCGCCGGGGTATTGGGCATGCAACGCACGATATTTTTCGTATTCAGCCAGCGCGAAATATCACCGGCGCGAATACCCGCCGCGATGGAGACAATCAATTGCCCGTTCAGCAGCGGGGACAGCTTTTCACACACTTCGCGCAACTGCTGCGGCTTCACCGCCAGCACGATTACATCGCTGTGCTGCACACCTTGCGCCAAATCAACAGTGGCACGAATGGCGAACTGCTTGTGCAGCTTGGTGCAAGCCTCGTCGCTCAGCTCCACCACGCCGATCTCTTCCGGCACATAAGATTTGGCCTTAAGCAGCCCGCCTATGAGCGCGCCCGCCATATTGCCGCCGCCAATGAAACAGATATTCATACCGCTCCCTTTAAATAATTCCGCTGCAACCGTGGGATTATCTCAAATTGCCGCATTCCGGTACGAACTATCACCGCACATTATTTTTCCAGTCGCCGCTCCGGCAACATCGAAATCGTCACCCCGCCCAGCACCAGCAAGCCTCCCACAAGTTGCGGTGCGGTCGGCATATCCGCAACCAGCGCACCGAGCAGCATGGCGAATACCGGGACAAGGTTCATGAAGATAGAAGTGTGCGCCGCGCCCAGCCGCGCGATGCCTATCCCCCAGAACAGGTAAGCCAGCACCGTGCCGCCGACCGCCATCACCAGCATAGCCAGCGTGGCCTTGGTGTCGAGCACCGCGAGATGCGCATTGCTGCCTAGCGCCACGCAGAGCAGCACGAGCGCGCCCGCAGTCATGATCCAAGTGGTATTCACCAGCGGCGAGGCTTGCGGCATGTAGCGACGGCACAGCACGTTGTACAGCGCCCAGAAAACATCCCCGGCCAGCATGAGCAGATCGCCGATAGAAAGCTGCAAGGTGAGCAGGCTATGCAAATCGCCGTGCGTTACCACCACCGCCACACCGGCCAGCGCGATGGGCAAGGCAATGAGGTGGCGTAGGCCGGGGCGCTCGCTCAGCACGACGGCGGCCAGTAAGGTGGTCAACAAAGGGTTGGTCGCCATAATCAGCGCAGCATTGTTGGCCGAGGTGTAGCTCAGCGCGTAGAAGAAAAATAAATTGAAGCCGACGATGCCGACTACGCCGAGCATGAAGTAAATGCCGATATTTTTGCGCAGCGGGGCAAACAGGTTTTCGCGCTTGATGCCCACGATGGCGAACATCAACAACGCCCCCAGCACGAAGCGCATGGCCGCGGCCCACAGCGGCGGGATGTCGTGAATCACATAACCGCCCAGCAGGAAATTCGCGCCCCAGAAAAATACGGCGGTTGTCACCAGTAAATACGTGCTGCCGTTCACCATCATTCACTCCATTAGAAAAATTTGTTGCCGCGCAGTCTATTTGTCTGTTTAATTCGGTACAAACGATAGTTTCTAAACAGACCAATTAGATATTCTAATGCTTGACCGTCATTCCCGCGCAGGCGGGAATCCAGCGGTTTTATTCAACATGCCATTGGGGTTTGTCCTTGCTGCGCAAGGGATTATTCAATTAACTGGATTCCCGCCTACGCGGGAATGACAAGCATATTTTTTGAGAATATCAATGCCCAGACAACTCCCTCCGCTCAATGCCGTGCGCGCTTTTGAAGCTGCCGCGCGCCACCTTTCGTTCGCGCGTGCCGCCGAGGAATTACACGTCACCCCCGCCGCCATCAGCCAGCAAGTGAAGCTGCTGGAAGACCATCTGGGCGTGGCGCTGTTCGTGCGCGGCAAAAAACTCGCGCTCAGCGATACCGCACACACCGTGTTACCACTGCTCTCCGAAGCACTCGACCAGATCGAACGCGCCATGCTAAAAGCGCGCCCGAACACGCAGAACAACACGCTGGTGATTTCCGCCCCGCCAGCGTTCGCCTCGCGCTGGCTCGTGCCGCGTCTGGAAGATTTTCAGACACAACACCCCGGCATCGAACTGCGCCTGCATGCCACCAAGCGCCCGGTGAATTTTCAGGTGGAAGATGTAGATGTGGCAATCCGTTTCGGTGCGGGCAGCTACCCCGGTCTGAGCTCCGAGCGCCTGATGCCGGAAGCGATTATCCCGGTCGCTGCTCCGGCTTTGGCGGCAAGCATCCGCATGCCGCACGACCTGATCGCCCACCCGCTGCTCGAAGACGACTGGCACATCGAGAACGGCATGTTCCCCGACTGGATCACTTGGCTGGCAACGCTGGGGGTCAACGCCACGCCCCCGCGCATCCGGCATTTCGGCGATGCCAATCTAGTGATACAGGCCGCCGTATCGGGACTGGGCGTGGCACTGTGCTGGCACAGTCCAGTCGCGGACGATTTGCAAGCCGGACGCTTGGTGCATCTGCTGAACCAGTCCATCCCCAGCACGCTGGGCTACGACCTAGTGATTCCGCAAAACAGATTGGCGCTGGAAAAAGTCGTTACCTTCCGTGATTGGTTGAGAAAACAAACTGCACCACAAAACCTCACCCCATCCTTGACCGCTTCCGCTCCTGCGTAAAAGTCCACCACGGCAAGGCCTCCCCGCCCCGCATAAAAGAAACAATGGAGAGGAACACGTCAATCACACAGGGATCATGACGCTGCCCGGTGCGCTCGCACAACATCTCATACATCTCAAAAGCCTCGCGTTCGAGCAGTTGCTCCGGCAGCTGTATACCGATCAGGCACAGATCTGCGGCCATCGCCTTGCCGATGTTGGGCAGATCTTCCAGTTTGCGCACTTGCTCACGCCGGACTTTTTGCGGATTCATGGTTGCGGTCTTGTACGCACACCGAAGATCGCCGTGCCGACACGCACGATAGTCGCGCCTTCGGCAATCGCGGCAGGATAGTCGTGCGACATGCCCATCGACAGAGTATCGAGTGACAATCCATGAGCATTGAGTTGCTGCAGCAGCCTCTGCATCTGTGCAAACGGCAAACGCTGTGCGGCTGGGGCATCGGCAGGTGCCGGTATCGCCATCAGGCCGCGCAATTTGAGCCCGGGTAGCTTGACTACTTGCAACGCCAGCGCCTCCACCTCCTCCGGCGCGACACCGCTCTTGCTGCCCTCGCCGCTCACATTCACCTGCAGGCAGATATTGAGCGGCGGCAGATGTAGCTGGCGCTGTTCGGATAAACGTTGCGCGATCTTCAGCCTGTCCACACCGTGCACCCAGGAAAAACTCTCCGCGATAACGCGCGTCTTGTTGCTCTGGATGGGCCCGATAAAGTGCCATTCCAGCGGAAGATCGCGCAGCGCTTCGATCTTGTCCAATGCTTCCTGAACATAGTTTTCACCGAATGCGCACTGACCTGCCGCATACGCCTCGCGCACCGCTTCTGCGGGAAAGGTCTTGCTCACCGCCAACAGCATAATCCCCGCCGGATCACGCTGTACGGCTTGTGCCGCCTGCGCGATGGCGAGGCGGATTACTTGCAAGTTGGAAAGGATTGCAGTCATAATCCTGTGCGCTGTTGATTGGCCTCGCGACCCGCCCGAATGCGCTCGCGAAATGAATGAGGAATTATAATGGATATCACTGAACTGCTCGCCTTCGGCGTCAAGAATAAAGCTTCCGATTTGCACCTTTCCGCCGGTTTGCCGCCCATGATCCGCGTCCACGGGGACATCCGCCGCATCAATTTGCCGCCGATGGAGCACAAAGAAGTGCACGCCATGATTTATGACATCATGAACGACCAGCAGCGCAAATATTACGAAGAGAACAAAGAGCTCGACTTCTCGTTTGAAGTGCCCGGCTTGGCGCGTTTCCGCGTGAATGCGTTCATACACAATCGTGGCGCGGGCGCGGTGATGCGTACCATCCCCTCCAAAATCCTGTCGCTGGAAGATCTGAAAGCCCCCAAGATATTCGAGCAGCTCTCCGATTATCCGCGCGGCCTGGTGTTGGTGACCGGCCCGACCGGTTCGGGTAAATCCACCACGCTGGCCGCCATGGTTAACCACCGCAACGAGCATGAGATGGGGCACATCCTGACCGTCGAAGACCCGATTGAATTCGTGCATGAATCGAAAAAATGTCTGGTCAACCAGCGCGAAGTCGGCCCGCACACACTGTCGTTCCAAAACGCACTGCGTTCGGCATTGCGTGAGGACCCGGACGTGATTCTGGTCGGCGAAATGCGCGACTTGGAAACCATACGCCTTGCCATGTCCGCCGCAGAAACCGGCCACTTGGTATTCGGTACCCTGCACACCAGTTCCGCCGCCAAGACCATTGACCGTATCATCGACGTGTTCCCTGCCGACGAAAAAGAAATGGTGCGCGCCATGTTGTCCGAATCCCTGCGTGCAGTCATCTCGCAAACGCTACTCAAGACCAAGGACGGGACAGGCCGCGCCGCCGCACACGAAATCATGATCTGCACCCCGGCCATCCGCAATCTGATCCGCGAAGCCAAAGTACCGCAGATGTATTCCGCCATCCAGACCGGCGGCGGTATCGGTATGCAGACGCTGGACCAGTGTCTACAGGATCTGGTGAAACGCAACATTGTGTCTTCCGAAGAAGCCCGCGGCAAGGCCATGAACAAAGACCTGTTCCCCGGCAAATAATACACACGGCAGTTATTTGAATACTGCCCCAAGGAGACACTGCAATGGAAAGAGATCAAGCCACCGAACTGATACACAACCTGCTGCGCGGCATGATCAGCAAAAAAGCCTCCGACCTGTTTATCACCAGCGGATTTCCGCCCGCGTTTAAAGTGGACGGGAAGATGACACCGGTATCGCCGCAGGCTTTGACTGCCGTGCACACACAAGAGCTGGCGCGCAGCATCATGAACGACAGACAGGCTGCGGAATTCGAGTCCACACACGAGTGCAACTTTGCCATTAGCCCGCCCGGCATCGGCCGTTTCCGCGTCAATATCTTCATGCAGCAACAGCGCGTGGGCATGGTGTTGCGCACCATCACCACCAAGATTCCCGACTTCGACGAAATGGGATTGCCGCCTGTGCTGAAAGATGTGGTGATGTCCAAACGCGGACTCGCCATTTTGGTCGGCGGTACCGGCTCGGGGAAGTCCACCACGCTGGCTGCCATGATCGGCCACCGCAACAAGACCAGCTACGGCCACATCATCACCATCGAAGACCCGGTGGAATACGTGCATGAACACATCAACTGCATCATCACCCACCGCGAAGTGGGTGTTGACACCGAGTCATGGCATGCCGCGCTGAAGAACACGCTGCGTCAGGCTCCGGACGTGATTCTCATCGGCGAAATACGCGACCATGAAACGATGGAACACGCCATTGCCTTCGCGGAAACCGGACACATGTGCCTAGCCACTTTGCACGCCAACAGTGCCAATCAGGCACTGGATCGCATCATCAACTTCTTTCCGGAAGAGCGCCGCGCGCAGTTGCTCATGGACTTGTCGCTGAATGTCAGGGCACTCATCTCGCAACGCCTCATCCCCAAGAAAGACGGCACGGGACGCGCCGCCGCCATTGAAATCATGCTCAATTCACCGCTGATTGCCGACCTCATCTTCAAGGGCGAGGTCAATCAGATCAAAACCGTCATGTCGAAATCGCGCGAGATCGGTATGCAGACCTTCGACCAGGCGCTGTTCGACCTGTACGAAACCGACAAGATCAGCTACGAGGAAGCGCTAAAGAACGCCGATTCGCTCAACGATCTGCGCTTGAATATCAAGCTCAACAGCCAGCACTCGAAAGATACCGACCTCATGTCCGGCATCGGAGATTTAAAGCTGAACTAAGTTCATCGGCCTTGGCTGAAGACACAAAACAAAGATGCCGTCAGATATAAACCTGACGGCATCTTTATTTTACGAACGCGCGCCATTAACAGCGCGGCGACACCTGATCACTTAGCGGCTTTTTCAATCATTTCGCCACCCTTTTGCAAATCCTTGCCTATTCCCTCCAGAGTGCGGCACCCGGCCAGAAACAATACTATCAACAAACAAACTCCTGCCTTCATAATCCCCCCTAGATTCATTCTCGCCCGCCTGACAGCGTGAGGCGCATCTTATCTCCAACACGACCGCCCTTACAAGCCGCTCAAATGAGGTCAGCCTTAATCTTGCTCACTACACTTCAATGCCGCCTCAATACGCTGGCACAGGGTTTTTAATACCTTGATGCGCGCGAAATTCTTATCGTTGGCCTCGACCAGCGTCCACGGCACGGCTCGGGTGCTGGTTCGATCGACCATGTCGCAGATCGCCTGCTCGTAGGCTTCCCATTTATCGCGGTTACGCCAGTCCTCATCGGTAATTTTAAAACGTTTGAACCCGGTCTTCTTGCGCTCCTCGAAACGGCGCAACTGCTCTTCCTTGCTAATGGTCAGCCAAAACTTAACCACCACAATCTTGTGCCGCACGAGCTGCGCCTCAAAGTCATTGATCTCCAGATAGGCACGCATCCAATCCGCCTCGGAGCAATATTTTTCTACACGCTCGACCAGCACACGTCCATACCATGAGCGGTCGAAGATCGTGACCCGCCCCTTGCGCGGCACATGCCTCCAGAAGCGCCACAGATAGGGCTGCGCGCGCTCTTCCTCGGTCGGTGCGGCGATAGGTACGACCTGATATTGGCGCGCATCCACGGCACTGGTGATACGCCGGATACTGCCGCCCTTGCCCGCCGCATCATTGCCTTCAAATACGGCCACCACCGTGATGTCTTTGAAACGCGGATCACGCGTGAGCAAAGCCAGCTTGCCCTGATATTTTTCCAGCGCGGCCTCAAACTTTTTCTTCTCCAGTTTTTGCGTCAGGTCCAGCGTTTTCAAAAGATGCACATTGTCGATGGAAGGCAACAGCGGCGCGGCGCGCACCGGCACCTCTTTTTTCTTGCCGGATTCCGCCAAACGTTTATGCAACGACTCGAGTATGACCTTGCCCACGGTGAGACTACGATAACGCGCATCCGCCCCTTCGATGATAATCCACGGTGCTTCGGCAGTGCTGGTGTGGCGTATCACGCTTTCGTGGATGCTCAGGAATTTATCGTAACGCTTAAAATGCTCCCAGTCGCGCTTGGTGACGCGCCAGCGCGTCTTGGGATTTTTCTCCAGCAGATTGAGGCGTGCCTCCTGCTTTTCTTTGGAAAGATGCAGCCAGAATTTAATAATGAGGGCACCTTCGTCAGTCAGCATTTTTTCCAGCCGCTTGGCCCGTTCCAGACTCTGATCTAGATCGGCGGTCTTGGTGACCCCCATCACACGGTTCAATATCGGCCAGGTGTACCACGAACCGAGGAACACACCAATTTTGCCTTTGGGGGGCAATGCACGCCAGAAACGCCACATCATCGGGCGTTCCATTTCCTCGTCGGATGGTTCTCCCATACCGTGTGTCTGTATGAAACGCGGATCCATCCACTCATTGAGCAGATTCACGGTCTCGCCGCGCCCGGCACCGTCGACACCCCCGACCAGAATAATGACCGGAAATCCGGCCTTTTCCGCGAGATCGAACTGTGCATCCAATAACGCTTCACGCAACTTGGGCACTTCCGCGTCGTAAGTGGCCTTGTCTATCTTATGTCCCAGCTCGGCAGATTCAAACATTGCGATTTTCCCCTTTAAAAATTGACACCATCCCCGCGCTCCCGTTGCCGGCGCCGAGATCTTTCGTAGTTTAAGTGAACCGGTTTATAGATGCTCCGGTGAGATGACCAGACGCAAGACAGTTTGATAATCACCTTCACGCTGACGGCGACTGAACCACCAAACCGAACCTTTTTTAACGCTCCAGTAATCGGCGCTCCCACTCATCAGCAGCGCGGCGATTTCTCCCAGCCACGGCTGGTGTCCGACCAGCAGCGTTGCACCTCGCGCCAGCGGCCAACCTGCGGCCTCAAGCACCGCCTGAGGTGTAGCCCCCACATCAAGCGCCTCCACCGTGGTGAATTTATTCCCCAGCGCACTAGCGGTCTGTTGCGCGCGCAGTGCCGGGCTAACCAAGACACGCGTATTAGAAGGCAGACGCGGGGACAAAAATCCCGCCATACGCTCCGCCTGTTGCCGCCCCTTGCCAGTAAGGCAGCGCCCATGATCGGGATACCCTTCTTCCGCCTCCGCATGCCGCCAAAGTATCAACTCCAAGACCGCCTCCTCTTGAATATTACAATTCTGTTCACAGAATATACCGTATATACTGATTTCGCCATC
>JAGVIV010000150.1 GCA_020055845.1 Betaproteobacteria bacterium
AAGCCTATTTTGATGTGCTGATCGCGCAGGACAGCGTGCAGCTCGCCGAGACCCAGAAGCAGTCTATCGCAGAGCAACTACAGCAAGCGCGGCGCAATTTCGAAGTGGGAACCGCGACCATCACCGATACCTACGAAGCACAGGCGCGTTTTGATCTGACCAATGCGCAACTTATCTCGGCGCAAAGCAACCTTGAAATTAAGCAGCGTTCTTTGCAGCAAATCACCAACTCAAAACTCGGTGTGTTGAAGCCGATAGGGACGGAGCTGAAGCTGGATGTGCCGCAACCCGTGGAGATGTCCACATGGGTGGAGGCTGCGCAACAGCACAGTTTGCAAGTTGTGCTCGCGCAAGCCGCTGCGGAACTGGCCGAAAAAGAAGTGGACCGCAATCGTGGGGGGCATTATCCGACGCTAGACCTGGTGGCCAACGTATCCAAGACTTCGGCCAATGGCGGAACCTTCACCGGAACCGGTTACGGGGCGGCGGACACCACCAGCAAATCAGTCGGCGTGCAGCTCAATATGCCGCTGTTTCAGGGTGGCGCGACCCAATCCAAATGGCGCGAGGCGGAAGCCAACCGCGATAAGGCCAAGCAGGATCTGGAGAATGCACGGCGCAGTGCCGCCGTACAGGTGCAGCAAGCCTATCTTGGTGTGGTCAATGGTATCGCGCAGGTGCAGGCCTTGCAGCAAGCGTTAAAGTCCAGCGTGAGTTTGCTGGATGCGAGCAAACTGGGGCAGCAAGTCGGTGTGCGCACCAGCCTGGACGTGCTCAACGCGCAGCAGCAACTGTTCTCCACACGCCGCGATTTGTATCAGGCGCAATACAACTATCTCGTGAGTCATCTGCGTTTGAAAGCGGCTACGGGAAGTTTGGATGAGGCCGATCTGGGCCGGGTGAATTTGGCCTTGCATTAAGTCTCAGCTTGTTTGTGTAGTATTTTTTCAATTGAATTGGTTGCTTAAATTTGAGAGGAAATTATATGAGCCACACACTGACACAACCGGAAGAAATCGAGCAAGTCTGGAAAGAAATGGAGCAGGCTAACCAGTCGTTCGACCCGAGTGAAAAAGAAACTGAAGGTGCGCGGGAAGCCCGCCATGGCGAGCGTACATCCGCATACCAAGCGGTTTTTAATCCGCTTCCCGTGAATGCGAGCCGGAGATGCTGATACGGACAGCAGTTTTCAGCTTATGGTTGATGCATTTTCTGCCCTTCCGCGTGCTGGTGGCGATCGGCAACATCATGGGCCGCTTGTTTTACTATTTGGCAAAAGAGCGGCGCAGAGTGGGCGCGGTTAACCTCAATTTATGTTTCCCAGATACGAGCGAAGACTGGCGCGAACATGTGCTGCGCGAGCATTTTAAAATGTTCGCGCGCGGATTTTTTGAGCGCAGCATATTGTTCTGGTCCAGTCCCCGGCGTATACGCGGCTTGATTCGGATAGAGGGGATAGAGCATTTCAATTCGATCAAAGGGCGGGCAGCCATATTCTTGACACCGCACTTTGTCGGGTTGGACATCGCGGGTTCATGGATTTCCCAGCAGGTGGATGCTGTCAGCGTTTATTCCAACCAGAAAAATCGTTACCTTAACGATTTGCTGTACAACAAACGCATACGTTTCCGCGATCAGAAAATATTTTCCCGTCTGCAAGGGCTGCGTCCCATCATCAGAGAATTGCGCAGTGGAAAACCATTTTTTTATTTGCCCGATCAGGATCAGGGCATCAAGGACGGTGCCTTCATTCCGTTTTTCGGGGTGCAGGCCGCCACCATCACTGCCTTGCCTCGTTTGGCCGCCATGACCAAAGCCGCGGTTGTTCCCTGCGTAACGCGTTTATTGCCAGATGGAGAGGGTTATGTGGTGAGCTTTTATCCGGCCTGGGAAAACTATCCGACTGGGGATGATATTGCCGACACGCGGCGCATGAACGACTTCATAGAGCAGCGCGTGCTGGAAATGCCGGAGCAGTATTTCTGGTTGCACAAACGTTTTAAGACTCGCCCGGATGGAGGCACCTCGCCTTATTGATGGTTGCGGGATTGCTCATGTCAGCACTGGATACATGGGCGAATAAAAAGCGTTACCGATAACTTCGCTTGCCGTCAATATGCGCCACAGCGGGCGCTATTGCACAGATTCCATTACAATTCGCCCATGTCAGAATTCTACGCACTTGTTCCCGCCGCAGGTTCAGGCTCCCGCATGGGCGGGGAGCTGCCCAAGCAGTATCTCGACCTTGCCGGACACCCGATGATTTACCACGCGCTCAGCACTTTGTGCGCCTGTCCGCACATCGGCACGGTGTTTGTGGTGCTCGCGCCCGATGACGAATTATTCAAACGCTACGACTGGTCGCATTGTGCGGGCAAACTGGAGCCTTTGTACTGTGGCGGTGTCACCCGCGCCGAAAGTGTGGCGAATGGCCTGCTGGTCTCGGAGCTGGAGCCGGACGACTGGGTACTGGTACACGATGCGGCACGTCCCTGTCTGACGCAGATGCATCTGGATAAACTGATCAACGAGCTGCGTGACGATGTGGTGGGCGGCATCCTTGCCGTGCCTGTGGCGGATACGCTCAAACGCGCGGATGCGCAGCAGCGTATTTCCTGCACTGAGAGCCGCGAGAAATTGTGGCAAGCGCAGACACCGCAGATGTTCCGTGCCGGCTTGCTGGCGCAAGGTTTGCAGCAGTGCCGCAATGTTACCGATGAAGCCTCGGCTATCGAAGCGCTGGGCCTGTATCCCAAACTGGTGGCGGGCGACTCGACCAATTTCAAAGTGACCTATCCGCAGGACATCAGGTTGGCGGCATTGTTATTAAATCAAAACAGCTAGGTTGGGCACGTTTTTGTGCCTAACCTACGAGAGGAAAAATATGCGTATCGGACAAGGTTTCGATGTTCACCAACTGGTGGCAGGGCGCAAGCTCATCATTGGCGGGGTGGATATTCCGTATGAAAAAGGGCTGCTAGGACATTCGGATGCGGACGTGTTGTTGCATGCCATCTGTGACGCGCTGCTGGGTGCTGCGGCGCTGGGCGACATCGGCAAACACTTTGCAGATACCGATGCTAAATTCAAGGACATCGATAGCCGAATTTTGCTGCGTGATGTCGCGGGAAAAATTGCGGCATCGGGGTATCGCATCAGCAATGTTGATGCCACCATCATTGCGCAAGCGCCAAAAATGGCCCCGCACATCGCACGGATGGCCGCCAACATCGCCGCCGATCTGGGGGTCGAACTGAACGCGGTGAATGTGAAGGCAACCACCACCGAGAAACTGGGGTATGCCGGGCGAGGTGAAGGCATAGGTGCTCAGGCAATTGCATTGTTGTTGAAGGTCTGATGAAAATTCTGGCAATAGAAACCTCCTCCGAATACTGCTCTGTCGCGCTGTGGCATGACGGCGCGATAAGCGAACGCTGCGAATTGGTCGGGCAGAAGCATTCCGAGTTATTGCTGGGCATGCTGGACGACTTACTTCAGGATTTAGGTTTGAGGGTACAGGATCTGGATGGCATCGCTTTCGGCAAAGGCCCCGGCTCGTTTACCGGTGTGCGAATCGCCTGCGGCGTGGCACAGGGTTTGGCATTGGGTGCGAGCCTGAATGTGGTTGGTGTGTGCACCTTGCAGGCATTGGCGCAAGCGTGCGGGCGCGACAAAGTCGTTGCGGCACTGGATGCGCGCATGGGCGAAATATATCTCGCGGCTTACGAAAAAATTGACGGAGCATGGGCGACTGTCATTGAGCCGTGTTTGTGCAAAGCCGCGGATGCACCATTGCCAAACGGGGCGGGTTGGTATGGCGCGGGTAGCGGATTTGCGCTCAGTGAAAACGAATTGTCAGCGCGTTACACCGGAAAACTGGACGGGATGGACGCGCGTGCCGTGCCGCAAGCCGCAGCCGTGGCACAACTCGGCGCAGTCGGCTTCGCGGCAGGAAATGCGCTCGATGCCGCGCAGGCATTGCCGCTTTATCTGCGCGACAAAGTGGCACTGAAGACGTGTGAACGCGAAGCGGCGCGTGCGCCATATACCGAATCTTGATCACGCTGCGCGATATGATTGCCGATGACATCGATAGCGTGCTGCGTATCGAGCAGGAGGTGCATACGCATCCGTGGTCGCGCGGGAATTTCAGCGATGCATTGGCCGGTGCATATGTGTGCAAGGTGGCGCAGCTGGGAGAGGTGCTAGTGGGGTACGCGATTCTGATGCAAGGTGTGGATGATGCAGAACTGCTCGACATCGGCATTGCCGCGCAGTATCAGCATCGCGGATTTGGCCGCGCGGTGCTGGAATCCATGCTGAACATTGCGCGCGAGTTGGGTAAACAAGGTGTGGTGCTGGAAGTGCGTGCCTCGAATCGCAGCGCAATAAACCTTTATAATAGTGTGGGTTTTGTCGAAATTGGTTTGCGCAAGGAATATTATCGGGCGCAGAATGGCAGCGAAGATGCGCTCTTGATGGGACGGAAATTTTGAACATTCGAGACGAAACGGTTCTGCGTGAACTCAATCTCTATCCGCTATGGGTGCGGCGTGACGCATCCCGCGCAGAGATATTTCCTGAAAACAATCCTGTAGAAATGCCTGTTTCGGTAAGCGCCGAAACGGTTCTCTCTGTAAATATCCTGTCTCCCGTAATCGCCGCATCTGAAGCACTTCGCCCGCCCGTGCACGTAGTCGCTGTTGCGCCGGAACTTGTGCCTAGCGCCGCAGAACTTAAAACCCCGCAAGCAGATATGGGTTCGCTGAGCTGGGACGGGCTGAAGCAGCAAGTGTCCGGCTGCAGTCTGTGCAAGCTGCGCAGCGGATGCACGCAAACCGTATTCGGCGCGGGTGATGAAAAAGCGGAGTGGCTGTTCGTCGGCGAAGCGCCCGGTGAAGACGAGGATGTTCAGGGCGAACCTTTCGTGGGGCCTGCGGGTAAGTTGCTCGACAATATGTTGGCAGCGATAAAATTGCAGCGCGGCAAGAATGTATACATCGCCAATGTGCTCAAGTGCCGGCCACCCGAGGGGCATACTCCGGGAGTGGGCGAGGTCGCAAGCTGCCTGCCTTATCTGCAACAGCAGATTGCGCTGATCAAGCCCAAGCTTATTGTGGCGCTGGGCAAAACGGCGGCAACTTCCCTGCTCGCGGGAACGACGGTCAAGCGTGCGGACGGCTCATCCGTGACCGGCGTTGTTGGCCACGATACGACGCTGGGTTCGCTGCGCGGTACGCTGCATGACTACCACGGGATTCCACTCATTGTGACTTATCACCCCGCGTATTTACTGCGCAGTCCGCAGGAAAAAGCGCGAGCCTGGCAGGATTTGTGTCTCGCTGTGCAAAGGGCTGGAAAATGAAGTGGAATAACATCGGGCTGTCTGCGCGCATCACCTTGGGGGCGATGGCACTGCTGCTGGTTGGCAGCCTGTTGTGGATCAACAATGAAAACCAGCGTCTGCATAATGTGTATGTGCAGGAGCGCGCCGCCAATTTGGAAGCTGTGTCGCATGTCGAGAAGGCGCGCTTGATAGAGGCTCTCGGGACACTGCGCCAGGACGTATTGTTCCTTGCCGACATGCCGCCTGTCCAAGGTATGGTGCGTGCCACGACGAATCACGGTTTTGATGCACGCGACAAAAATTCATTGGCGGAATGGGAAAAGCGTTTGCAGGAGATATTTGCGGCTTTTCTGCGCGCGCACCCCGACTATTCTCATGCGCGTTTTATCGGCTTGGCAGATGCCGGCCGTGAGCTGGTGCGTGTCAATGTCAGTGGCAGGCGAGCACTGATTGTGCCGCACAGTGAGTTGCAGGCTAAAGGCGACAGGGAGTTTTTTAAAGCGGGGTTGAAGCTACGGCGCGGGCAAGTCTATCTGTCCGAATTCAATCTTGAACAGGATTGGGGCCGGATTACACAGCCGCGGCAGCCCACTTTGCGTGCCGTCACTCCGGTGTTCGATGCGCAGGGGAAGCGCTTCGGCATGGTTGTGCTGAACATGTCCGCGGCACCGCTATTCTCTGCGGCAGCGGCGGCCTTGCCCCAGGGGGTGCAAGCGTATGTTGCCGATGCGCAGGGACATTATCTGTCGCATCCCGATGCCGAACGTGCATTCATGTTCGAGCTGGGTAGTAAAGAGCGCATCACGGATGACTTTCCTTCGCTCAATGTGTTCTCCGCCGCGCTAACGCAGAGCTATCTGCCGCTGCAGCCGCTAGATCCTTTGTTGGGTGGTTATATGGCTGCGGAGCGGGTGTATTTCGACCCCGAGAATACGGCACGTTTTCTGTTATTGGTCTATCACATTCCCGCGCAGGTCGTGAGTGCACAGGCTTATGGCATCACCGGCGCGAGTATCGCAGAAGCTGCCATTGTCACGATTCTGTCAGCGCTGTTATTTCTGCTGGTCTTGCGGCGTTTGTTTTTTCCGCTGCGTTATTTGACCTCGGCTGCCGAGAAGATTGCCGCAGGGAAGCACCCTCCTCATCTCAGAAAAATCGGCGGTGGCGAGTTGGGCAAGCTTACCGATGCGCTGAATGCAATGTTACTAAAGCTGTCCAAACAGGATGCGCTGGAGCAGGAAAACAATTTCCGCAAAGAGCTGGTCGAATCCCTGCCGGGGGTTTTCTACATGATCGATGCCGCCGGGCAATTTGTGATGTGGAATCGTAATCTTGAAAGAGTGCTTGGCATGGATGCCGGCGAGCTTTCCGGTTTGCCCGCGCTTGCGGTCTTTGAAGGTGAAGACCGCCAAGTGATAGAGCGCAAGATCGGGGAGGTGTTCAGCAAGGGCGAAGCCACGGTGGAAGCCGATATAGTGGCAAAAGATGGTAGCCGGACACCGTTCTATTTCACCGGGCGGAGGGTGTTGCAGAATGGTCAGCCTCTGCTGATTGGTATGGGCTTGGACATTACCGAGCAGCG
>JAGVIV010000279.1 GCA_020055845.1 Betaproteobacteria bacterium
GGCGCTTTTCTGCTAGCAGTGCTTCGCCCAATCTGGGGCTTTGCAGCTCAACCACGTAAAAACCCGGCTCCTTGAGCGGAATGCCGACCACTTCAAAAGTTTTGCTGGGTAATGGTTTTGGCAACTTGAATGATTTGATTTTATCGCTCTGGGCGAAGATGGAATTCCTGCCGATTTGCTCAAAGCTTTCATGCGCAGCGTTGAGTCGTCGCAGCCATTCGACTGCCGCCATGTCAGTATCGCCATGCACGATGTTGCCGGGCATGGGCGTCTCGTCCGAAGCCGCAGATTGCGTGAGTTCACCGGCCAAATCGCGTTCCACGTTACGTAAAGTCACCGGCAGCAAGGGCGGGGATGATGGCGATGCATTCAGTTCCAGAATACCAAAATCCGCCGCAAATTTAGCAATCGGCGGGTTTTCGTCGGTGCGCACGCTGAGAGGAAAGCGTGCGATATTGTATAGCGGTCTGCCGCCGTCATCGCGCAAATCCACCGGCAGTACAATTTTGAAGGTCGATTTTTCCGGCAACGGCGTCGGGAAGTTTAGGTGCTGTACGGCACCTACTTTCAACTCATCTTTCGATAATTGAGGTGCAATAGCTTTACCCTTCGGCGTAATCAGACGGATTTTCCGTGCCTGTTCGAGGGAGACCGGGGCAGAGAAGTTAAGTTGTAACGGTAATACCGGAATGCAATCAGCATCTTTGTTGACGCGTTCACAGGAGAATTTTGCATCGAAAATCGGACGTGATTTAAATGTAAGCCGTTGCTGTGAGCGGGTCGCGACCCCGGAAACAGAGGTAATGCCGACATCCCACACTAAACTGACAGCAGTGTCGTTTGGCATCGTGCGCTGGCATTGCAGCACGACGATAGGTGAATTCGCGCCGTCGCGCAGTTTCAGAAATTTTTCCCGTTCAGAGCCTTTTTCTTCGATCCCGAAAATACCTATTCTCAAATTCCCCTGTGATTCACCTGATCTTTACCCATATCCTGTACCGCTGGACACGGTAACTTGTGTCGCATAGGCCATTACGCGCCACATGGCGACAATATCATCAAGACGTTGCAAGCCCAGCCACAGAGTTTGGGTGCCGGGCTCGCCATCGCATTTCCGCCCCAGAAAGCCACCCAAACCAGCTACTCTGCGGGTCGCTTCACGCAAGCTGGGGGGATTGTCGGGCGGAATCGGATTTTTGTTGGTGAACACCATCAGCGCTTTCCATTCCGCTTCTTCAAAATAAACCGTACAGGGCGACTCGGGCACTTCCCGTCCGAGTTTGTTCAGGTAGTAGATGCGCCAGGCGACCACCATATCAATGGCCAGACACGCTTCGATTCTATCCGCATTGCCCAATTGCCGCTGCTCAATGCGACAACCGCTCTTCAAGGTGCGATGTAGTACCTCAATTCCCCAGCGACGTGCATACCACATCAGTTTTTCAGTTGCCTGCGCAAAACTTGCAACCGGCATCGTGGTCAGTAACATCCACTCCAGCGGGATGACACCTTCTGGCACCTCCTGCTCTTGTGCCAGTACAGCCCACACTGAAATCGGATCGCCGCCGTATTTTTTGCCCGGTGCAAGATTGACTGCAGCATAGCGAATTTGCATTCGCGCCTGACGCGCAGCACGACTGCCCTGGCGCGGTACCTCCAACACCTGAATACCGTCGACCGGTCGGGCTAGCATCGTCTCCCACAGGCGCGCCTGTTCATCTTGCAGTGTGCGATTATTTTTTGCGCGCACCAGCAATTTCGGGCCATTGTCTGACTTGAACGCCTCGACAAACAGCTCATAGATATCTGCTTCGCGGTCGCCCACGCTCACCAGCGTGGTGTGGGGACAACGCGTCTGAACATCCGCTACCGCGCGGAAACTCTTCAGCCATTTGAAGCTTTCCTTTTCTTCAATCGGCGTAGTATGCCGTTTCGCTTTTTTACCAAAATCCTCAGGCTTGCGTGCCCAACATTGCGCATCGAGGAAACCTAGCGGTGTACCCTGCGTGCTGAACGCGAGCGTCGAGTGCAGGTGCAATCCCTGCGGACCATTGACTGTCGAGCCGATCGACCCCATTCCTTCCGTTGCCGCATGTGCTGTGTAGTTAAGGCTGGTGGTATCCTGCACGGCCAGCACGGTGCTTTCCAGTTTAACGCGGGCTTCGGTGGCGCGATAATGAGGCTGAAGCAAGGTATCCATCGTGGTCATCTCGTGATCCAGAAATCGGTAAGCCGCCTTGGCTTTAGCGCGACTGGCGCAGGCTTGGGTAATATTGGCGGTCGGACGCGCATAAAAATCGCGTGCCAGAGAGTGTAATCGGCTTTGCAAACGGGCATCCGGTAATTTACAGCCGCCAAACTCTTCTTCTACCCAATCCAGTGGTGTAAGACAGCGAGCCATCGCCAACGTCGCCGATAACCTGATTGGCTCGTCATTCATTTGCAACAGCGACTGGCATTGCGCGTGTAGAGGATAGCCCCAGATTTCCTTGATCGTTTTGCTTTGCAAGTGCCCGCTATTTTGACGCCCGCGCCCTTGACTTTGCCCCAGATGTATCCAATTGGCGGCCTTGTAACAGGTGCCACGGTAGCTACTGCCATCTACAAATGTTTCTACCAGCAGCGGCGTGATGCCATAGCGCGTCTGCCAGTCAGTCGCCAGACGAGACAGCGCCAAGCTTAAAACATGGGAGGCCAGATTGGCAACCCGAACGCCAGGCAAAATCAGAAAGCGGCTATTGTTGACCACGCGGGGCAACATCTTCTGGCGTGTCGCATCGTCCCAGCCTATCCAACGATCGCGCGGCTTCAGTCGCCACGCTGCAGCACTAAAACTTAATCCGCCCAACACGCCGGCTTCACAGCAAACAGAATAACGAAGCTGCGCACCGCACAATGGAGCTGCGCCTTGGGGATGGTGCGCCCGCATCATTTCCCACCATTGCTTCGATGACTCAATATTGTTGCTGTCAACAGGTTCAAGCCATACGCGTCCAAGTTCGGCCAAAGTAGTTTTAATGGTTAACCAGTCAGTGGCGATGACCGGTGCGTCTATTGGCTTGGCAAAGGAAACCGCCTTGGGCTCAGGCAACTCAATCAAACCGCGACGCGATAGTTTAAGCAGGGCAACTCGGCAGCTCATCTCCTTGGGGCGACCTCCCGTATCCCGCCAATCCATCCAGTCGCACACCTCTCGTGAAAGCCCGCTTCGTGTCAACGCAGATTCATCACGCACCCTCGATCGAATACGCGCTAAAATCTCATCAGTGAAATATTGTCCTGAAATTTGCATAAACACAGAATAACGAAAATCCTTTGCCGTGTCCAGCATAATTGTGGGACAAGATCA
>JAGVIV010000219.1 GCA_020055845.1 Betaproteobacteria bacterium
ACGTGTGATCGTAAATTATTGATTGCCAACGATAGCTTATGGTATGCGGCTAAAATCAAAAGTATCAGCACAAAAACAAGTAGCAGAGTTAGAGTATCGGCAGTAAACATGAAATATGTCCTTTATTGGAATGGATGCGTTCACACCGCTCGGGTTTTTTTAATAACCATTTTTAAATCGGCTCGAATAGATCTTGATGAAAATAGCAATATGGCTATATAGATAAGCGCACCAAGGATAATGTGAGTAATTAGTTTCTCGCCAATATGTGTTGGCCCGTTGGTAAACGATGCCCGGCTCGTCTCAATAAATATCCACATCATGCCTGCCGCAAAACCGGGGCCTGCTAGCATTGAGGCTAGTCCTGACCAGCCGAGACCGATCAAGCCGAATCCGATTCGGCATACCAAAAATGAGTAAGCAGAAGATAACGCAATGGCGATTGCAACCCCATTTATTCCCCAAGGGAGCGCAAAAAATACGCTAGTCAGCGTAATTAAGGTGCCAACCACATTGTATTTAAGTGCCAATCCAACTCTGTTCTTTGCGTTAAATACAGGGGTGACAATGGCTGTGCTGGCCTTGATTGCTGTGCTGATACCCAACATCTTTAACACCGGTATCATCGCGAGCCACTTTTCCCCGTACAGAACGGGTACCAACTCGTCGGCAACTGCGGCAATGCCAATACCCACAGGGAAAACTATTGCCGCGAGCAAGCGGCCGCTACGCAATACGGAGGCTTGGAGCCGGGCGGCATTGTCCTGCAGCGTGGAGAATGCTGGAAACAGCACCCGCTGTAAGGGGATTGCCATGCGGTAGCGCACCTCGTCGGTTAGCGAGCGCGCGTTCTGATAAAAGCCCAGTGCTGTGGCCCCAAGTGACCTGCCGATGAGGAGCAGGTCAAAGTTTGAATTCGCATAAAAGAGGAAGCCGCCAGCAAAGTAGCTGGAATTGGTTTTCCATGTCGAGCGAAGGTAAGCGAGATCGAACCGCAGTCTTGGCCAATAGGGGATCACAAGGAACAGAAGAACTGCGCGAATAAGGGCGCCGGCCAGAGCTCCGTAAACAAGGCTCCAGACACCGAAATCATTCCAGGCTAACAAAACAGCTATGGCGGCACGGCTAAAAATAGAGATGAGTTCGATCCAAAAGTCAGCCTGGAAATGCATCAGGCGGGATATCAGCGCACCATGCACCACAAGAACGCCATTGAGGACGAATGCAATGCTAAGTATGCGCAGGATTTCACCCGCTATTGGTTCGCGGAACAGCCAGGTTGATGTGTGGGAGAGCAGGAGCACGGCGAACGTTAGAGCAAGCCCGATAGCCGCAGAAGCCCAGAATACTGTATCCATTTGTAATCTGCTGACAACGCGCTTTTGTATCAATACTCCGGCAAAGCCAAAGTTGCCGAATAGGGCAGCAAGCTCCGTAATGACGGTTGCCATCGCGATGTAGCCAAAGTCTGCGGGTGATAGAAGGCGGGCCAGAATCGCAACGGAGCCGAGGGTGATCAATGTCCGCGAAAGAATGCCCGCAAAGGTAAAACCCGCGCCGCGAACAACGCGGTGCCCCAGGTTTTTGTCGCGCAAAACGAATGCCTCACGGACGGCCTGGTGTCTGCCGTGTTTTTTTGGATGATCGCGTGTCAAGTCTTACCCTATTAGGTGCGCCAGTCAGTTAGGCGCTAAGGCTTCAGCGACATGGCGTATAGACACGGCGGAATCACTGACGGACGCCGGAAACTATGATTCAAGGGTGGTTTGTTCGGAACCATATTGCTGGCGTGTCGACGATTATGGGCAAAACCGGCAATAGGGATTCGAAGGGTCGGGCGTTGGCTTTGCCGCAGAGTCTGGCGCAGGCTGTTGCTGATTGCCACTATTCGATGGTGCCGGGTCACTAATTATCGCGGCCGGTATGTCTTGGGCCTTATCATCGGCGCCGGGTGGCGAAGCTGACGCTTTTGCCGAGGATATATCGTTGGGGACAACCGCATTGCTTTCCGGTTTCACCACGGCACTTCCGGGTGTACCACTGTATGGTTTTCCGAGTCTCTCCAGTCTTCTGAGCAAGCGTGAAGGGGAGAGGTTGTTTTCTACGCCTTTTTCAAGGAAAGATATCGCCTTCTCCTTTTGGCCGATAGACAAATAGAGTTCGCTAAGCTGAATGTAAGCAGGTTCGTAGTCGGGCTTCAGATCAATAGCCTTCATCAGATCGGCTACTGCATTACCTGTCTTACCCTGCTTCAACAAAATACGACCACGTGATGTATAGATTTCAGGCAGAAGGGAAAATGACGAGGGAGGGTTGTAGTTAAGGACATAGTCAACATTTGCAAGCGCATAGCGATACCTCGCCTGCTTGGGGCCCTTGTTAGGCTTCATGTCCTCATTAAATTCCTGCAATAATCCCAAACAGTAGTGGTGCATGTGGTGATAAATTACCCCGTATTCTGCAAGACGAGCAGCGTACTGGGCTCGCTTCTGGGCCTCTGTAAGTTTGCTGACGTCGATTATAATTTGGGTGTCTTTGCAATACGCTGGAAGAATTGCAAGTTCTTTCTCGTTCTTAGGCCAGCCCCCCCCAGCGAGCGTTCTCAATGGCGTTATCGCCAGCAGTACTGCTGGTAGTGCCACAAAAAGAAGCCTGATCAAAAAAGTCATTAGTCTGCCTCCTGTTTTAACTTGTGAAAGACATGGCTCTATGCGTGTTCGGGGCCAGGCACTATCGGTAGCATTTCGGGTTTGCGTTGCTTCCTGACCTACCCTCTGTTTTTCGTCTTCCAACGAGCGGTGTTCATGCTACCCGTTTTTCCATCGGTTGAGCGGTCAGCCAGTCCCGCAAGAACGTCGGAGATTTGTAACCGAGCGTCGAATGCAGCCGCTTCCGGTTGTAAAACACCTCGATGTACTCGAAGGTCGTGGCCGTCATGTCCTCGCGCGTCGCGAAGCGCCAGCCATGCACCCGCTAGTTCTTGAAGCTGTTGAACCAACTCTCGGTCGGCGCATTGTCCCAACCGTTTCCCTTGCGGCTCATCGAGCAGGTCATGCCCTATTCAGTGAGCTTGTCCTGAAATGCATGGCTGGCGTACTGGCTGCCCCGGTCGGAATGGTGAAGTACACCCGGCGTTAGCTTTCTCCTGAACCACGCCATCGTCAGTGCATCCGTCACGATGTCCGCCGTCATGCGCGGTTTCAGCGACCAGCCCATCACCTCACGGTTGAACAGATCAAGAACAATCGTCAGATACAATCCAGGCATACTTCACAGCGCATCCTTTGCAAAGTATGCCGTCGCTTTTTTAAGATTTCGACCTCGCGCTGGCACCGGTGACCTCGGTACGCGCCCGGGTCACTTCCATCTGCTCAGGTGTGACCGGCTTGGTGCCCGCCCCGTTGAGCTTGCCTGCGTCAGCGGCCTTGACCCAGTTACGCAAGGTCTGGTCAATCAACCCCAATTCACGAGCCGCCGCGCCTACCGTCAACCCGTCTTTTACCCGCTTGACCGCCAGCGCTTTGCACTCAGCGGTGTACTCTTGTTTCGGTATCTTCTGCATCTTTCCTCTTCCCAAGTTAGCGTCAAGTCACCCATGGAAGACGAAATTCCGGGGGAAGGTCACGCGCTTTGGCTTTCGATTGTATTCCCTTCGACAATAGGTCGATAGGGCCGAGACTGTCACGGCGCGGTAGCGCGTTGCGCATGTGGTCGGTTTGGATGGCGCCAAAGAGACCGCGTAAACTACGCATCAAGGTACGCGAAGTTAAGGTGATTCTGTTACGGCACCTACTTCGATATTTTGAGCATACCTCTGTAGGTATTGGGTTTCCCACATCCTGCGCAGGCGCGTGGGCGCGATTTTGTGGGAACGTCACTTTAACGCCCAATGCCGCCGCCGAGCCAAGCGTATTTTCGTAACAGGGATAACATGAGCGACAAGCTAGTGGTAAGGGTGGAGCCGTTCACGCCGGATGCGGGTCTGCCAGCCTGGTGGGCCGGACTCTTTGAACAGGTGGGCAAGGCCAGCATCTTCTTGTCGCCGCAGTGGGTGCGAACTTGGCTTGAGGTTTATGGAGCTGACTTCAGCGGCAAAGTTCTCTCATGGTGGTTTGGCGACAACTGCGTGGCAGGCGTAATGCTGTTGTTTCGTCCCGGAAAACGCGGCCCGTTTCCAATCAATTTAGCCATACTCAATACGGCAGGGGAAGTCGACGAGAATGCGCCATTTATCGAATACAACGACGTCCTTTGCCTACCGGGCTACGAACAAGATGTCGCTGACTCGTTGGCGTGCCATCTTGCCGGCCAAGCGTGGGATCAACTCTTCCTGGCTGGGTATACCTCGACGTCCATGCTGGCCGCACTCCAGTCACGGGCTTTGCCGGGCAAGTGGGACACGATGGAGAAAAATGGACCCTATATCGATTTGGGTTCGCTAAAGGAAGCTGGCCTCGATAGTTATTTCTCGTCCAATACGCGTTCCCAAATCCGCAGAAGCATCAAAATGTATGAGAAGCGAGGTGATCTGCGGCTTGATGTGGCTGGGGATCTGGGCCAAAGCCTGCAATACTTGGATGAATTGGCAATCCTGCATCGGGCGGCTTGGGACCGCAGGGGAAGGCCGGGAAGCTTCCGCTCCCCCCGCTTCAATCATTTTCACAAGACCTTGATAGAGCGTTTGTTGCCCATGAAGGCCGTGGAATTTTTGCGTGTCACTGCGGGTGAGCAGACAGTCGGGTACATATATAACTTTATGCATCAGGGGAAAGTCTATTTTTACCAATCCGGCTTCGCTTTCGAGGACGACTCAAAGATCAAGCCCGGGCTCGTCACGCACTATCTGGCAGCCAAGGATTACTTGAGGCGTGGATTTGAAGAATACGATTTCATGGCAGGTGAGGCACGCTATAAAAAATCCCTGGCAAAATCCAACAGGAAGCATTATTGGTCCTGGGTGAATCGGAACAACACCAAAATGAAGTTGATTGGTATGGCCGTGAAGG
>JAGVIV010000163.1 GCA_020055845.1 Betaproteobacteria bacterium
GACGATATTGGGTATCGCTTTGCAAAACCGCCAGCTGAGCGAGAGCGAAAACAGCGGGCGATTATGGAAGACCGCGGCCGAGCACGACCCGCTCACCGGCCTGATGAACCGCCGCGCATTTTTACCCAGACTCCAGAACGAGCAGCAGCGGACATTGCGCAACGGCAGCGTATACACCTTTGCCATGCTTGATCTGGATCACTTCAAATTAATCAATGATACCTATGGACACCATAGCGGGGACGGTGTGTTGCGTTTGTTCGCGACAATCATGCAGGAGAGTTGCCGTTCCATCGATATGGTGGTGCGCATGGGCGGAGAGGAGTTCGGTATTTTGTTTCCCGAGTGCGACGAAGCGGCGGCACTAATCGCGCTAGAGCGTATACGCCGCAGGCTGGAAGACGAGCCGTTAATGGTAGAGGGCAACGCGATCCGTATCACGGTGAGCGTAGGCGTGGCCGCTTTTAACGGAGGGCAGGACGCGGATGTGATTGACCGGGCGGATAAGGCGCTGTATCGGGCCAAAGATAGCGGGCGCAACCGCATCATCATCGCCGCCGCATAACATGGATGAGCCGCGCTTGATCGCGTTGGATTCCAACGCTCCCGCCAAACCTGAATATGGCGCGACATGTAATGGCTGCGGCGTGTGTTGTGCGGCGGAGCCGTGTCCGGTGGCACGGGTGTTCCTGTGGCAGTTGCGCGGACGCTGCCGCGCGCTGAGTTGGCAGGAGGAAGCACGGCGTTATGTGTGCGGAATGGTGCTGTACCCCGATCGCTATGTCACGCTGCTTCCGCGTTGTTGGCGCATGCGTGCGGGCGTCTTCTTCGCTTCGCGCATCGCGGCCGGTGCGGGATGTGATTTTTCCGCCGAGATAGAGGATGTCTCCGCATGCGGTGAACCGCCGCCGCATATTTGAGGACGCGCCATGTTCGTCGTGCAAGCTATTTTGCCCATCTTCTTTCTGATTCTGCTCGGTGTCGCCATGCGCCGCTGGTTTGGGTTGCACGAGGATTTCTGGCCACAGTTGGATCGTTTGATTTACTACGTGTTCTTTCCGGCCCTGCTGTTCAATTCGCTCGCGCATTTTAAAATCAATTTGAGTGCGGCGACACCGATGCTGCTTGTCGCGGCTTTGTACATGGGGGCGGGTATCGTGCTGGGCTATCTCGCGAAGTTCCTGTTCCGCGCGCCGGACAGGGTGTTTGCAGCGACCTTTCAGGCATCTTTTCGTTTCAATAGTTATGTCGGGCTGGCCGTGGCCGGGGGCTTGCACGGGCAAGAGGGGCTCGCCGCAATCGGTTTGCTCATGGGGTTTATGGTGCCGGTCGCCAATGTCGCTTCTGTGCTGATGCTGGCGCGCCATAGCGAAAGTCATTGGCTAAAAGAGATTCTGCTCAACCCACTCATCATCGCCACCGGCGGTGGCATCACTTTTAGTCTGCTAGGACTTTCTCTGCCGCTTCTGTTCAATACCACACTGGGTCTGCTGGCGCAGGCTTCGCTGCCGATGGGGCTGATTGCAGTCGGTGCGGGTCTGCGCGTGCAAGGGCTGAACAGTCGGCGCGGCACGCTGTGGTATGGTGTCCTGGTGAAACTGCTGTTACTGCCCGCGATTGCATGGGGCTTGGCATCCGTGTTCGGTTTGGAAGGCGTGTATCTGCATATTGCCGTGCTGATGGCGGCGCTGCCGGTGTCCACGGTGGCCTATGTGATGGCACGCCGCATGGGCGGCGACGGGGATACCATTGCGGCGCAGGTGATGTTGAGCACGCTGTTGGCGGTGCTCACACTGCCGTTGTGGTTGCTGCTCATGGGATTGTGAGGTTGGTGTAAGCGTGCGGGTGTCGTTGTCGCGGGGAGCTTATATGCGGAAAGAAAGCGGGATGGGGAATCTGTGCCACGCTCTGCGCGCCAGTGTGTTGCTGTTGTGCGGCCTGTGTGCGAACGCGGCGCTGGCCGCGCCGGATGAGATACAGGTGTACACCGACGAGATGAATGCACCCGGTGAGTTCGGCCTAGAGCAGCATATCAATTACACCCTGAGCGGGACGCAGCTTCCCGATTATCCCGGGCAGCTGCCTTCGCAGCATTTGTTGCAACTTACTCCCGAGTTTTCTTACGGCTTGTCTTCGAGTCTGGAGGCGGGCTTATATTTGCCCATGGCACTTGCGGCGGATGGCAATTCCTATCTCAACGGTCTGCGTCTGCGTTTGAAGTACATTGCTCCGCGCGCCGGCAGCGAGGGCTGGTTCTACGGTGCGAATGTGGAAGCGGGGCGCTCGCATCTGCGCATTTCCGAGAGCCCAAGCGGAATGGAGTTGCGTCCGCTGCTCGGTTATCGCGCGCCGGACTGGTTGCTGAGTTTTAATCCCATCTTGAACGCGGCGCTGGAAGGTGTGGATCAACAGCCGCGCTTCGAGCCGGCACTGAAGTCGTCGTATCGAGTGTGGGCCGGCGTGCATGCGGGACTGGAGTGTTACGGCGAATACGGGGTATTGAACGCGCTGTTGCCCGCAAGCCAGCGCGCGCATACGCTGTATGGCGTGATCGATGTCGCGACACCGCGCTTCGATGTCAACTTCGGTATCGGTCACGGCTTAGCGAATGCCGCAGATGCATGGGTGCTGAAAGCCATCGTCGCGCTGCCGCTCAAGTAGCCGCGTATTTACATCACACTGAAATATTCCGGTATAACTTCTCGGTTAGAATCGTTGCTTCGAAAAATTATCGGGGACTTGAATTATGAATC
>JAGVIV010000180.1 GCA_020055845.1 Betaproteobacteria bacterium
ACCCAAGGCCGAAATTGAAGGCGAAATGGGCGATGCGCAGATGGGCTTGCATGCCCGCCTGATGTCGCAAGCCTTGCGTAAGCTCACGGCCAACATCAATCGCAGCAACACCATGGTCATCTTCATCAACCAAATCCGTATGAAGATCGGCGTGATGTTCGGCAACCCAGAAACGACCACAGGCGGTAACGCGCTCAAGTTTTATGCCTCCGTGCGTATGGACATCCGCCGTACCGGCGCGATCAAGAAGGGCGACGAAGTCATTGGCAACGAGACCCGCGTTAAAGTGGTCAAGAACAAGGTTGCGCCTCCGTTCAAGGAAGCCAACTTCGATATTCTCTACGGGGAAGGTATCTCGCGCGAAGGCGAAGTCATCGAGCTGGGCGTGTTGCACAAGCTGGTGGAAAAGTCCGGTGCCTGGTACGCCTACAAGGGTGAGAAGATCGGCCAAGGCAAGGACAACGCCCGTGAATTCTTGAAGAGCAATCCGGCTATCGCGATTGAGATTGAGAACAAAGTGCGTGAAGTTCTGGGTGTGGCGCTGATTGAAACCGGCGAGAAACCGGCGGGAAAATCCTCGGCCAAGGCGAGTGCGAAATCCGGTGGCGAAGAAGCCTGAGTTAAGTCTGCGGGTCCGCGCCATGCGGTATCTGGCGCGGCGCGAGTACAGCCGTGTCGAGTTGGGTGCCAAACTGTCGCTGTATGCGCAGGAAGGTGACGATGTTGATGCGGTACTGGACGAATTGGTGACGCGCGGCTGGCTGTCGGATGAACGCGCGCTTACGCAATTGCTGCATGTCAAACGCAGGCGCTTCGGCACGCAACGTATCGCCCACGAGTTGCGTCAGAAGGGTATCGCAGAAGAATTAATCAGTGTATCTTTGCCATCACTTCAAGAAAGCGAGTTGAGTGCAGCTCGTGAAGTGTGGCAAAAAAAGTTTGGGACACTCCCCTTGGATGCTAAAGAAAAAGCCAAGCAGATGCGCTTTATGCAATCGCGCGGCTTCTCCATGGATGTGATTTTCAAGGTTTTGCGTTCGGTGGAAGAAGAGTGCTGAGCGCGCGGATATTCTGAATAGGTGGAAATTTGGCGACAAATATCTCTGAGAAGTGGGTGTTGGTTATTGATGA
The DNA here is from genome assembly GCA_020055845.1 of Betaproteobacteria bacterium. GTDB lineage: Bacteria > Pseudomonadota > Gammaproteobacteria > Burkholderiales > Gallionellaceae > PALSA-1006. The sequence goes on from JAGVIV010000180.1 coordinate 1,132, forward strand.
TTTGGAGGGCATGCGTTCACAGCTGCGCATGTCCTTGTCTAATTCCGGGTTCGCCAAGTTACATCTGGCATCGGGTATCAAAGATGCGCTGGAGCGCATGGCCGCAAATAAATACGATGTGATTCTGTGCGACTATTCGCTGGGTGACAGTACCGACGGCCAGCAGTTTCTGGAATATTTGCGCGCGAACGATTTGATCGCGCACAACACACTCTTCATCATGATTACCGCCGAACAGGCATACGAAAAAGTCGTGGCGGCGGCCGAATGCGCGCCGGATGACTATCTGCTGAAACCATTCACGTCGGCCCAGTTTGATGCGCGTCTGGAAAAACTGCTGGCGCGGCAGGAATATTTTGTCGTAATTGACAAAGCCGCGGATGAAAAAAACTGGACTCGTGTGATTGCCGAGTGCGACAAGAAGTTACCCGCCAAAGACAAGAATTTCATTGAGTTATGCAAACTTAAGGCGGCGGCACTGATGTCGGCTGCTCGTCCGCAGGAAGCCGCTGCAATGTATCTTGAAGTCTTGGCGATGCGCCCCATCGGCTGGGCCAAACTGGGTTTGGCACGCGCCTATGCCCAGCTGGACAGAAAAGACGAAGCACGCGCGCTGTTGCAGGAGATCCTGGCGGATACCCCGCAATTCATGGCGGCTTACGATCTTATGGGGAAATTGCTGGCTGAGTCGGGTGAAAAACATGCGGCGCTGGATGTGCTGCAAAAGGCCCGTGAAGTTTCACCTGGAACGATGAGCCGTATTCGCGAGCTGAGCAGTCTGGCGGTTAGTGCGGGCAAGCCGGAGCTGGCCGAGACGGTGATGCGTCAGGCATTGCAGAAGCACAAATATTCGCCCGTGCGTCAGGCGAATGATTACGCGGTCTTATCCCGTGCGCTGGTGAATCAGGGTAAAGCGGCCGAAGCTTTGAGCGTGGTGGCGGATGCCAAGAAAACTTTCACTGACGAGCACAGTAGCGTGGTGTTTTCGGTGACCGAGAGTGTGGCTCATCACGCTGCGGGGAACCTGAAATTGGCCGAGGCCGCTCTGGCACAAGCCATGGCAGTTGGCGATCTGAGCAAGCTGTCAGCGCAGACCGTGGTGTCGCTGGCGGATGCTTGTTTTGTGATGGGCAAGGACGAGGAGGCGACAAGTCTGCTGCGTCATGCCATACAAAACAATCAGGAAGACGCGAGCATCAGGGGCAAGGTACACGATGTATTGACCGCGGCGGGTAAAGATCCTGCCGAAGCCACCGAAATGATCGAAGAGAGCAGCCGGGAGGTTATTCTGCTCAACAACGACGGTGTGCGCAAAGCGGAAGCCGGGCAGTTGCAGGAAGCGATTGAGTTGTTGTGCGAGGCGGCGGATCGTCTGCCGAACAATCTGCAGATCGTCAGCAACGCGGCACTTGTGATCGCGCTTGATTTGGCGCGTAACGGCAATGAGTCGGACAAGTTCGCCCGGTGCTTGCATTATCGTGATGCGCTCATCAAAAAATCCCCCAATCATCCCAAGCTCGCCCAGATTGACGGTTTGCTCAAACAGTTAAAACAGTAGAAAGCACAGCCGTCATGAATGATCTATACGCCGCAATCGTGCATGATGTTAAGAACCAGCTGGCCGAATTGTCTTTGCGGCTGGGTGCGCGCGGCGATGCCCAGAAGGAGATGGGGATTGCCATGAGCGCGGCGCAGCGCTTATCCGAGATGTTGCTGCTGCACCGTCAAGACAACAATCTGTTGAGCGTCAATTCCGACTCGGTGAGTCCGGCTGATTTTTTGGGGATATTGGCGGCAGAGTACCGCGAACTATTCCCCGGGCTGAATATCGAGGTGGACGGCGATAAGGCTCCGGCATTCGCTTTTTTCGACGACGCTTTGGTACGCCTGGCTTTAGGTAACGCCCTGCATAATGCTTGCCGTGCCGCGCGCTCGAAAGTGCGCTTGGCGGCATATGAGCAGGACAAGATGCTGGTGCTGGAAGTGGCGGATGACGGTTCCGGTTATCCGCAGAATCTATTGCTGGACGGTGGTGCAAAGCCATCGGCGGTAAGCGGCCACGGTACGGGACTGGGGCTTTATCTGGCGCGAAAGATTGCCGAACTGCATCATCTGGAAAATCAGCATGGCCGTGTGGTATTGAGCAATGCGGACGGCGCCGTGTTCCGCATGTTCTTGCCCTAATCTCTGGGTCCTGTCGCCGTGTGAGAGGCACGCCCCGCATGGTATGATGCGCACCGTTTTCGAGTGATATTTGATACCGAGGGTGTGCAATGAAGAGCAGTGAGATCCGCCAGAAATTCCTAGATTATTTCGCTTCCAAAGGCCACGCCGTGGTCGCTTCCAGTTCGCTGGTGCCGCATGAAGACCCGACACTGTTGTTCACCAACGCGGGCATGAACCAGTTCAAAGATGTATTCCTGGGTTTCGACAAGCGTCCCTATACTCGTGCCACGACTTCGCAAAAATGCGTGCGCGCCGGGGGCAAACACAACGACTTGGAGAACGTCGGCTACACCGCGCGTCACCACACCTTCTTCGAGATGCTGGGCAACTTCAGCTTCGGCGATTACTTCAAGCGCGACGCAATCAAGTACGCATGGGAATTGCTCACCGAAGTATTCAAACTGCCCAAAGACAAACTCTATGTCACCGTCTACGCCGAAGACGACGAAGCGTACGACATCTGGACCAAAGAGATGGGGCTGGCACCCGAGCGTGTGATTCGCATCGGTGACAACAAAGGCGCGCGCTATGCCTCCGACAACTTCTGGATGATGGGCGACACCGGACCCTGCGGCCCCTGCACCGAAATTTTTTACGACCACGGCGAACACATTCCCGGCGGATTGCCCGGTACGCCGGAAGAAGATGGCGATCGCTACATCGAAATCTGGAACAACGTGTTCATGCAGTTCAACCGCGACGAAGCGGGTGTGATGCATCCGCTGCCCAAGCCTTCGGTGGATACCGGCATGGGCTTGGAGCGCATCTCGGCGGTGTTGCAACACGTGCATGCGAACTACGAGATCGATCTGTTTCAGGCGCTCATCAAAGCTGCGGCACGTGTGACGTATTGCAATGACCTAGATTCACCGTCTCTCAAGGTATTGGCCGACCACATCCGCGCCTGCTCTTTTCTGATTGCCGACGGCGTGATTCCCGGCAACGAAGGGCGCGGCTACGTGCTGCGCCGTATCATTCGCCGCGCGATTCGTCACGGCTATAAGCTGGGAGCGAGAGAGGCATTTTTCTACAAGCTAGTTCCTAATTTAGAAGAGCAGATGGGCGTTGCCTACCCGGAATTAACTGCTTCGTTATCGCGTGTCATGGAGATACTTAAGCAGGAAGAAGAGCGCTTCTTTGCCACTATTGAAAACGGCATGGCGATCCTCGAAGCTGATTTGGCTGTGATGGTTAAAACGGGCAACAAAGTTTTCAACGGCGAGACTGCCTTCAAGCTGCACGATACTTTCGGCTTCCCGCTCGATCTGACGCAGGATGTATGCCGTGAGCATGATGTGACGGTGGATGCTGCCGCATTCGATAAGGCCATGGCGCAGCAGAAAGATCAGGCGCGCGCTGCCGGTAAATTCAAGATGGCGGCCAACCTCGAATACGAAGGTCCGAAGACGACCTTCCACGGTTACACCATGCTGGATCATAAGGGCAATGTCCTCGCTTTGTACAAAGACGGTGTATCGGTGAATGCCTTGAACGAAGGCGACATGGGCGTGGTCGTGTTGGATGACACGCCGTTCTACGCCGAGTCCGGCGGTCAGGCGGGTGACAGCGGCGAACTGCGCAGCGTGCACGGCATTTTCGCGGTGGAAGACACGCAAAAAATTCAGGCCACGGTGTTCGGCCATCACGGCGTGGTGAAGACCGGTACGCTGACGGTAGGCAACGGTGTTCAAGCTCGCGTGGATGTGGCGGCGCGTAGCCGCACCATGCGCAACCACAGTGCCACCCACTTGATGCACAAGGCGTTGCGCGAAGTGCTGGGCACGCATGTGCAGCAAAAGGGCTCGCAGGTGGATGGGGATAAAACGCGCTTCGACTTCGTGCATACGCAGCCGATGACGGATGCCGAAATCCGCAAAGTGGAAGCGATTGTGAACGCCGAAATCCTCGCCAATGCGGCATGTCAGGCGCGCGAGATGGGCATCGAAGATGCGCAGAAGACCGGCGCGATGATGCTGTTCGGCGAGAAATATGGCGACGTGGTGCGCGTGATCGACATCGGTTCGTCCATTGAATTGTGCGGCGGTACGCATGTGCAGCGCACGGGCGACATCGGCTTGTTCAAGATCGTGGCCGAGAGCGGCGTGGCGGCTGGTGTGCGCCGCGTGGAAGCGGTGACGGGCGAGGGCGCCTTGGCACTGATCCAACAACAGCAAGACCAGTTGCAGCAAGTCGCCGATGCCGTGAAAACACAGCCGCACGAGGCTGCGTCTCGCATTGCTCAGGTGCTAGACAACATGAAGTCGCTGGAAAAAGAACTGGCCACTTTGAAATCCAAACTGGCCTCCGCCCAAGGCGACGAACTGCTTACTCAGGCGCAGGACATCAACGGCGTGAAGGTACTGGCGGCCAAGCTGGAGGGCGCGGATGCGGCAACGTTGCGCGAGACGCTGGATAAACTCAAAGACAAACTTAAGTCAGCGGTGATTCTGTTGGCTGCGGTGAGCGACGGTAAGGTGAGTTTGATTGCGGGCGTGACAGCAGATGCAACTACAAAGGTAAAGGCGGGTGAGCTTGTCAATTTCGTCGCGCAGCAAGTCGGCGGAAAAGGCGGCGGCCGTCCGGACATGGCGCAAGCCGGCGGTACTCAGCCGGAGCATCTGGCAGGGGCACTGGCCTCAGTTTCAGCTTGGGTGAAGGCGAAGCTGTAGTCTCGCTGATTCCTCAGGCTGAACTGTAGTCGTGGTGCGTGCGTTGGAGCGCGTATATAATCATTAGCAAGTCACTTCGCTAGCGGGGTGGCTCATGCTAGGGGTGAAGTGCGCTAATAATGACAACTTGATTTCTTGGTTTTCTCTGTGAAGCTGTGGTGAGGAATTTAGGATAAACGTTTTGCCGAGGGAGAGAAACGTTGGACGCAGAGAGCTCAAATCGACAGATCATCCTTTTGGTAGAGGATGAACCCAATGCCATTACGCTGGCGCGCGAGGCCTGCGAGTTGTGCGACCCTCCTATTCGATTGGTCGTGGTCGAAGACAGTGTGGAAGCCTTAACCTGGCTGTCGCACAACTCGGAAGACGCAATGCCGCAACTGATCCTGTTGGATCTCAAACTTCCCAAACTGAACGGTCTTGCCGTGTTACGCAGGTTGCGTATGGATGGCCGCACGCAGGATTTGCCTATCATCGTATTTTCCGAAATTTGCGAACAGTCCGATGTTCTATTGAGCTATCAGATTGGTGCAAATAGCTTCGTCAGTAAACCCGTAGATATTATTCAGTTTCAGAAGCTGCTGGGGGATTTGGCTGAATATTGGTTGCGCCCGCGCGACGAGTCGCACTCCTCTGCCGTCACCAAATAAAAATCAAGTCTTGGCGCTTTATTTTTGCCGTGCCGCTGTGACACCGATAGATGCGGCTTGAGGCAGGTTTAGAAAGGCAGCTGCAGCGCCGGATTGGCTTTCAGCAGCACGCGGCGGAAATCTTCCTGTATCCGCGCCAGCCCTGCCGCATCGTCCGCTTCAAAGCGCAGCACGATCACCGGCGTGGTATTTGATGGGCGCATGAGTCCGAAGCCGTCTGCGTATTCCACGCGCAGCCC
>JAGVIV010000226.1 GCA_020055845.1 Betaproteobacteria bacterium
AATACTTGTTCTTCTGCAGTTATCGATACTACACCCTCTTTCGCAAAGGTGAAATCGAGGTGCGGTTGCCTATCCTCACTAGCCTCTCGATCTTTGGCTCGGATTGCCGCTACCAGTTTTGCCTTGTTGCCGCAGGAAAGTTTTTCCTGATGTATCTCCCGTTGCTTACGACGGCTCTTGCTTTGACCAACACTATATCCTTGAGTCAAGCCTTCCGTGCCAAAATACTCTTTTGTTTCCAGCCAGTTATGGATGGTCTGGCGACTAATACCCAACGCCCTGGCTAAATCTGTTCTCCCTGCACCCAGTTCTATTGCTTCAACGACAAACAAACGCCTTGCAGTCCGGTCAGATTGATCAACCTTCTTGACCATAACCCCTTGCCTGAAAAGAATCAGCGTTTCCGCTTGTTTCCCTTGCCCACCAACGAATTCAAGGGTTAACCCAGAGCCGAGATCAACCTGCTTATTATTTTTCTTGTCGTCCTTAAAAAGAACATTCTGCTGCATGTGAATCACCATTTCTTCTGGATTGATAATAACGCATCATACCACAGAAAAACGATAATTGGAAATTAAAAATACATCATTTAAGATTTGATTTATTATTTTGATCAGTTAAAATCATCAACGTCCAATTTTACTTTTACCTGAAACGGTCACTACGCATGTCCAATTTTAAGACAGATTCAATGAAATCAGGGGTTCCAGGGCTATGGTCTATCCATGATTGACGAGGTCTGTAATTACGCCAAGACTGATGTAATCGGTGATACGGGTGCCACTTGGAAGTTCTGCTACCGTACGTGCCATATGCGGTCCTCCTGTTTTGGTTTAGCAACAGGATACCACAAAATTTAGATTAAGTGAACAGTATTGGGTTTAGGGGACATTCTAAATTAAGTATCTCACTGAACTTTGCAACTTGGACAGGAGTTTACCAGCTTGACCCCATTTCTGTCTACATATATACGCAATTTCAGTATGTTATGGCTGTAATTCCTGTAAGACCCTATTTTTGATTTCCCAGCCAAAGGCCCTTGAGATTTGTGATTGTTCCTCATCGGGTATTACCGCCAGCCTAAAAAACAGCAATTTTGCCAGTGAGAAAGTCAGCATCAATGGTTGGCTGAGAAATCAGCAGTGGATATACTTTCCCCATTTGTTCTTTTCAACCTGTCTTTTCTTCTTTGTTTCTTCTAACTCTGGTTCATTTTCTTCCACGGTCTCGCCCCTCCCTGGTGCTATTGGTGGGGATGGGGAGGGCAAGACATGCGAACTTTCATCTTTTCTTCTTGCCGGCGTGTCATGCCGGCCAATCCAAGGGTGAAAAACCAGCGCTGTTGCGGCAAGGATGTCTGCCAGCGCGAACGGAAGCGCAAGTGATGGAAGCGCAAGTGGCGGCAAGCCAAAATGGCCACTGATGCTGACATCATTACTCCCATTGATCCGGCAGGCCGCAAGATAAACGCGTTACGGGTAAAAATAGCCACACTTTCAACAGGATAGCGCAGCCGCCAAAAGGACTCGATGGCTTTTCCCGACATACCCGTTTAGGATGGCGGTCAGGAGGTGAACCCATGATCGAGAAAACACCACTCATCGCCCGCCGGGTCAGGAGAATTCAGGGCAGCTTTGCTGCCATCGAGCATCGTTTTCTGCGCGCCGGCTTCTGGGCCGCGCTCAACCACCATGAGCTGCTTCTCTATCTCTTCCTGGTTCTGCTCGCCGTCTCGGTCGATGAATACGCGGCCCGCGCCGGCCTCATTGACCAGGATTGACGGACGGCCCCGCCACCGTCCATCAACTCATTGCCAAAAGTCTGGGAGCAAACCATGATCGATAAACGCCCTGTCTTTAAAGGAGTTTACCAGCCTGACCCCCTTCCTGTCTACATATATATACGCAATTTCAGTATGTTATGGCTGTAATTCCTGCAAGACCCCATTTTTGATTTTCCAGCCAAAGGCCCTTAAAATTTGTGATTGTTCCTCATCGGGCTCTTCAAGCATCCGTTCCGGAGTTTTTCGACCTGGCAACCACATCAGGCACGAGTGAAGCTGCCTCATTTGCTTCATCGCCTCTTGGGCCGTCAACGTCAATCCCGCGCGGCTCATCCTTATCTCGATGAGACGCAGCAGGGCATAAGCTGCGATGCAGGTAAATATGTGGCATTTTATCTTACTGTCCGTCCAGTGCCGGATCGGCATCATGGCCACCAGGTCGTCATTTTTTGATTGCCGGAATCCATCTTCCACGGTCCAGCGGTCCAGGCTGGCATTGACGATTTCATCCGTTGTCCAGTCCGCGTTATCCGTGATGATGATATTTTTGCCGAATCTGTCAATGTAACGACTGAGCCGATAATGGTTCTTGCGGAAATTCATCCGCAAACCTTTTCCATTGTCGTAAACCTCAACAGTATAGAGATCAGAGGCTACATGCAGTTGCGCGCAAGCATCGTTATAGCGGGTCAATATCTGTGCCTTGTTGCGCCAGTGTACGGCATGCTGGTTTACCTTGGCCTGGAAATCATAGAGAATCTCCTGAAGCTTAAGCATTTTCTTTTCAAAGCTGAGGCGCTGCCTGGTGGCGGTTATCGGATTGTAAGTCACAACCACGGTCCTTTCCCGATTCCAATATTCCCCTGTAGTTCTCCATGCTGCCAACCTGTCCTCATCCCGCTCATATTCGTGCAATTTTCGATTCTTTCGGGTGTCTACCGGCTCAAATTTGCTCAAGTTGACATGGACCAGTTCCTCGGCATAGTATGGGGAATAGGTCGTGATAAAATGAATCTGCTCATTGGCATCAATCAGGCCGATATTTTCATCGGCATTCATTCCCTTGTCAAAGACCACCGTCATTCTTGCGTTCTTGCCGACGATATCGCGCATTGACGCAAAAATTTCATCCATGACCTGCAGAAACACCTTGGAATCATGCCTGTTTCCCTCGTACTCCCGGTAAAACAGCGGGATACGTTTGTCCCTGCAGACAAGCAGGGCCACTCCGATTTGCCGCAGCCAATTGCGTCCTTCTTTATTTTTTCCGCGTTGGGCCAGTTCAGATGGCGTGTGGCTTGCCATAAAGGTGTAATAGTTGGTGGTGTCGAACATAAAACAATCCGAGGAGGGCGGTTCCAGTTTTGCCACTCGCTGGAGAAATTTGGTTGCGATCAGCTGAAGCTGGCTGGCGCTGACTTGCTGCCACTTCGTCCAGTACATTTGAGATGTGAGCGCTTGTATATCGACCGGGCGAATATGCTGAATGGCCGTGTGTTTGTACCACGCCGGCAGAGCCCGCTTGGAACAGGCATCGACCATGCGGTTATAAACAGCATACAGAAAGTACTCTCCCACCGAAGGCCCGTCGTTGTCATCCTTACCCGCCGGCACAAGCTCGTTAATCAGATCGGCCAGGCCAATTTCCTGTTCGACCAGATGGGCAAGCCAGAGGGAGCCAAACTCACTGGCCTGGATCTTTTCAGGTAGACCGGGAGATTTGGTGGCCATCCCAAGCATACGTTCAGGCGATCCCAGGTATACCTGGTTGATGACTGTGGGCTTTCCCTTGACCCGTGCAATCTCACGGACATAGTAATAGGGTCTTCCGTTTTTCATCTTCTTGTGTAAGTGCGCCATGCAGACAAGATATCATTAGGGTCTTACAAATGCAAGAGAAATATATACAATTAACTGAAATAATGAGAAAATTTTATAAATTCACTGGAAGAATTTAGGGTCTTACATGTAGAATGATGCTAACTTGTTGAAATTGCGATAAAACATGGAGACGGCTAGGGCAAACTGGATAAACTCCTGTTGGATAAGGAATGATTGGTGACCAATGTTGTACGCCGGATAACTGTAACGATGAGGTGCAAAGTTCGCCGGAGTGTGAGAGCAGTGCCGACAAAACTTTAATATGCCAAATAGGCGAAAGGAGTAGCACGTTTTAAAAAATGCTTCTCTTGTCGTTTTTCGAATAAGCGACGTGTCAAGAGAAAATACCTTCGCTAACACCTGACAAACATCAAATGGTGAAATAAACTCACTCCCAACGACGTGATACATACCTGTAGTGTTTTTTTGTAATAACACATC
>JAGVIV010000038.1 GCA_020055845.1 Betaproteobacteria bacterium
CTCATCATCGCGGTACTGGTCACTGTGGTGCAATACCTGATGAATGCCTACATGTACGGGCTGTACGTGGTGCTGGGCATTTTCATTCCGCTCATCGTCACCAACTGCATCGTGCTGGCGCGCATTGAAGCCTTCGCCTCGAAAAACCCGGTGGGTGCCTCGGCACTGGACGGTTTCGCTATGGGGCTGGGTCTGACTGCCGTACTCGCCGTGCTGGGCGGCATGCGCGAAATCATCGGCCACGGCACACTGTTTTCCGGTATCGACTTGGCACTGGGCGAAGCCACAAAAGACTGGGTCATTCACGTCATCCCCAACTACAAAGGCTTCCTGCTTGCCATTCTCCCGCCCGGCGCGTTCATCGGCCTGGGCTGCCTCATCGCGGGCAAGAACTGGCTCAATCTGCGCAAGGAACATAAGACGCGCGGCGCTCAGGCGACGGTGACTCCCGTTGACGGCGGCTGCACACCTGCCGCGCATTAAGCCGCGATGAATCCCGCCAAACGCCGTGAGATATTCCTGCGTCTGCAAGCGGCCAATCCGCACCCCACTACCGAGCTGACACACGCATCCTCGTTTGAGTTGCTGGTGGCGGTGATTCTCTCGGCTCAAGCCACCGACAAGAGCGTCAATATCGCCACCCGCGAACTGTTCCCGATTGCCAACACGCCGCAAAAAATTCTCGACTTGGGCGAAATGGGACTGCGCGAATACGTGCAGCGCATCGGTCTGTATCAGACCAAAAGCAAACACATCATCCAGATGTGCCGTCTCCTGCTGGAACAGCACGGCGGGCAAGTTCCGCAGACGCGCGAGGCTTTGGAAGCCCTGCCCGGCGTGGGACGCAAGACGGCCAACGTGATTCTCAACACGGCATTCGGACACCCGACTATCGCGGTGGACACGCACATTTTCCGCATCAGCAACCGCATCGGTCTTGCTCCCGGCAAAGATGTTGCGGAAGTGGAAAAGAAACTGATGAAATTCGTGCCGAACGAGTTCAAACAGGATGCCCACCACTGGCTAATTCTGCACGGGCGTTATGTGTGTGTGGCGCGCAAACCAAAGTGCCGCGAGTGCATCATCGAAAGTTTGTGCGAATACAAAGAAAAGGTTTTCTAATGTTCAACCCCACCCGCGATCAAGCACGACATTTTATTTTCGAGACATGGCGCAAGCACTGCGCAAAGGAGCTACTCACGCCCCTGGAAGATTTGACCGCGCAGCTAATTGGCAAACATCCCGAATACCATGAGCTATTCGCCGATCCAGAACGCAATCAGGACAAGGATTTTGCGCCGGACGGCAACACGGTCAATCCGTTTTTACATCTCATGATGCACCTCACTATCGAAGAGCAAATCTCCATCGGCCAACCTCACGGCATCCGCGAGCAATTCACCCGCCTCACACACAAACACGAGTCGGAACATGAAGCACAACATGCGATGATGGATTGTCTGGGCGAGATGATCCTGCAGGCACAACGCACGCAAAGCGCACCCGATGCAGCCATATATCTTGGCTGCCTGGAACAACAGTGATGGCAAACCGGCTGAGCACCATTGTCACACGCACCGGAGATGACGGCTCCACCGGACTGGCGGACGGCTCGCGCATTTCCAAAGACAGTATGCGCATCCATGCCATCGGTAGTGTGGATGAACTCAACAGTCATCTGGGTCTATTGTTGAGCGAAGCCTTAACACCGGAGATTCGCGCGCTGCTCCTACAGGTACAGAATGAATTATTCGATCTGGGCGGGGCGCTGGCCACACCGGGGACAACAGTGTTTCCCGAACGTCGACTCGCACATTTGGATGCCGCTATCGCGCGCCATAATGCCGACTTGCCGCCACTCACAGAGTTTGTCCTGCCGGGGGGCACCCGCGCCGCCTCACAGTGTCATGTCTGCCGTACTGTCGCACGCCGTGCCGAACGCGATCTTGTGCTGTTGATGCGCAGCGAACCGATTCCGCAATATGCCCTTCCCTACCTGAACAGATTGTCCGACCTGCTGTTCATCCTCAGTCGTGTCCTCAACCGTGCGGCCAGCCAACCCGAAACCTGCTGGCACAGGCACGAAGGCTAAATCCGCCCCCCGTCAGAACGGCGGTATTTTAGAATTTCCCGCTGACGAGAAATTCCGAAAACGTTATACTTCGCCCTATTAAAGAACAATCAACGGGATGGAGAATTAAATGGGACATCAAAAGCCGAATACTTTGCAGACTTTTACTGAGGTTATGAATATCTTGGCGCCTGGCAATGAGCCATGGCAGGTCGAATTGAATGCCCCTGCGGCTTCTGTTATGACCGATTTTCGTGTGCGCGCACTGTTTAAAGTCGATTCGGAAGACACCATCGACGAGGCACTACAAAAGATGAAGATTGCAGGTCTGCGTATCGGTTTCGTTGTGGACTCATCCTCTGAAAAAATCCTGGGTATGATTACCTCCTATGACATCATGGGTGAAAAGCCGATGCGCTACCTGCAAAGCGTCGGCTTTGCCGATCGCGGTGTCACGCACAAAGACATCAAGGTCAAAGACATCATGGAAAAGGTGGAAGACTGGGTCAGCGTGGACATGCACAATGTCGACACCGTCAATGTGCAAAGTGTGCTGGATGCGTTCCAAAGAACCGGCCGTACCCACCTGCCGGTATTGGATACAACCGAAGGTAAAGAGCACCATCTGCGCGGTTTATTTTCTTCATCCAAGATCCTGCGATTGACCGACTTTGCGCGCCGCAAAGCAGCTCAAAACAAAGCCTGATCCACCTCGGCTCACAAATAAAAAGGCGCATCATAAAGATGCGCCTTTTTATTTCCCAGAATCTGAATCGAATCTCCCGCAACGAAGCTCCGTATCAGAATAAATTCGACAGCGCGACAAACTCAGCGGCGAATGAAAAAAAGAAACCGCTTCCCCACACCAGACTGTCTTTAGATGTACCGCGCAAACCATCAGGAGCTTTTTCTGACTCCTTATTCATCAGGAGAATTCCCGTCATTAAAACCGCCGCCCCGATTACCAGCACCAAAAACATAGACAATATATAACTCATCATCGTGCCCCCCGTAGTTCAGTGATACGAAATACCCGGACGCACTGTATAACCCGCTATAGCCCTGCACAATATGCCAAACGACCTAGACTCGTCAAAGATAGCCTAAGCCGGTCATGCTTTCTATCTAGGCCTGAGACTGCCTACGCAATCACTGCTCCGATTCATCCTGTGTCTTTTTAGACCTGTCGAATTTTTTGTTTTTTGCTAGCGTTGTTTTGGGTAATTTTTTCGCATCCCCGGTAGTGCCGAAGTCCATATCCTTCATCTTAAAGTCACGCACAACATTGACCACTTCTTTAATTTCCGATTCTCGACGCATCTCCACCCATAACTCAAATGGTGTTTTTTCCCCAAAAGATTGCAGCTCGGCATATGCGGCCTGCTCAGACTGGATGCGAGTGCTGACACATCCACCCATACAGACTGAAAGACAGGCAAAATAAATTACTTTTTTCATACGAAATATCAGGAACTGCTAAGACGTTTAGCTGTTTTATGAGCCCCCGATGGCTGAACTCAAGGCAGTGGCGGTATAGCTGGTGGCTTGCGCAGCCCAAGCAGCCAGGTGATATATCCAGACAATGCATAGCCCAGGAACAAAAAGAACAACACGCCCGGGGGATAGCTGGAAATAAGGATGAAAAACAATGCCAAAATAAAAATCGCAATGAATGGCACGCTCTTGCGCATATTCAAATCTTTGAAACTGTAAAAACGCACATTGCTCACCATGCTCAAACCGGCAAACACTGTCAGCACGGCCGCATACCAGCGCAGCTCGCGCCCGGTAAAATCAAAATCGCCCATCACCCACACAAAACCAGCGACCAACGCCGCCGCCGCCGGGCTTGGCAGCCCCTGAAAGTAGCGCTTATCAATGACATCGTGATTGGTATTGAAACGGGCCAGACGCAGCGCAGCACCCGCGCAAAATATAAACGCAGCGAACCAACCGATCTTGCCCAAGTCACGAAATGCCCATTCATACATCAGCAAAGAAGGCGCAACGCCAAAGGAGACCATATCGGACAAGCTATCGTACTCGGCTCCGAACTCGCTCTGGGTGTGCGTCAGACGCGCCACCCGACCATCCAGGCCATCCAGCACCATGGCAATGAAGATCGCCACGGCGGCAAATTCGAACTTGCCGTTCATGGCCTGCACAATGGCATAAAAGCCGGCGAACAACGCGCCCGTGGTAAACAGATTCGGCAACAGATAGATACTGCGGCGACGTAAATCCATGGGTTTGCGTTTGTTCTGTTCAATCATAATTAATTTTGTAGCTGGGCCAAGATGGTGGTGGTCGCGGACACTTTATCACCGATACTTACTTTGACGTTAGCCGAAAGAGGCAGATATACATCCACACGCGAACCAAAACGGATAAAACCGTAACGCTGACCGCGCGACAGAACATCACCCGCTTTCACATAACACAGGATGCGCCTTGCGATCAGTCCTGCCACCTGCACGAAAGTCACGGTCTGCCCCCCGTCCGTATTCAACACAATCGCATTGCGCTCGTTCTCAAGCGAAGCCTTGTCCAAGTCGGCATTCACGAATTTACCCGGGAAATATTGCACTTTTTGTATCGTGCCATCCACCGGACTACGGTTGGAATGCACATTGAACACATTCATAAATACGCTGATCAAAATCGCATCGCGTTGACCGTAAGGATCTTGCGCACGCTCTACTTTGATAACGCGCCCGTCACAGGGCGACAGTACCGCATCAGCCTGTTGCGGAATTTCACGCGCGGGATCGCGGAAGAACTGCAACACGAAGATAAAAATAATCCACAGCGGGATAGACCAAGCCGCGCACCACACAGTGGCAGCAATGGCAAGAATCAGTGTGATAGCCAGAAATGGCCAACCCTCGCGGGCGATAACAGGGTGAGGGTAGTGGTTCATAATCAGTCATTAGTCGTTAATAATTAGTCGTTAGTTAAAAGCACTAGTCGCTAGTCGAAGTAAAAAGTCTGGCTTTTACTTACGGCTAGCGACTAACGTCTATCGACTGCTTTTTAGTTCTTGGACTGGTCAACCAGCTTGTTCTTGCCGATCCAAGGCATCATGGAACGCAATTGTCCGCCTACCACTTCGATTGGATGCTCGGCATTCAAACGACGGCGTGCAGTCATTTCTGGATAGTTAGTGCGGCCTTCCAGGATGAACTGTTTAGCGTAAGAACCATTCTGGATGTTCTTCAGGCATTCCTTCATCGCAGCGCGGGCTTCATCGGCAATCACACGGTGACCGGTGACGTATTCGCCGTATTCAGCGTTGTTGGAGATGGAGTAGTTCATGTTGGCGATGCCGCCTTCGTACATCAGGTCAACGATCAGCTTCAGTTCGTGCAGACACTCGAAGTAAGCCATTTCAGGCGCATAGCCCGCTTCGGTCAGTGTTTCGAAACCGGCTTTAACCAGCTCCACTGCACCGCCGCACAACACAGCTTGTTCGCCGAACAGGTCAGTCTCGGTTTCTTCGCGGAAATTGGTTTCGATCACGCCGCCCTTGGTGCCGCCGTTCGCAGCCGCGTAGGACAATGCGATGTCTTTGGCTTTGCCGCTCTTGTCTTGGTATACGGCGATCAGTGTCGGTACGCCGCCACCCTTGAGGTATTCGGAGCGCACAGTGTGGCCTGGGCCTTTGGGGGCGATCATGATCACATCCACATCGGCACGCGGCACAACTTGGTTGTAGTGCACGTTGAAACCGTGCGCGAATGCCAGCGCAGCGCCAGCCTTCATGTTTGGCGCAACTTCAGCGTTATAAACATCTGGAATATTTTCGTCGGGCAACAACATCATCACAACGTCGGCGTTCTTCACCGCGGCAGCCACTTCGGCAACCTTGATACCGGCAGCTTCTGCTTTCTTCCACGATGCGCCGCTCTTGCGCAGACCGACAGTCACGTTCACGCCGGACTCTTTCAGGTTTTGCGCGTGGGCGTGGCCTTGCGAGCCGTAGCCGATGATGGTCACTTGTTTACCCTTGATCAGGGAAAGGTCTGCGTCTTTGTCGTAATAAACTTTCATGTTGGCCTCGTCAGTAAAAATAAAAATATAGTTATTAATGTGCGGGGCGTTTTATACACCCCACATGTTTTATTAAAGCTTCAAAATTCGGTCGCCGCGCCCAATCCCCGAAGAACCGGTACGCACCGTTTCCAGAATCAAGTTGCGATCAATCGCGTGTAAAAAACTATCCAGCTTGCTGCCTGTGCCGGTCAGTTCGATGGTATAGGTTTTGTCGGAAACGTCGATGATGCGGCCGCGGAAGATGTCGGCCATACGCTTCAACTCCTCGCGCGCCTCACCCTGTGCGCGCAACTTGACCAGCATCAATTCACGCTCAAGGTGATCCCCTTCGGTCAGGTCGATCACGGCAACCACCTCGATAAGCTTGTTCAATTGTTTCTTGATTTGCTCGATGATGGCATCCGAGCCACGCGTCACAATAGTCATGCGCGACAGTGTTTCGTCTTCGGTCGGCGCGACCGTCAGTGATTCAATATTATAACCGCGCGCAGAAAACAGACCCGCCACCCGTGACAAAGCACCCGCCTCGTTTTCCATCAGCAGAGAAATGATATGTCGCATTACAAATCCTCCGCCAGAATGATCTCGGACAAGCCCTTGCCGCCGGGCACCATGGGGAATACGTTCTCGGTAGGGTCAGTGCGAAAATCGAGGAATACCAACTCATCCTTGCGTGCAAAAGCCTCGCGCAAAGCGCCTTCCACATCGGACGGTTTTTCCACCAGAATACCCACATGGCCGTAGGCTTGTGCCAATTTTACGAAATCCGGCAATGCATCCATATAGGACTGCGAATAGCGGTTGCCGTGAAAGAATTCCTGCCACTGGCGCACCATGCCCAAATAGCGGTTGTTCAATGCGATAATTTTGATTGGCAAACGAAACTGCTTGCAGGTGGACAACTCCTGAATATTCATCTGAATACTGCCCTCGCCCGTCACGCAGGCCACGGTCGCGCCCGGATGAGCCATCTGCACCCCCATCGCGGCAGGCAAACCGAAGCCCATCGTACCCAGACCGCCGGAGTTGATCCAGCGACGCGGCTGGTCGAATTTGTAGTATTGCGCGGCAAACATCTGGTGCTGACCCACGTCCGAAGTCACAAAGGCTTCGCCGCGCGTGATTTCATACAGCTTCTCAATCACGTATTGCGGCTTAATGACCTCGTCTGAATTTTTGTATTTCAGCGAATTGCGGCCGCGCCACTCGCCAATCTGTTTCCACCAAAGATCCAATGCCGCCGCATCCGGCTTTTGCTTACTGCTGTGCAACACAGCCAGCAAGTCACCCAGCACATTCGCCACATCGCCCACGATAGCCACATCCACCGGCACCCGTTTGGAGATGGATGCGGGATCGATATCGATATGAATAATCTTGCGCGGCACCGAGCCGAAGTGCGCCACATTGCCAATCACACGGTCATCGAAGCGCGCTCCCACGGCCAGCAGCACGTCGCAGTTCTGCATCCCCATATTGGCTTCATAAGTACCGTGCATACCGAGCATACCGACGAACTGTTTATCGGTTGCGGGATAGCCCCCCAAACCCATCAGGGTATTGGTGCAGGGGGCGCCCAACAAATGCACTAGGTCGGCCAATTGCTTGGAAGCATCCGCCAGCACCACACCACCGCCCGCGTAAATCATCGGGCGCTTGGCCTCAATAAGAAGCTGAGCGGCACGTTTAATCTGGGTCACGTCACCGTGCTTTTCGGGGTGATATGAACGGATACTCACACTGGCGGGATAGCTATATTCCGCTTTCTGATTCGACACATCCTTGGGGATATCCACAAGCACGGGACCGGGACGTCCACTCTTGGCCAAATAAAAAGCTTTTTTCAGCGTACTGGCGATGTCTTTGGCATCTTTCACCAAAAAGTTATGCTTCACGCAGGGGCGTGTAATGCCCACCGCATCCACTTCTTGAAAAGCATCTTCGCCGATAAAGCTGGTAGGGACCTGACCGCTGATGACCACCATCGGAATGGAGTCCATATAAGCCGTAGCAATGCCCGTGACCGCATTGGTCACACCGGGGCCGGAGGTCACCAGCGCGACACCGACCTTTTGAGTGGAACGCGAATAACCATCCGCCGCATGTACGGCGGCCTGCTCATGCCGCACCAGCACGTGCTTGACCTGCTCCTGATTGAACAGCGCGTCATAAATAAACAAGACTGCACCGCCGGGATAGCCGAACACATACTCGACTCCCTCTTCCTGCAAACACCTGATGGCAATTTCTGCGCCTGTCAGTTCCATAGCAACGACCCTAGCTGGCAACGATTAAAGAACCGTGCAAGATAAAGGCTGGGGGCGTTTTGGTCAACCCCTGTAACGACCCAGATTTCGCAAAAACCATCAAATGGCGCCCGTAATTTGCTAGTATTCGCGCCCACGCCAAAGGAGTTTTCAAGCTGAGCAGCCACTACGAACTTTCTCAATTCCTTGCCGATGTAGAGCGCCGCGCCTATAAACAGGCGTTGTTTGCGGTGCGCGACGAAGCTGCGGCGCTGGATATTGTGCAGGATTCCATGCTCAAACTCGCCGAGAAATATGGCGACAAGCCTGTGGACGAGTTCCCCATGCTGTTCCAGCGCATCCTGCAAAACACTATCCGCGACTATTACCGCAGACAGAAAGTGCGCAGCTTTTGGATCACACTGTTCTCTTCCTTGCGTCCCCAACACGAAGATGAAGACTACGATCCACTGGACAACCTGCAGGACAAAAGCAACAACACTCAGCCACAGCGACCCGCGGAGGCGGTAGAACAGGCGCAACTCGTAGCCCTGATTGAAGAAGCACTTGTCGAATTGCCCCCGCGTCAACGCGAAGCCTTCCTATTGCGTTACTGGGAGGACTTGGACACCGCTGAAACTGCCGCCGCAATGGGATGTAGCGAAGGCAGCGTAAAGCAACACTGCTCGCGCGCGACGCACGCTCTGGCAGAGAAACTTAAAGCAAAAGGAGTTTCATTAAAATGAATAACAAGAATCTGAGCACAGACTCGATTAAACAACTACTGGATCATTCTGCCGCACACATTGACCCGCATACCGCAGAGACGCTATGCGATGCGCGTGCGCGCGCATTGGAAAATCACCGCGCACAAGAAAGCGCCCCGGTCTTGGCCTGGCTCGGACAGCACGGCCTCTGGTCCGGCAACCCCAAATATCTGCAGCGCGCCTTCGCTTTGCTATTTGTAGCATGCCTGATTGGCAGTTTCGCCTATCTTCAACACATCAATGATCATGAGCACGACCCTAGCGAGATTGATGTCGCCATCCTGACCGATGAACTGCCTCTGGATGCGTATGTCGAATAAGCAAAGCCGCACCCGGCTGGTTATTTCAGCCGCCAAACTCTCTGCCACCTTGCTTCTCTGTTTGCCGACCATGGCTAGCGCATTAGCCTGGACGGCAATCACCCCGCAGCAGCAACAGGCTCTCGCCCCGCTTGCCGGCGAATGGGACACGCTTTCTGAAAAGCAGCAGAAGAATTTTATCGGCATTGCCAAACGCTATCCGCATCTAACCCCGATGCAGCAACAACGCGTACAACAGCGCCTCGTCAGATGGGGAAAATTGACTCCTGCACAACGCGAAAAAGCCAGGGAGAAATTCAAATCTTTCAATCGTCTCCCACCCGAAAAACGCGAAGCAGTTAAGCAGACACTACGCGAACGTCATGCACAAAAACTCGCACCCGCGAGCGCCGTACAAGCCGTAGCGCCATCGCACTAAACGCGGCCCGGCTGTCCCACCCAAAAGATCTGCCCCCACACTTAGCCGACCAGCCACCTCAGCGCCGCTCCGTGCGCCACATCAGCACCATGGCCACGACCAGATACAGCCAACTAATCGCCGTCGCGCTCAGCATCGGCTGCCAGTCATTCAACGCCCCCAGATTGGAAAACAGCCTGCCGCCGAAGTGAAAACTCAGTCCGAGCACAATACCGATAAAGATCTTGCTACTAATCCCGCCTTCGCGCCTGTGGTATGAAGCGAAGGGCAAAGCCAACAGCATCATGATCAAGACCGCAACGGGATAGACTAGTTTGTTCCACATCGCAATCTCATAACGTCCGGTCTTCTGATGATTGTCATTCAAATGTTTCGCGTACTGGTACAGATCCCACGACGACATTTTTTCCGGCAACAACAGCAAGACGTTCAGCAGCCGGGGATTCAGTGTGGAACGCCACTCCAACGTGTCCTGATTGTTAATAGTCGACCCCTGCGAGTTGAAACTGGTCTGCCTCACCCCCTCCAGCAACCATTGCTCCTTGCTGACATAGGTGGCACGCTGCGCGGATGTGACAGCCCGCAAATGATAAGTGTCATCGAACTCATAGATACTCACGCTCAACAGCGAAGTATCTGGCATTACATTTTTGATGTTAACGAAACTGTGCTCGTCTTTTACCCACACGCCGGAACGGAACTCTTTCAACGTCATATTCGTGTTCTTCGCCTTGAGGTTTAGCACCTGTGCCAGACGATCACTAGGCGGCGCAATGAACTCGCCGAACACGAAACACGTCACCACCAGCGGCAGGCCGATTTTCAGCATCGCGACAATCATTTGTTTCAGCGACACCCCGGAGCTACGATAAACCATCAATTCCGAATTACTTGCCATTTGCACAACGGCAAAGATTGTTCCGATCAGCGCGGCCAAAGGAAACAATTCGTAAATATGGGTGGGGATGATAAGCGCCACATACAACAACACGTCACCAATACGGTAATTGCCTTCGCCTATGTCGTTCAATTCCTGAATCAGATCCATGAACGCAAACAGCATGACCAAAG
>JAGVIV010000322.1 GCA_020055845.1 Betaproteobacteria bacterium
AGAATGTCGAAATTACTTTCTTTAAACTGGCGTCCCGAGACATTGACCGATATGGTGATTTTATAACCCCGGTCATGCCACGCTTTGGCCTCCAGACAGGCGCGTTGCAACACCCATGTTCCTATACTCAAAATCAGCCCTGAATCTTCCGCGACGGGGATGAATTCGGCAGGAGAGATGAATCCTTCCTTGGCATCGTGCCAGCGCAGCAATGCCTCCATACCGGTAATCTGCTGACTCTGCGTATTGAATTGCGGCTGGTAATACAGTTCCAATTCATCGTTGCGCAAAGCATGGCGCAACCGATTTTGCAGCGTGATCCGGCGCAAAGCATTTTCGTTCATGATCGGGGTAAAAAATCGGTAACAGCTCCGCCCCTCCTGCTTGGCGGTATACATCGCCGCATCCGCATTTCTAAACAGACCTCCCATATCCACGCCGTCATCAGGATAGATACCGATACCGATGCTCACCGACACGAACATCTCCTGACCGTCGATGGAATACGGTGCCGCCACCGCTTCCAACAATTTCTGCGCGACTTTTGTCACCCCTTCATAACCATCCACATCCGGCAACAGCAGGATGAATTCGTCACCGCCCTGACGCGCCACGGTATCCCCTTCGCGCACACAATGCAGCAGTCTTTGTGCAGCGATACGCAGCAGGGCATCACCCACCGCATGTCCGAATCCGTCATTGATGTCTTTGAATTTATCCAGATCGAGATACATGACCGCCAATTTGGCATGCTGCCGCGAAGCGCTCGACAATGCATGGGAGAAACGGTCGTTGAGCAAATTGCGGTTTGCCAAGCCGGTGAGCGCATCGTAGTTCGCCATACGCTGGATATGCGCGTCGGCTTCTTTGCGCTTGGTGATATCCATGAAGATGGACAGGTAGTTGCTCAGTTCGCCCTTGCTATTGCGCACCACGCTGATGGACTGCCACTCGGGATATATCTGCCCGTTCTTTTTGCGGTTGTATATCTCGCCCTGCCACGCACCGCTGGTATTCAGCTCTTGCCACATATGCCGGTAGAACTGTGCATCCTGATGACCGGATTTCAAAATTCGCGGCGACTTGCCGAGCACCTCCTGCAGAGTGTAGCCGGTGATACGCTCAAATGCGCCGTTCACAAACACGATGTTCAGCTCGGCATCACAGATCAGAATCGCCTCACCGCTGCTTTCCACCACCGTCGCCAGCAATCGTATGCCCTCGGTGGCAAACTCCAGATTACCGATGAGCGAGTTAAAGGTGTGCGCCATCCTGTCTATATCGGGATGCTGGCCTTCTATGCCGGCCCGCAAGGACAGATCACCACTCAAGTGAATCTCCTCCATCGTGGATTTAAGAAGATTCACCGGCTTGGAAACATGGCGTTTGATGAGTACGCTCACGAACGAGGATATCAGCACTGACAAGACCAACTGGAACAGCAACATGCCTGACCACATCCATTGCTTGAGTACCGACACGCTTTGTTCGTGCGAGCTCAGGTCTATGCTGATATCCGCTACGCCGTTGACGCTGCCGGCTTTCACCTGATGGCAGGACAGGCAATTGGTCCCGCGAAAATCCTCGCTTGCCACAAACGGGATGACGGCCCGCAACACCGGCGTGCCGTCCGGCGCGAACATGCGGGAATATGCAGGCAGGCCAGACGCCATCACCTGCCGCACCGTGACATCATCGGAATGTTCGTGCGGCAGACCCGGGCCGTACTGTGCGCTCACCTGCTCCGCACGCAACAGATGCAGGGACTTAATATTTTTTCCCGAAGCCGTTTTGTGCAGCAGCAACTCACGATTTTCAGGGTCAGAGATACGTCCGGTGAGCATCAACAAATTGAGGCCGTTAATCAGGCCGTCCGCAACCTCACCCGCCTGATTCTCCGCATCCTGCACCCCCTGAGCATCGAGCTTTTCGACGACCCAATGCAAAGAGCATATAAAGAATATTGCCAAGGAAATCTGAATCAGCAGATGCAGGCGCCATTGCACGCCGAGCTTGTCCCATTGGGCAGTAAGAGAGCTGAAAAACAGGCGCATCAGTGCGATACCCCTTTGCCAAGCCTCATATCTTGAATTGCTCGATCGAGCGGTCCAGTTCTTCGACCTGCTCGCGCAGACATTCTGCGGTCACAGTCACCCCGCGCAAAGCGATGTTATTTTGCTCGGACATCTGCGCCACCCGCTCCACATTCACCGCAATCTCGCGACTCGCCGCACTCTGCTCGCGCAAGGACAACAGCATATCCCGCACACCGTTGAGCACCTGGGAAGAACCGGCATTGATTTCAGCCATGGCCACCCCGCTCTTCTCCACCAAAAGCGCACCGCCCTTGACCATCTCCACTGTTAAAGCCATCACCGTCACCGCTTCTGTGGTTCCGGCATTGATCTCCTGCACCACGCTGCCAATCTCCTGTGTGGCATGCCCGGTCTTCTCGGCCAGTTTGCGCACTTCGTCGGCGACCACGGCAAAACCCCGTCCCGCCTCGCCCGCACGAGCCGCTTCGATTGCCGCGTTAAGCGCCAACAGATTAGTCTGGTCGGCGATCTCGCGTATGGTCTGCACGACCTCTCTGATATGCCCCGACTTGGAGCCAAGCGCGT
Organism: Betaproteobacteria bacterium; assembly: GCA_020055845.1. Taxonomy (GTDB): domain Bacteria; phylum Pseudomonadota; class Gammaproteobacteria; order Burkholderiales; family Gallionellaceae; genus PALSA-1006. The sequence goes on from JAGVIV010000322.1 coordinate 2,622, forward strand.
CGACTTTGCCGGCAACCTCTTCGACGGCCCGGTTGATACGCGCCATTTCCTCGACCACTTCCCGCACTGCCATTTCGCCATTGGCGGCCGAAGCCGCGGAACGTTCGGAGATACGCTGCACGTCGCTGGCGTTTTCCGTAATCTGGTCTATGCTCACGGTCATCTGCTCCACCGAGGCCGCCATGCTCGCGGCGGACTCGGACTGTGCATGCGATGCGGCACTGATTTTTGCCACCGACTCGGACAACTGATTGGCCTGATGCAGCTTCTTGGACACCGTGGCGACACGGTCGATACACGAACCCAGATAGACCTTGCTGGTCTGCAGGGAGCACAGCACCTCGCCCAACTCGTCGCGTCCTGAAATACCCACTTGTCCGCGCAAATCGCCGTTCACCAGATGATCCAAACTGGCATTTACCTCCGCCACCGGCTTAATTACAAAACGCTCGATAATCCAACCGACCATGAAGAACAGCATGATTTGAATAACAACGATACCGATGATGATTTCGCCCTGCACCCGACGATACAAAGCGTAATCACTGCTCATATCAATCGACAAATCGGAAAGCCCATTCACACTTCCCTCTGCGACCTGATGACACGTCAGACAGTTCGTCCCGTGAAAGTCCGCACTGGCCAGATAAGGTGTCAGCGCATGCAGTCTGGGCACACCATCCTGCCACTCCAGATTGTAAATGGCTTGCTTGCTGGCAATCACCTGGCGCTGCAACTCGCTATCCACACGCTCTTCCTCCAAGCCGGGGCCGTATTGCTGCGTAACCTGATCGGTGCGCATCAGACGCAGAGCTGCAATGTCGCCGTTACTGGCGATTTTTTTGATCAGCAAGCGTCTATCCTCTGCCTCTCCGATGCGGCCCGTCACCATCAACATATTGGCAGTGTCGATTACCTCGTTCGCCACCTCGGCAGCGCGGCGCGTCGCGGAATCTAGCATGCGCACCTTGAGATAATCAGTCACCAATACGGCGGAAACGACAAGAATACTGAACATGAGAAGTTGCACGGACAGATGCAATTTTTGCTTCAGCGGCAAACCGGTGAACCAGTCCATGGGCGAACGCCATTTATACGGCGCTGCACTCAACCGGTAGAGCGGCTGAACCGAAGCGATCTCGGCGCGACTCGGCTTTCTGCGCAGCGACATATAGCCCACCACGTTGCCTTCTTCCACAATTGGAGAGACCGTGGCGCGCACCCAATAGTGGTCACCGTTCTTGGCACGATTCTTCACGATGCCGCGCCAGGGATGGCCGCTGCGTATGGTTTTCCACAAATCGGCGAACGCCCATTTTGGCATGTCAGGATGCCGCACGATATTGTGGTTGCTGCCCATCAACTCCGCATGGCTATATCCGCTAATCTCGACAAACGCATCATTGGCATAGGTGATGACGCCACTGGTGTCCGTTTTCGTCACGAAAATCACACCCTCGGCATAATCGATTTCACGACTTTCACCACGAGTCGTACCAATGTCGCCAGGGGCTGTTTTTTCGAGTCTAAGGCCAGCTCAATACATTTGGATTCATTCCGGTGGTTTGTTTCACTTGACCCCTAGGTCACTAGGGGATTGATTGGGCTATGAAAATTAGCGCGGCGATGGTAGTCTATAAAAACATTGACCAACACCCCCCAAATGAGGTAGTGAAGACAGCGTCAAGAATACGTCAAGGCAAAGGGGATAACACGGAAGAACGACATGATGCTCACCAACAGGGAGCTGGCACGACAGAGTAAGCTACTCGAACTGATCTACACGGGCATGACCGCCCAGAGCCGCTGGACCACCGACATCCTGCCCGCGATAGCTGACTATCTGCAAGTCTCATCCTGTGTGTTATTCACTCCGTTCCACAAGCCGCAGGAAAGCGGATTCCTCTACACACACGGCATCTCTCCGCAACAAGTACAGCTGTATAAAGATCACTACCGCAACGAGGATATTTACGCCAAAGCCGCATTGAGCCGGGGCCTGCTGGTAGAAGGAAATGTCATCATCTTTGCTGACATTCTTCCTGCGGAGCAGTTACATGCAAGCAAATACTACCGGGAGTATCTGGTGCGCGAGGACATGGCACAACTGATGAGTGCCATCGTATTCGGTCCGGATTCGGACAGCGGCATGCCGCTCACCGTGTGCTCGTTCTGGCGCGGCATCAATGCCGATCCCTATACCGAACAGGAGCGTATTCGCTTAAGCCTGCTGATTCCGCATATCTCGCGCGCACTGGGCGCAAGCCAAATCATCCGCACCTCGGCCATGAACTCGATCAGCTCATTGTCCGCGCTCGATCGCCTGCCTTCCTCGGGAGTGCTGATGGTCGACGAATCCGGCAAAGTGATTTTCGCCAATCGCGCCGCACAGCGTATCTTGAATACTCAGGATGGTTTGCGTCTGCGCAAGCAAAGCGATGCGGATGAATTCGGCGAGCTGATTGCGGAAGACGCCCAAGCCGATAAAGCGCTGCGCGCCGCGCTGCGCACGACACTGAGCCATAACTCCTGCATCACGCCGCACTTTTCCAAATCCATCGTTGTGCCGCGCAGTTCTGCCACCTGCAATTACACCGTACAGTTTTCGGCTTTGGTTTTGGATAACGAACTTTCCGCAGAGGAACGCAGGTTTGCCGCCATCGTGTTCATTTCCGATAGCGCAAAAAAACTGCACATTGATCCCGAAATATTGCAAAGCAGCTACGGCTTGACTCCCACCGAAGTACGGGTGGCAATCGCGCTGTTCGAATCCTGCTCCGCCAAAGAAGTGGCGAAGACACTGGGCACCAGCCATCACACGGTGCGCGGCCATATTAAACTCCTCTACACCAAGCTCGGCGTGGATACGCGCGCACGCTTCATCAAACTGCTGCTGGGAATTGCGCTTTAAACGTGCCATTCCCCACCAAGATGCGTGCGGATGCCCCAATAAACTTTCCACAAAACATTAAGGATGCCCTGTGAACAATCCTCTTTCAACAAGCTATTTTTCCGGCGGCTGCTTCTGGGGCATGGAAGAGTTGGTGCGCGAGATACCCGGCGTGATAGCGACCGAGGTCGGTTACACCGGCGGAGACGTTCCTGCTGCGACTTATGACATCGTAAAAACCGGACGTAGCGGGCACGCGGAAGCGCTGAAAATCGTGTTCGATCCCGCCCTGCTCAGCTACCGCCATTTATTGTTCGAGTTCTTTCGCATGCACAACCCGACCACGCGCAACCAGCAGGGCAACGATATCGGCAGCCAGTACCGTTCAGCCATTTTTTATCTTGATGACGAGCAAAGATTCACCGCCGAAGATGTCATCAAAAGTGTCGATGAGTCGGGGGAATGGCAAGGCAAAGTGGTCACCGAGCTGGTGCCGTTCAAAGTGTTCTATCCTGCCGAGGAATATCACCAGAAGTATCTGGTCAAGCATCCACACGGTTACACTTGCCACTTCAAGCGCGCGTTGGCGCTGGGAGAATAAGCGCGGAACCGAATCAGTGCGGCTTGTTCATGTCGCACACGGTACCCGCATCGCTACCGACCATCACCATGACCTGCTCCGGCTGCATGCGCAATAAACCGGCGATGTCGGTGTAGTCATCCGGCAACGCGGCATCATCCCAGCCATTGGCGGAATGGCGCGCCAGATTCACCGCAAAGACTACATTACGCACGCGCTGATGATTGCTGCAGGCATCATCCATGAGCATCAGCAGCAATTCCGGCAACTCCCATTGTTTGACCAGCTGTTTTTGCATATCAAGCAGATTGAAACCGAACACCTGTTCTTGCGCGGTGCGGGTACGCAGGGCTTTATCCTGCTGCTGTAGTTTTCTGATCTGCAACATCTCCTGCGGGGCAAAACACCACATCACCATCTCCGCGAGATCATGCAGCAAAGCCGCGATGCGCACTTCCTCGTAATGCAAATCGTTCAGACGCACCGCCCAATCATAGGCATATTCGGATGCGCGGTGCGAACGGTGAATCAGGTGCAGCAGCTGGATGAGCGCATCGGTATGGCCTTGCAACACTTCTTGCACCAAAGGTTGCGCAGGGAGTTTTTCAAAGAAAGCCTCCACGCCCATCATGATGAGCGCCTGTTCAACCTGCATGACTTCGCTCTGCTGGCTGCGGTGTTTATGCGTTTGCAGATAACGCAACAGTTTGACCGTCATCATCGGATCGACCGCGATCACTTGCGCCACACCGCGCGCACTGAGATGATCCTGATCGGCCCGCAGCGCCGCCAAATCACGCGCGGTCTGTTTCAAAACCGGCGTATCACTGTTGGAAAGAAACGCCAGCCACTGCTCCAATCCTTTTATACCTTGTTGCATAGCACCTCCCTGCGACGGCTGCGACACGACATGAAAATCCGCGCTGCGGGTCAGAGCTGGATTGCCAGCTTCCCTTTGCGCCCGTTCAGCTCGCCCATTCTAACCCCATGTCTGGGCAAAGTATCTTGCAAGTCCTGCAAATATTGACGCAATGTAACCAACTCGTAACCCTGCGCTTTCCAGCCCGCCAGCAATTGCTCGAACACCGGCAACCACTTGCGCCCTTCCAGTTCCGCACGGAGCGTGAAAACATGCCCGTTCGCCGGAGCATTCCGTGTCATCTCCAGCAGACGCTGCGCCGCGTTGTCCACAGTAATGCCGTCGCGCCCGATCAGTTCGTCCAGCGTCGGCAAGGTGGTAGGCAATTGCGGGCAGGCGACAATCTCGGCATCCCATGTCGGAATGAAGGGATGGCTGCCGCGCGTGTCGGAAGCATATTCAAACCCCAGATGCTGGGTCAGGCGCAAGGCATCACGGTTCATCTGCCAGCCGGAAGCCGCATGGGCCTTGGGAGCCTCGCCGAATACCTCGGTGAACTGCGCCACTGTGAGCTGCATCTCGCGCCGTGTCCATGCCGCACTTTGAGTCGCCACATGCTCGCGCCAATCCATATTTTCCAAACAGCCCACTTCAAAACCCGCGTCGCGTACACGCAGCAAGATGTCCCTGCAGCTGCTGCCAATATGCGGTGAGGGAAGCAAAGTGCCGTACAGCAAAGCCTTGAGACCGTAATGCTCAAAGAGTCCTACACGCGGATTCTTGCCGAAGACAGCACGCCCGCTCCTATCATGGCCCAGCGCAAAGAAGAAACTGGCCTGCGCCGCATGGCGGGTCAACACTTCGAGCAACTGCGGCACACCCTCACGGGTTCCGCGATAACTGCCCACCTCAATCTTTAACGCTAGTTGCATAAAGTACCCACATCAAATTTAAACAGCGGAAGCATAGGGACTATCGTAACTTAAACAAACGATATTGCCACTTTACCGACAAACCCAGACACAGCGCACTCAGCACGGACTGGAACCACCATGTGCCGGGAATGCCATTGTCGTAATAGACCACCGACCACAGCGCCAGCACAGTGAGCAGCAAGGCCAGCACGCGCTGGAACCACACATTCATGCCCGCAGGCCAACGCTGTGCCAGCCACACTCCGGCGATAGCGGATAACCAGCCGCCCAACATTCCGCCCAGCACATCCAAAGGCCAATGCACGCCACACGCGATACGCGACAACCCAACAAGAATCGCCACACTCAGCACCAGCACCTTGTAACGGTTGCGCCAAGGTTGCGCGCAGAACAGCCCTGCCAATACAAAGGCCGTCGTGGTATGCCCGGAAGGGAATGAGTTGAACTGCAACATCGGCCCGATGAGATGAAAGCTACCTTCGGGTAAGACTGCGGGTGGCCGCAGAGTTGAAAAAGATTCTTTCATTCCGTACGACCAAAGCGTCGCGCACAACGCAGCCAGCACGAACTGCCAGGACAGATCCGGACGCCGCCCCACCAACAGCAACATAAACATCAGGGCGAGCGAGGTATCGCCCAATATCGTCACATGCCCCCACCATATCCCCCCGGCAAAAGCCATGAGGCGGTTCATCCATAGGAACAGCGCCACATTGCCGTCGCTCAGCCACAGTAAAGAGAGTGCCGACAATGCAAAGACGGGCACAGCCCAGCGCCATGCTGCGGCATGCAAAGATACGGGGACGACACCCGTTACCGGCTTAGTTTCTGAATCCATAACAGGCGAAGAAAGAGAAGGTGGAGAACACGTGCAGGGTAGTGCCTGCGTTCAGCTTATCACGCAGCTCACAGCGGGCAAACTGCCCAGCGCCTCCGGTGGGAGGTACAACTTCCCGCTCCGGCCACAGCACTAAAATACCGCGCGCACCGTTTTGCGGTGAACCGAACCACACATCAAATTGATCGTAGCGTGTATCAGTTATCTGCACGGGAGTGGGACGCGCATACCACGCGAGACGACTGCCATAGGTCCAGTTGTCGGTGAACAGCACAGCTGCGGGCGCTCCCGGCGGCGTTCCCATCTCTGCTCGCAACAGCTCCGCGCGTTGCGCGGCCTGCTCCCAGCCATACAGGTCACGCAAGGGATTGCTGTTGTCGCGAAGCAACAACCAGGGCGTGACGAATTGGCTGAACACCAGCGTCAAAGCCAGCACGGCATAAATCCCCGCCGCATACACACCTGCGCGCACCCATAAAGAATGCCAACGGACAGACAACCAATAGGCAGTGAGCGGGGTCAGTGCCGCCCAGCCCAATGCAGTCCAGTGTGGCAGCGTCATTTCAAATCCAGATCCCCAGCCGAACAACAGCAACACCGGCACGGCGAGGGACAAACACAGCCATACGCCGCTTTCACGCCAGCGCCGCAACCCCGCCAGCAACGCGAGGAAACCGAATACAAACAGTCCCGGACCGTAAGCCAGCAATTGCCCGCCCTGCGACAGCAGAAAGCGCGATAACTCCCAACTGGGTTTGCCGGTACCGTGATGCAACTGATACAAGAATGAGATCCAGCCATGCTGGTAGTTCCAATACAGGATGGGCAAAACCAGCAGCGCGCTCAGCAACACCGCCAGCCACGGCCATGGACTGCGCAATTGCCGTAATTGCCCGCCCAGCAGCAGCGCCAACGCTACCGTGAGCAGCAAGGTGACGGCGGTGTATTTCGACAGTGCCGCCAAGCCCAACAATATTCCCAGCCACAACCAGTGCCGCACGCGGCCTGCAACGACCACGCTGTGCAAAACCCACAACAGCAGCAGCCCCAGCAGCAACAAGGGCGTGTCGGGCAACATGGCCAGACCGATCAACTGGAACATTACCCCCGATTGCAACAGCGCGACGCTGATGAAACCCAACCACGGGGTGGCCTGCGGAAACAGCGTGAGTGTCACGCGGTACAACACCCACGATGTTGCCGAGAACAAAAGGATTGGCAATACGCGCATGGCCAAATCCGAGCTGCCGAATTGCAATGCGATAGCCTGTAGCCAACCGATGAGCGGGGGATGATCGAAATAGCTCCAATCAAGATACAGGCCGTACAAAGCATAATGGGCTTCATCCACACTCAAGCCCGCCCCGCTCGCGAGCAGCAGACGCAGCAGCGCACTCGCCGCGATCAGCAGCAAAGTGGCTTGCAGGGGAGTCAAACGCTTAAGAAAAGCTGGCATGAAATTTCAACAGGCGGCGGAACTAGAATTTATGTACGGCGCGGATTCTATCGCATCACACAGGGTGAATCACCTCTCGTGATGAAACGCGAATCCACTCCGGCGGGAACGGGCGATTAATCTTTGCCCTTTTCGGTCACTTCAGCACGCGCCCATCCGCGTGCGAACCCCACATCCAGACGCGCGCCCACGGCGATTTGCGCGCTGTCCACGATGATCCGGCCGTGTTCGTCGCGCACCATGCTGTAACCGCGCGCCAACACTCTGCCCGGATCGAGGTGTTGCAGCGACTGTTGCAGTGCGGCAAGCCCCAACACATGGCGTTCCAGATTGCGCCCCATCAGCCCGTGCAAGCGCTGCGCATACGCCGCGTGCCGCATCTGCAGCCCCGCCACATCGGGATGTACCGCGCGCAGGCGCTGCCTTAATGCCTGCCAGCGCCACTGCTGATGCTGTGCCGTGTGGGAATGCGCCTGTTGTAGACGCTGCTGCAGCTGTTCCAGATGCTGGCGTTGCTGCAACATGCGCTGCGCCGGATGCACCAAGCGCCGTTGCAGATAATCCAATTGCTGCATGTGCTGTTCGACGCGGCGCAAGGCGGCCCGTGACAAACGCGCTGCCTGATGCTGTAAGC
>JAGVIV010000051.1 GCA_020055845.1 Betaproteobacteria bacterium
CTTTGGTATGGACAAACAAGAAGGCGACCGCAAGATTGCGGTGTATGACTTGGGTGGCGGTACATTCGACATTTCCATCATCGACATTTCCGAAATCGACGGCGAACACCAGTTTGAAGTGTTGTCCACCAACGGCGACACCTTCCTCGGCGGTGAAGACTTCGACATGCGCGTGATCGAGCATCTGGTGGAAGAGTTCAAGAAAGAAAGCGGCATCGACCTGAAGAAGGACATGCTGGCGCTGCAACGCCTGAAAGACGCTGCGGAAAAAGCCAAGATTGAATTGTCTTCCGCACAGCAAACCGAAGTGAATCTGCCGTACATCACCGCTGATGCCACCGGCCCAAAACACTTGGCCGTAAAGATCACCCGCGCCAAGCTGGAAAGCATCGTGGAAGACCTGATCGCGCGCACCATCGAGCCGTGCAAGATTGCCATGAAGGATGCGGGCGTTTCCGCTTCCGATATCGCCGACGTGATTCTGGTTGGTGGTCAAACCCGTATGCCCAAGGTGCAGGAAAAGGTTAAAGAGTTCTTCGGCAAAGAGCCGCGCAAGGACGTGAACCCGGACGAAGCTGTGGCAGTCGGCGCTTCGATCCAAGGCGGCGTGTTGCAAGGCGAAGTGAAGGACGTGCTGCTGCTGGACGTAACTCCATTGTCTCTGGGTATCGAGACCATGGGCAGCGTGATGACCAAGCTCATCAAGAAAAACACCACGATTCCGACCAAGGCATCGCAAGTGTTCTCCACCGCCGACGACAACCAAAATGCCGTGACGATTCACGTACTGCAAGGCGAACGCGAAGTGGCTTCCGGCAACAAGAGCCTGGGCCAATTTAATCTGTCCGATATTCCGCCCGCACCGCGCGGCATGCCACAGATTGAAGTGACTTTCGATATCGACGCGAACGGCATCTTGCACGTATCGGCAAAAGACAAAGCGACCGGCAAAGAGAACAAGATTAAAATTCAAGCCAGCTCCGGTTTGTCCGAAGCCGAGATTCAACGCATGGTGGATGACGCCGAATCTCATGCCGATGAAGACAAAAAAGCGATTGAATTGGTCACCTCGCGCAACCAACTGGACGCGCTGATTCACTCCACCAACAAGTCGCTGAAAGAGTACGGCGAACAGTTGAGTGCAGATGAAAAGGCCGCCATCGAAGCCGCATTGAAAGAAGCGGAAGAAGTGGTCAAAGGCGACGACAAGGCAGCCATTGATGCAAAAGCCGAAGCGTTGTCGACCTCCGCGCAGAAACTTGGCGAAAAGATGTACGCCGCAGAACAAGCCAAGGCGCAAGCCGCAGGTGCGGAAGGTGGAGCGCAAAATGCCGGAGAACAGAAGCCTCACGACGACAATGTGGTGGATGCCGAGTTCACCGAAGTAAAAGACAAGAAATAAGCAGAATTTTTCTTGATGTTGTAACAGGTGGGGCGCATGCGCCCCATCGTCACATGGAAAAAAAATGAGCAAGCGCGACTATTATGAAGTTCTTGGCATCAATAAAGACGCCTCGGACGAAGAGATCAAAAAAGCTTATCGCAAACTTGCGATGAAGCACCACCCCGACCGCAATCCGGACAACCCGAAAGCAGAGGAACATTTCAAGGAAGCGAAAGAAGCTTACGAGACACTGAGTGACGGACAGAAGCGCGCGGCTTACGATCAGTATGGCCACGCGGCCTTCGAGGCCGGCGGCATGGGCGGCGGCAGTCCGTTCGGCGCGGGAGGCGCGGGTGCAGGCGGCTTTGATTTCGGTGACATCTTCGGCGACATCTTCGGCGGCGCACGCGGCGGCAATGGCCGCAACAGTCCGCACCGCGGCTCCGATTTACGTTACAACCTCGAAGTCACTCTGGAAGAAGCGGCGCGCGGCGCACAAAAGCAGATTCGCATCCCCACCATGGATGAGTGCGAAACCTGCAAAGGCAGCGGCGCAAAACCGGGCACCAGCGCGAGTACCTGCCAGACTTGTGCCGGTCACGGACAAGTACGCATGCAGCAGGGGTTTTTCTCCATTCAGCAAACCTGTCCGCGCTGTCACGGCAGCGGCAAACAGATCAGTTCGCCCTGCACTGCCTGTCATGGCGCAGGCAAGGTCAAACAGCACAAAACGCTGGAAATCAAGATTCCCGCCGGTATCGATACCGGCATGCGCCTGCGCCACAGCGGCCACGGCGAAGCGGGCAGCAACGGCGCACCAAGCGGCGACTTGTATGTAGAAATCCATATCCGTCCGCATAACGTGTTCCAGCGCGAAGGCGACGATCTGCATTGCGAAATGCCGATTAGTTTCGCCACGGCAGCCTTGGGCGGCGAGATTGAAATCCCCACGCTGGACAGCAAAGCCAGCATCAAGATTCCCGCCGAGACACAAAGCGGAAAGATCTTCCGTCTGCGTGGCAAGGGTATCAAAGGCATGCGCACCGGGACGTTCGGCGATTTGAACTGTCATGTCGTGGTTGAAACACCGTCCAAGCTGACCGACAGACAAAAAGAACTGCTGCATGAGTTCGAACAGATTAGCCAGCAGGATAGCGCCCGCCACAGTCCCCGTGCGCAGTCTTTCTTGGATAAGGTGAAGGCGTTTTTCAGCTAGACCGTAGAAATGCTGACCTTCCTGCGAACGACGTGACACCCGACGCCAAGTATGTCCATTGCAATGCGTCGGGCCCGTGTGCCCCGTCCATCGGATTCGCCCCGTTTACTGCTGTCGCAGGCGCATGGCGCTCTTCCCGTTCGCCATCTCGCCCCATTCATTTTGCTGGCACTGGCGCTGCACCTTGCGCTGTTATTTGCACTGCACCTGCCGATGCGCGCAGCCTCTGTGGCAAATCCGCGACCGTTAATCGTTTCCTTCGCCGCACCTCCTGCCGCCGGACGCCCCCACGAGGAATCCCCTCTGAGACAGCGGGCCCCTGTAATGTTGCCGACCTCCATCGAGACAGCTGTAGCTGAGCCGGTACAGCCCGACGCTACATCTTTACCGGATGGGTCTTTGGGCACACTACTGAAGTCGGCCCACAGTATTGCGCGCGACGAAGCCAAAAGCACCGAACACGACTACGCCGAGCAAGAACGAAAAAGGCTCGCGACACCCGCAGTCTCACTCGAACGCTATCTGCTCCAACCCCACAAGGAAATCCGCCTCGCTAACGGCATCCTGAAAATAATCACCGATGCAGGCGAGGTCTGTTTCCGAAGCCCACCCGATTTCGCGCGCGACCTCCCTAGTTTTTTCAGCATCCTCACCACTTGCCCGTAGCGACGGCCAGGC
>JAGVIV010000130.1 GCA_020055845.1 Betaproteobacteria bacterium
ATGGAAGCCCATCGTCGAAAAGAAAGATGCGCCCGCCGATGCCGACGACTGGCTCAAGGTTAAAGACAAACTTCATCTGCTGAAGCGGTGAGTAACGCTACAGTCTTATTTGACCGCATCGCCAAGCGCATCCTCGCTGCGCATCCCGCGCCCGATTTGCGCGGCATCATCATCCTGCTTCCCAATCTGCATGTTGCGCAGTCGCTGGCACAGGCGTTGATCCGTGCCGCGAACGTGCCGGCGTTGCTGTTGCCGCGGATGGTCACCATGAACGCATGGGCGCAGAGCGTCGCGCTGGATGCGCCAGTCGTGGCCGATAGCCAGCGCAGCGCCCTGCTGTATCAGCATCTGCGTAAACAACCGTGGTTCGAAAACGCCGAGCTGTGGGGCATGACGCAGGAATTGCTCAAGTTGTTCGATGAGCTTACCCATTCGCTGCATGCACTGCCGACTGATGCCGATGCATTTTCCCTTGTCGTGCAGCAAGCCTATCAAACCAAACAAAATGCGAGCCTGCAACTGGAAGCGCGGCTGGTGTTCGAGTTGTGGCATGCGATGCAGAGCGGCGCAGAGTTGGATACGGCGCGCGCCTACCAGCAACGGCTTGCAATATTGGTAGCGCAGGCCGATAGGCCGTTGTACGTGCTGCGCACATCGGAATGGGATGCGCTGGAACAGCGCTTTCTGGAGGAGTATGAGCAGCGCGCGATGGTGAAAGTGTTCGATCTGCGCGAGATGGAGGCGCAGACCTCTGCGCCACTGTTCTTTGCGGCAACATCCCTGGAACAAGAAGCCCGCGCTGCGACGATGCAGGTGCGGCTGTGGTTGCAGTCAGGCAAACGCGATATCGCCATCGTGGCGCAAGACCGTGTGGCGGCGCGGCGTATGCGCGCATTGCTGGAGCGTGCCGAAGTGCTGGTGGCGGACGAAACCGGCTGGACCTTCGCCACCTTGTCGGTGAGCACGGTGCTGGATCGCTGGCTCACGGCATTGCAAAGCGACTTTTATCATCACGATCTGCTTGATCTGCTCAAGTCGCCGTTCATCTTTTTCGACATGCCTGCGGGCGAACGTAAAGCAGTCGTGTACCAACTGGAGCAATTGTTGCGCAAGCAGGGCGTGGTGTCGGGGCTGGATAAATTTCTCGAACTTGCCGAAGCTGAGCTGGCATTGCATCAGCCCTTGGCGCGACTGCGTCAGGCCGCCGCTTTGCTGGAGCAGGGCAAAAAAAGATCGCTGGCGGAATGGCTGCGCGCCTTGCGCGAGAGTTTGAACGTGCTGGGTGTGGACGGCGGCTTGGAACAGGACGCTGCCGGGCAGCAGTTGCTGCGCGCGCTGGATGCCTGGCAGCAGGAGCTGCATAACGATGCGGGCCGTTACCGCTTCATTGAATGGCGGCGCTGGCTGGCGCAGCAGCTGGATACCGAAACCTTCCGTGACAGCGGCATCGACAGCCGCGTGTGTTTCACCCACTTGGCCGCGACACGCTGGCGGAATTTCGATGCGGTGTTGTTGCTGGGCGGTGATGCCGACCATCTGCCGGGTGCATCGGACGGCGGGCGCTGGTTCAACGATGCGGTGCGTTCCGCTTTGAATCTGCCCACACGCAGCATGCACGCGGTGCGTCAACGCGATGACCTGCTGGCCTTGCTGGTGCTGAACGATTGTGTGCTGGTCACCTGGCAAAAAGAGCAGAACGGCGAGACACGGATGTTGAGTCCGTTCTTGCAGATGCTGCGCGATGCGCATGAACAGATGCATGGTGATGATCTTGCTGAACATGACTTGCACGGTTATCTGGCGGCGGAAGAAGCGCATCGGATGCCGCTGCAGCAGGCCGTTCAACCTGCGCCCGGTGTGGCGGCAGAGCTTGTTCCACTAGGTGTTTCCATCAGCGGCTACAACGCGCTGGTCGCTTGTCCTTACCAATTCTATGCGCGCTATATCCTGCGCTTAAACGAACTGGACGAAGTGCAGGAAGGTATTGAAAAGCGCGACTACGGCGAGCGTGTGCATGAGATTCTGCAACGTTTCCACGAACGCTACCGTCAGGTGCGAGAACATGCCGCCGACATTTTGGAATCGGCATTGCGCCAGATCAGCATAGAAGTGTTCGCTGATCTGCTGGCGCATGATTTTGCCGCACGCGCCTGGCTGGCACGCTGGTACAAATCTTTGCCTGCCTACATCGAATGGCAGATGGAAAATGAAACACAAGGCTGGCGTTATGCCGAAGCGGAAAGCCAATTCGATTGGCAACTGGAAGGTGTGCGCCTTAAAGGCCGCATCGATCGGCTGGATACGCGCGGCGAAGAAAAGCTCGTGCTGGATTACAAGACCCAGAGTGATACGGTATTGCGCAACAAATTGAAAGAACCGGGCGAGGACGTGCAGCTTGCGTGTTACGCCTATGCGCATGAGGCCGCCGATGCCGGCTTTGTGAGTATCGAAAACGGCAAGGTGAAACTGGTTGCTCCCAAAGAAGATGTCCCGCTGCTGGCGCAATTAAATGTCGAACGTCTGGAGCAGGTGATGGCGGCGATGCGCGGCGGGGCAGGGCTGCCCGCGAACGGGGTGGATGCGGTGTGCGGATATTGCGAGATGCGAGGAATTTGCCGCAAGGGGGAGTGGAATTGAAGATGCTAAAAACATTCACCACAGAGACACAGAGACACAGAGAAAAACTAACTACCCAACCTGCCATGTCGGAGAGAGCAGGGGGATACAGTCTGTGTTCACTTGAGTTTCATAATTTGTTTTTCTTGCCTTTGCCTTTCTCTGTGTCTCTGATGAAACTACTAGCCATTCGACTAAGGCTGGCAAAAACTCCAGCCAAGTCGCTGGTTATGTGTCTCTGTGGTGGACATATTTTGGGGTTTCCTTCATGAGCCTTGCCCTAGATCCCAAGCGCAGCATCGTCGTCGAAGCTTGCGCGGGCAGCGGTAAGACCTGGCTGTTGGTCTCGCGCATCCTGCGCCTGTTGCTCGACGGTGCGCAGCCTTCGCAGATTCTCGCCATCACCTTCACGCGCAAAGCCGCGCAGGAAATGCAGGCGCGCTTGCAACTTTGGTTGCGCGATCTGGCGATGGGGGACGATGACTTTGTGCGCAAGTTCCTCGCCGAGCGCGGTGTCGTGCAGTTGAGCGACGAGCAACTGCAGCGCGCCCGAAATTTGTACAAGGAAGTATTGCTGGCGCAGCCCGCCATCACCATCAGCACCTTCCATGGCTGGTTCATGCAGGTCATGCAGCGCGCACCGCTGAATGCCGGTGTGATGCAGGGCATGAGTTTGCTGGAGCGCGCGGGCAGCGAGCAGGAAGAAGCTTGGGAAGAAATGCTGGAGCAGATGCGCAAGCAGCCAGAGAGCATCGAGGCGCAGCACATGTTATGGCTGTTCGCCGAGTGCGGCTTGTTCAACACGCGCACGCTGCTGTTCAACTTTCTTGGCAAGCGCGCCGAGTGGTGGGCTTACGTGCAAGGCCGGCAGGATGTGCTGAGCTTTGCGCTGGATAATCTGCGCAACGATCTGCATGTGGATATGGATTTCGATGCTGTCGCCGATTGGGGGCTATGCGGCAATAGCGAGAAAATCTTTTTCGCCTTCATGCATCAACTCGCGGCCAACGGCACCGAGGTGCAGCAAGGCAAAGCCGGAGAGCTGGAGCGCGCGTGGACGGACACCGCGCCGGCATTGCGCTTCAAGCAATTGACGCCCTTGCTGTACACCCAGGCGGGCGAGCCGCGCAGTTTCAAACCGACCAAGAAGCAGGCGGCGGAAGCATTTTTGTTTACCCGCGATGCCTTGTTCGACGGCCTGCAAGCCGTGCGCGACACGCTGGTCGAGCAGCAGGCCTATCGTCTGAACGAGGCCGTACTGTATTGCGGCGTGGCCTTCCTCGAACGCTACCAAGCGTTGAAACAGCAAAAACAACAGATGGATTTTTCTGATCTGGAATGGCAGTTGTGCCATCTGCTGCAGCAAAGCGAGCATGCCGAAACAATGCAGTACAAACTCGACAGCCGCTACCGGCATGTGCTGCTCGACGAGTTTCAGGACACTAACCCGCTGCAATGGCAAATCTTGCGCGCGTGGTTCGATGCGGCGGTGGCGGTGGAATCGCAACCTACCGTGTTCGTCGTGGGTGACCCCAAGCAATCCATCTACCGCTTCCGCCGTGCCGACGCGCGCCTGTTCGGCGTGGCGCGCGAATATCTCCAAGAACATTTCGGCGCGGAGACATTGGGCAACAGCATCACGCGCCGCAACTCGCAGCCCGTGGTTGATGCGGTGAACGCTGTGTTCTGCGAACAGCCCCACGACTTCGAGTTCGTCGAACACCAGACCTATCAAAAAGAATTGCCGGGACATGTGCTGGTGTTGCCGCTGGCGCTGGCCGATCAACTCCCCTCCCCCGCAGGCGGGGGAGGGGCTGGGGGTGAGGGACTATCCGAAGCACTCACTCTCCGCAATCCGCTCACCACCTCCAGAATTGAAATCGAAGAAGGCGCCCGCCACAAAGAAGCCGAACAATTCGCCGCACAACTGCAAGCCATCGCGCGCGACTGGTCGGTACACGAATTGGGCGAAGCGCGCCGTGCCAGTTACGGCGACATCATGGTGTTGGTGCGCAGCCGTACCCACCTGGCGGTGTACGAAGAAGCGTTGCGCGCAAAACACATCCCCTTCATCAGCTCGCGCCGGGGTGGTTTGCTCGACACGCTGGAAGCCGAAGACGTACAGGCGCTGCTGATGTTTTTGATTACGCCATTCGCCGATCTTGCGCTGGCGCAGGTGCTGCGCACGCCGATCTTTGCTTGTAGCGATGCGGATTTGATGTGTCTCGCGCAATACATGCCTGCAAGTGCCGACGAGGTGAAAACCAGCTGGTGGCAACGCCTGCGCAACCTACCCGAGCCATCGCCCGCCCTGCAACACGCCGCCGACCTCTTGCAACGCTGGCTCGCCCTCGCCGACAAGCTCCCCGTGCACGACCTGCTCGACCGCATCTATTTCGAGGGCGATGTGATCGCGCGTTACAGCGCCGTGCTGCCGACCGAGATGCGCGCCAAGGTCACCGCCAATCTGCATGCCTTCATGAAAATGGCGCTCGACATTGATGCCGGGCGCTACCCCAGTCTGCCACGCTTTCTGCAAGACCTGCGCGAACTGCGCGACAGCAGCGACGACGCGCCAGACGAAGGCAAGTTAGGCCAAGCAGGCAACGCGGTGCGTATCTACACTGTGCACGAATCCAAAGGGCTCGAAGCCCCCATTGTCTGGTTGCTGGATGCGAACGCCGCAAAGAACAACAAAGACGGCAACGACGTGATCTTGGATTGGCCCACGCATGAAGAACGTCCGCTGCATTTTCCCTCTACACCGACCAAGCCTCGCGCGGCAAACAGCGCGCGCCGCTGTTCGAGCTGGATGCCGCCCAGCAAGCCCGCGAAGAAATGAATTTGCTTTACGTCGCCATGACCCGCGCACAGCAAGCGCTCATCGTCAGCGGCAGCAGCAAAGGCGAAGACAAGGAAGAAAAGAAAAAAGAGCCGTCGTGGTACGACCGCATCGCGGCAGCCGTTTCCGTCATTCCCGCGCAGGCGGGAATCCAGACAGTTGAACAAACCTCGCGTAGCGAGGCAAATCCTTTATGTCGTCCGCTACGCGGAGATATTGAATCGCTGGATTCCCGCCTACGCGGGATAACCAGCGACTTGCCCGCTTGCGGGCTTAGTCGAATGGCTAGTAGTTTTATCAATGACGGCGCAGAGAGTGGCGCAATTGAATTACCCGCCATCCTCTCCACCGGCAAACGCGCCGCCCGCAACTCTGCCCAGCAACAGCGCGGCATCTGGTTGCACGCATTGTTGCAACACCTCACCGACAATTCCCCTCGCCCGCAAGCGGGAGAGGGGCAAGGGGTGAGGGACGATATTCAACGCGCCGAACTCCAGCAGCAGTTAGTCATTCCATCAAGCGAAATGCCAAACCTCTGGCAACAAGCCCAACACCTGCTCACCCTGCCGCAACTCGCCCGTTTCTTCGACGCGCAGCAATACCGCAGCGCCTGCAACGAGCTGCCCTACATCAACGCCAGCGGTGAACTGAAACGCATCGACCGTCTGGTGGAATTCGACAACGAGGTGTGGGTGCTGGATTACAAGCTGGGCGATAGCGAAGATGTATCGCGTTATCGTGCGCAGATGCAGGAATATCAGGCCGCGATGCAATCGGTGTATGCGGGCAAAACGGTGCGCTGCGCGCTCGTGTTCGCGGATGGCGTATTGAGCGAGGTGTCACCATGACTGAGCAGATGACGATGGATGACGCTCCGGGCCAGACCGATGAGGTGATGTGCCATTGCAGCGGCACCCGGCGGATGTATATCCAGAGGCTGTATGAGCAAGGGATGGATATCGACGCTATTTCCAGATGGACCGGCGCGCTTTCCGGCTGCGGCGGCTGCGAATGGGATATCACCGACTTTCTCAATCGACTTGCTGTGCAAAGAAAGAACGACACCTGATGGTTTGACATGGTGCGGTCGCATCCCTATAGTTGCAAAGAACGAACGTTCTTTAATGGGGAGGCCAGTGAAATACGAGGTACGCAAGGGGCGCGGTGCGACATTGATGATTGAAGGCCGCTTTGACTCCGTGGCGCGCGAGCGCGTTGACGATGGTTGGGGCACGGCTGATGAAGCGCTGTCGCCGTTCAAAACCACAGTGACGATGGAGCGGGCGAAGAGTGTGTTGCAGAAGCAGGATTCGCCCGATCTCGCATTTGATTATTCGATGAATGTTTATCGCGGTTGCGAGCATGGTTGCATCTATTGCTACGCGCGGCCTTCGCACGGTTATTTGAATCTTTCGCCGGGGTTGGATTTCGAGACGAAGTTATTTGCCAAGCCGGAGGCGGCAGCTTTGTTGCGGGCGGAGTTGGCGAAGCCTTCCTACCAATGCTTGCCGATTGCGCTGGGGGTGAACACGGATTCTTACCAGCCTATCGAGCGCGAGTTGAAAATCGTGCGGCAGGTGTTGGAGGTGTTGCTCGAGTGCAAACATCCTGTTTCGATTGTCACCAAGTCGGCGCTGATCGAGCGCGACATCGACCTGCTGGCGCAATTGGCGCGCGATGATTTGGTACAGGTGTTCATCACGGTGACGACGCTGGATGCGGAGGTGGCGCGCAAGCTGGAGCCGCGCGCCGCATCGCCGCGCCGCAGGCTGCAAGCCATGCAGCGTCTGAATGAGGCGGGCGTGCCGTGCGGCGTGCTGGTCGCGCCGGTGATTCCGTTTCTCACCGATGCAGAGTTGGAGCAGGTGCTGCAAGCGGCTTATGAGCACGGTGCGCGCACGGGGCATTACGCTTTGCTGCGCTTGCCTTATGAGCTGAAAGAGCTATTCAAGGATTGGCTGATGGTACATTACCCGCTGAAGGCCGAGCATGTGATGAGCAGGCTGCGCGAGATGCGCGGCGGCAAAGAAAATGATTCGAATTTCGGTTCGCGTTTTAGCGGGCAGGGGCTATTTGCGCAGTTGCTGGCGCAGCGGTTTAAGCTGCTGAGCGAGCGACTGGGGTTGAACCTTAATCAGGTGGAGCTCGATATCAACAAATTCATCAAGCCCAATCCGGGCGGGCAGCAGAGTCTGTTTTAGCGTTACACTGCATCATCCCCAATCAAGGAGTCGCGTTATGAGTCTGATCCCGCATGAAGTGTTGATCTCGTACTGGTCGGCGGACGAAATTGCCACCAATCTGATTATTTTCATGAATCTGTTGGGGGCGTTGGGCTTGGGCTTAATTGTCGGTTACGAGCGTTCATATCACGGGCGTGCCGCAGGGATGCGCACCTACGGACTGGTGTGTATGGCTTCGGCGGCGATTACCGTGGTCGCGGGTTTTCCGCATTTTTGGTACGGTGGTCAGGCCGGAATATTGGTGGGGCCCGACCCGACGCGTGTGATACAGGGCATCGTGACCGGTGTCGGTTTTCTCGGCGCGGGTGTCATCATGCGCGAGGGATTCAATATCAGCGGGCTGACCACGGCAGCCTCAATCTGGGCATCGTGTGCCATCGGCATCATGGTCGGCGTGGGCTTTTATGGGGCGGCGATTTTGCTGACGCTGTTGTCGGCGGCCAGCATGTTATGGATCTCGCGTCTGGAAGAGTGGTTGCCGTCGCGTCCGGCTATCGCCATCGTGATGCAATTCAAGCATGACTTCTCACCCAACCTAAAAGTATTGCAACGGGTGGCGCACGAACGCGGTTACGACATTGCCGAAGGTTCCTTGACCATCAACTTTAAGGACGGCAAGCCGGAATGGCATTTTGTAGCCGTAGCGCAAGGCCGCAACAAGGGCGCATCTATGCCGGAATTGGCGCATGAACTCACTAATTTTGGCGGAGTTGAGAACTATTTACTGTCGCATGCGCGCAATTGATACAAAGTGCCACGCAGTAAACATTATGCAAATCCAGCTTAACCTCTAGTATCTGTCTTTAAAATTTGGCAATTTTCAATCTCAATGCAGAGGTGAGGTGATGTGGCGGATGCCGGTGTCGCGTTAGCGGCATCGTGAGGGTTCTGCTAGAATGCCCAAAAATAATTTTTTGTTACCTTCTGGAGAGAGTCACCATGTCACGCAAATATCCCGTTGTCGCAGTAACCGGCTCGTCCGGTGCCGGTACTACAACCGCTAAACGCGCTTTTGAAACTATTTTCCGCCGCGAAAAAATCACCGCAGCCGTGATTGAGGGCGATAGCCTGCACAGTCTGGATCGCATGGCATTTCGCGCGGCAGCGGCAGAAGCTGCAAAGAACGGCCATAACACGTTCAGCCATTTCGGTCCCGAGGCCAACCATTTCGACAAGATTCAAGAGATGTTCAAGACCTACGGCGAGACCGGTATGTGCAAACGCCGTTATTACGTGCATAGCGATGTTGAGGCCGTAGAGCACAACAAGCATTTCGGTTTGACCGATCTGACCCCGGGTGTATTCACTCCTTGGGAAGACATCGAAAAAGACTCCGACCTGCTGTTTTATGAAGGTCTGCACGGCATGGCAAAAGATGATGCCAAAGGTATCGATGCCAGCAAGTTCGTCGATCTGAGCATTGGTGTGGTGCCGGTGGTGAATCTGGAGTGGATCCAGAAGATTCACCGCGACAAGGCCGAGCGCGGTTATTCCGCGGAAGCGACGGTGGACACCATCATGCGCCGCATGCCGGACTACATTAATTACATCACGCCGCAGTTCACTTTCACCGACATCAACTTCCAGCGTGTTGCGACGGTAGACACTTCCAATCCGTTCATCGCGCGCGACATCCCTACACCGGACGAAAGTTTTGTGGTGATCCGTTTCCGTTCGCCGAAGAATATCGACTTCCCGTATCTGCTCGATATGATCGACGGCTCGTTTATGTCCCGTTCCAACACGATTGTGGTGCCCGGCGGCAAGATGAGTTTTGCGATGGAAGTGATTCTGGCTCCGATCATGCATGAGCTGATCGAGAACAAGAAGAAGTAAGCAGCGATTGCAATAACAAAGCGGGGAATCAGGCATGGCTTGATTCCCCGTTTCTTTTGGAATGATTATGAATCTGTTGGATGGTCTTAATCCCGAACAGCGCGCCGCCGTCGAACTTCCCGCCCGCTCCGCGCTGATTCTGGCCGGGGCGGGCAGTGGCAAGACGCGCGTGCTCACCACGCGCATTGCGTATCTCATCAGCACCGGGCAGGTCAGCCCGCATGGCCTATTGGCAGTGACGTTTACCAACAAGGCCGCGAAAGAAATGGTGACGCGCTTGTCGGCGATGTTGCCCATCAATACGCGCGGCATGTGGATAGGCACCTTCCACGGGCTGTGTAACCGCCTGTTGCGCGCGCATTTCCGCGAGGCGAATCTGCCGCAGACTTTTCAGATACTCGATTCCGGCGACCAGCTTTCCGCGATTAAACGCCTGATGAAGGCGATGAATGTGGACGACGAAAAATATCCGCCGCGCGAGATGCAGAACTTCATCAGCGGCAGCAAAGAGCAGGGGCAGCGCGCGCATGAGGTGGAGGCTTACGATCCCTACACCCGGCGCAAGGTGGAAGTGTTCACCGAATACGATGCGCAGTGCCAGCGCGAAGGCGTGGTGGATTTTTCCGAATTGCTGTTGCGCTGTTACGAGTTGCTGTCGCGCAATCAGGCACTGCGCGAGCATTATCAGGAGCGTTTCAAACATATTCTGGTGGATGAATTTCAGGATACCAACCCGCTGCAATACCGCTGGTTGAAGCTGTTGGCCGGGCGCAACAATGCGCTGTTTGCCGTGGGCGACGACGACCAGTCCATCTACGCGTTTCGCGGCGCGAACGTCGGCAACATGCAGGAGCTGCTGCGCGATTTCCATGTGGAGAGCGTTATCAAGCTGGAGCAGAACTATCGCTCGCACGGCAACATCCTCGATGCCGCCAACGCGCTTATCAGCAATAACCGCAGCCGTCTCGGCAAGAACCTGTGGACCGATGCCGACAAAGGCGAACAGATCCGCGTATACGAGGCGGGCACGGATGTGGACGAGGCCAGATTCATCGTCGAGGAAATTCAGCAACTCAAACGCGAGGGCGTGAACCTCACCGAGATGGCGCTGCTGTACCGCTCCAACGCGCAGTCGCGTGTGCTGGAACATGCGCTGGTGTCTGCGGGATTATCGTACCGTGTTTATGGCGGATTGCGCTTCTTCGAGCGGCAGGAGGTCAAACATACGCTGGCCTATCTGCGCCTGATGGAGAACACCGACGACGACAACGCGCTGCTGCGCATCATCAACTTCCCCACGCGCGGCATAGGTGCGCGCAGTATCGAGCAGTTGCAGGAAGCGGCGCGCATGAATAACACCACGCTGTGGGACGCGGCGGCGCGGGCGGGCGGCAAGGTTAGCGCTTTTGTCGGCCTCGTCGAGGCACTGCGCGGCGCGACGAAAGATCTGCCCTTGCCGGAAATCATGGATCACGTGCTGCAACACAGCGGCTTGGTGGATCACTACAAGAATGAAACTGGCGCGAAAAAGCGCGAGGCCGAGGAGCGGTTGGAGAACTTGAACGAGCTCATCAACGCGGCCACGCTGTTCGTGTACGAGAACGAAGACGACAGCCTCACCGCCTTTCTCACCCATGCCTCGCTGGAGTCGGGCGAGCATCAGGCGGGCGACAGCGAAGATGCGCTGCATCTGATGACGGTGCACGCGGCGAAGGGCTTGGAATTCCATACCGTGTTCATCACCGGTCTGGAAGACGGCTTGTTCCCGCATCAGAACAGCCAGAACGTGGACGGCGGCTTGGACGAGGAGCGCCGCCTAATGTATGTGGCGATCACGCGCGCGCGCCGCCGTCTGTATCTGACTTTTGCACAGAGCCGCATGCTGCACGGGCAAACCAGTTACGGCATGGTGTCGAGTTTTTTGCGCGAGTTGCCGGAAGAGCTGCTGCACTGGATCACCCCGCGCTTCACCGCCGCGCCGCGCAAGAGTTTCAGCGACAGCAATTACGAGACGCGCAGTTACGCTGCGGCGTTTGCCGCCAGCCCGATTGCAGCCAAGCCGCAGCCCGCACCCGATGCCATGTGGCGCATCGGCCAGCGTGTGTTCCACCAGAAATTCGGCGAGGGGGTGGTGACGGATACCGAGGGCGGTGGTAACGAGGGGCGCGTGCAGGTGAACTTTAAACGCGCGGGCAGCAAATGGCTGGCGCTGGAATACGCGAAGCTGGAAGTGATCTAAACACTGCCCGCCTAATACATCAATCCGGCAAAAATCTGTCTAGGCGGTTTGCACCGCGTTGGTGAATTTACTCATCCGCGGCTTCGTGTTTGCTCGCGGAACTGATGGCGCTGGCCTCCATCACCGCGGTAACCATCACCGCAAACAACGTTGGCAAAAGCGCGATGCGCGTGAGCGCAGTCCACAGGATGTGTCCCATATTGGCATCGTGTGTGTTGAGGCTGATGAGCCATGCGATGAAGATCAACACCGCCGAAATAGCATATCCCGCAAGCAGCCACTTTCCGTGTTTATAAGCGAGCTTCCAGTGCGCGGCCACGAAGTCGTGGGTGATTTTTTTGCCGTGCTGATAGACGAACGCGATGAGTGCGCAGGAACACAGCAGCGGCACGAGCAGACCGGGCATGCCCATCTTCAGCACGATGACGGCAGGGGTCATGAGCAAATCGAAGATGAATAGCCCGGAGATGAACAGATTGTGCGGGAGCTGCGCCTGCTTGATCAGTGTGCTGTCATTGTCCATCGTTTGTTTCCGCCGCTTGTGGCGCAGGAGTTTCGCTTGCTTCTGCGGGGATTTCTGCGCCGGGGAAGATGCCGCGATATGCCGCATAGATCGAGGTGACCATGATGGGGAGCAACACGAACCAGCCCAGCATCATCGGCAGCGAAGCGGTAATGGCGAACAGCATCATCATCACACCGTACACCGACAGCGGGGCAAGGTTGCGCCAGCAGCCGCGCAGACTGGTCTTCAAGGCTTCGAGCGGAGAAATTTTGTCAAAGCTCACCAGCATGGGCGCAAACTGGGTCGCCAGAAGCAGCACACTGAACAAGGCCATGCCGATCAGAATGGCGAAGCTTGCGCCGCTCACGGCTTGCACCAGCACGGCAGGGTCTTCGACCTGCGAGCCGCTCATCAACAGGCTGACCAGAGCGGTGCCGCCCGCGAGCATCATCACGCCGAAGATCATCAGTTGTCCGATCAGATTGAGGCCGCCCAGTGTCACCAGCTGTTGGGTGTTGTGCTGAAAGCCTTTGAACAGGTGGGCAAGCTCCAGCTCCTCGTCATGTTCCAGCGCATGGCAGCCCCACAGCAGGCCGGAGAACATCACCGGAAACATCAGGGTAGCGAGCGGGTCGCCAACCACGGGGATGCTGGCGATGCCGATCAGTCCGAGGATGCCGATGAAGCACAGCGTCATCCACAGCACCGGGCTTTTTTTGAACAGATAGATGCCCTGTTTGATCCACAGCCAACCGCATCCAACTGTCAGTTTTTTTGCTTCCATGTTTTGTCCTATCCTATAACCAGGGCACGTTCGTTCCCGCGGCGATATGGCGCTGCAGGATATTTTTGAATTGCTCGGGATTGTGGGCGTTCACAATCTCGCCCGCGCGCGGCATGTGCAGGTCGAACAGGCGCGATATCCAGAAACGCAAAGCCGCCACGCGCAGCGCGGCGGGCCAGCTTGCCGCTTCCTGCACGCTGAACGGACGTGTGCTGTGGTAGGCGTGCAGGAAAGCGCGCGTGCGCTCCGCGTTTAATTCGCCGCTCGCCTCCATACACCAGTCGTTGACGGTGATAGCCACGTCGTACAGCAGCACATCGTTGCAGGCGAAATAAAAATCAATGAGTCCGCCCACGCGTTCGCCGTCCATGAGCACGTTGTCGCGGAACAGATCGGCATGCACCACGCCGCGCGGCAGGGCATCCAGCGTGTGCTGCGCATGAAAGGCCACTTCGCTGTCCAGCAATGCCGCGTCCTCTGCCGACAGGAATTTGCGCACTTCTTGCGCGGCATTGCCGCGCCAGGCCGCGCCGCGCGGATTGGGCATCAGGTCGCTGAAGCTCTGCCCGGCGCGGTGCATCTGTCCCAGCATTGCGCCCACCGCGGCGCAGCTTGCCACATCGGGTTGCATGAGCGATTTGCCAGGCAGACGGCTCACGATGCAGGCGGGTTTACCGTTCAATGTGCCCAGAAAACGGTTGTCTTTATCCGCGACGGGGCAGGGGCAGGGAATGCCGTGGCGTGCGAGATGGGCCATCAGGTTGAGATAGAAGGGCAGCTCGTGCGCGGTGAGCTTTTCGAACAGCGTGAGCACAAAACGCCCGTTGCTGGTGGTGACAAAGTAGTTGGTGTTCTCGATGCCGGAGGCGATGCCCTGTAGTTCGATCAGGCTGCCGAGCGAGTAGTTAGCCAGCCATGCGCTGATATCCGCTTCGGTGACGCGTGTGAAGACTGCCATGCTGAAACCTTATCAGAATTTATAAATTACCCATTGCGGCACGCGCAGACCGGAGTCCAGACTTTCCTGACGCGCGAATTTGCCGTCGCCGCGGTCGTCTATGAGGTAGTAAGGTTTGCCGTGACTGGGCGTGACCTTGATCATGTAGAGTTTGCCGTGGGAACGGAATTCTTCTATGGTCTGTTCGGTCTGCTTGGTGATGGTGACTTGCGGCTCGTCCACAGCTTCGCTCGGATCAAGCGCGGGCGGCGGCGGGGCGGATTTGGAAGCGGGTGACTGTACATCGGCGGCGTATGTTGCCGAGCTCAGCCCGCACAGGAGCAAGATAGTAATCAGGCGCATCGCGTTTTCCCGGTGGTTTTTCATGGATGCATTTTAGCAGACAAAGGGAGTGGATACGGGAAGGGTGAAGGGCGGGTTTGCCTCTTCCTTAGTTTTACAGATTCAGCTGCATCTCGCGTTCCGACGCCGAAGGCTCGAAACCGCGTGTCTCGTAATGTTTGAAGATGGCGGCGACAATCTTCTCGGGTTCGTCGATGACCTGGATCAGATCCATATCTTCGGGGCTGATCATCTTTTCTTCCAGCAGGCTGGCCTTGAACCAGTCGACCATGCCGCCCCAGAATTTGCTGCCGACCAGAATCACCGGCATCTTGCGGGTCTTGCCGGTTTGCACCAGCGTGAGCGCTTCCATGAGCTCGTCCAAGGTGCCGAAGCCGCCGGGCATCACCACATAGGCGCTGGCGAATTTGACGAACATCACCTTGCGCGTGAAGAAGTGCTGGAAGGTTTGGCTGATGTTTTGGTAGGGATTGTTGTGCTGCTCGTGCGGCAACTGGATATTGAGGCCGACGCTGGGCGATTTACCGTAGAACGCGCCTTTGTTCGCCGCCTCCATCACGCCCGGGCCGCCGCCGGAGATGACCGAGAATCCGGCATCGGAAAGCAGGCGCGCAATTTCTTCGGTGAGTTTGTAATAAGGATGGTCGTGCGGCGTGCGCGCGCTGCCGAAGATGCTCACGGCGGGCTGGATGTCCTGCAGGCGTTCGGTGGCGGACACGAATTCTGACATAATGCCGAACACGCGCCACGCCTCCTTCGACTGGGTCAACTCGGGCAGATGCGAGTGAGGTAGTTTGGCTATTCCGTTCATCTCAAGCTTTCAAAAATAATGACAACGAGTCCCGCAAAAACACTGCTGTTGGTTGATGGTTCATCTTACCTGTATCGGGCGTTTCACGCGATGCCGGATCTGCGCAGTCCGACCGGTCAACCTACCGGTGCAATACAGGGTGTGCTCAACATGCTGAGGCGTTTGCAAAAAGACTACCCGGCGGATTATAGCGCCTGCGTATTCGATGCCAAAGGTAAAACCTTCCGCGACGACTGGTATCCCGAATACAAAGCCAACCGTCCCTCCATGCCGGACGACCTGCGCGCGCAAATCGAGCCGCTGCACGAAGCTGTCGCCGCTTACGGCTGGAACATCCTGATGATAGACGGTGTGGAAGCCGACGACGTGATCGGCACGTTGTCGCATCAGGCCACGCGGGGCGGCGCGCGCTGCATCGTTTCCACCGGTGACAAAGACCTCACGCAACTGGTCAATCCGCAGGTGCAACTCATCAACACCATGAGCAACGAAGTACTCGACGAGGCGGGCGTGCTGGCCAAATTCGGCGTGCCACCGGAGCGTATTGTGGATTACCTCACTCTGGTCGGCGACACGGTGGACAATGTGCCGGGCGTGAGCAAATGCGGCCCCAAGACCGCCGTCAAATGGCTGGGTGAATATGGCACGTTGGATAATCTGGTTGCCCATGCGGCAGAGATCAAGGGCGTGGTGGGCGACAATCTGCGTGCCGCACTGGACTGGCTGCCGCAGGGTCGCCGCTTGGTCACCGTGAAATGCGATGTCGAATTGCCCGTGTGTTTTGATCAACTCGCCGCACCGGCACAGGACACGGAGAAGCTGCGCGGGTTGTTGGAGCAGTTTGGATTTAAGAGCTGGTTGCGTGAGCTCTCTCCCCCCTCGCCCGCAAGCGGGAGAGGGGTCGGGGGTGAGGGCCTTTTCGACGGAGTACCGAATACCCAATCGTCCCTCACCCCAGCCCTCTCCCGCGAGCGGGCGAGGGAGTTTGAGCAGCAACCCGCCGGTGATTTGTTCAGCAACGACACCTCCAACTACGAAGCCATCCTCACCGA
>JAGVIV010000120.1 GCA_020055845.1 Betaproteobacteria bacterium
CCTGATTCCTGATTCCTGATTCCTGATTCCTGATTCCTGATTCCTGATTCCTGATTCCTGATTCCTGATTTCTGATTTCTGAACCTCACATTGAAGTCGCATTTATCGCCAGATCCAGCTCCATCTGCTCCTCATCGGATATTTTGTTGGCTTTGCCGGCACCGCGCGCATTCTCAATACGATCGAGATATTCCGCGGTGATGTCGCCGGTGATGTACTCACCGTCGAAACAGGCGCAGTCGAATTTGGTGATCTGCGGATTACATTTCTGCACCGAGGCTTTCAAATCGTCCAGATCCTGATAGATGATGCGGTCCGCGCTGATCTCGCGGCAAATCTCCTCATCCGTCCGCCCTGTGGCAATCAGTTCATGCCGCGACGGCATATCGATACCGTACACATTGGGAAATTTGACCGGCGGTGCGGCGGAAGCGAAATACACTTTGCGCGCACCGGCATCGCGCGCCATCTGCACAATTTCGCGGCTGGTTGTGCCGCGCACGATGGAGTCGTCCACCAGCAGCACGTTCTTGTCTTTGAACTCGATACTGATGGCATTCAATTTCTGGCGCACGGATTTTTTGCGCATCGCCTGACCCGGCATAATAAAGGTGCGTCCGATATAACGGTTCTTCACAAAACCCTCGCGGAACGGGATGCCCAGACGGTTCGCCATCTGCAGGGCACTCGGGCGACTGGAATCGGGGATGGGAATAATCACGTCGATATCGTGATCCGGCCACACGCGCTTGAGCTTGTCGGCAAGATATTCGCCCATGTTCAGACGCGTCTCATACACCGAGATACCGTCGATGACAGAATCCGGGCGCGCCAGATAAACGTATTCGAAGATGCAGGGATTCAGCACCGGCTTGGCCGCGCATTGCTGGCTATGGAGATTGCCTTCAAAGTCGATGAACACCGCCTCGCCCGGCGCAATATCGCGCATGAACTTAAAGCCCAGCGTATCCAAGGCCACAGACTCCGAGGAGACCAGATACTCGGCACCCTGCTCTGTCTGATTGCAGCCGATCACCAAAGGACGGATGCCGAAAGGATCGCGAAAAGCCAGCAGGCCGTAACCGGCAATCATAGACACCACCGCATACGCACCGCGGCAACGTCTATGCACACCGGACACCGCCGCAAAGATGGTCTTGGGTTCCAGTCGCAGCTGTTTGCATTCGACCTGCAGCTCGTGCGCCAGCACATTGAGCAGCACTTCGGAGTCGGAATTGGTATTGACGTGGCGCAAGTCGTCGAGGAACAACTCTTTCTGCAACTGCGCGGTATTGGTCAGATTACCGTTGTGACCGAGCACAAGACCGAACGGCGAATTGACGTAGAACGGCTGCGCTTCGTTGTGGTCCACCGCGTTACCCGCCGTCGGATAACGCACATGCGCGATACCCGCATTGCCGGTCAGTGCGCGCATATTGCGCGTCCGGAACACATCATGCGCTAGGCCGTTACCTTTGTGCAGATGGAAGGCATTGCCCTCTATGGTGGCGATCCCCGCTGCATCCTGCCCGCGGTGCTGCAACACTTGCAGACCGTCGTACAAAAGTTGATTGACGGGGGTTCGCGCAACGACACCTAAAATGCCACACATAATTTATTCCGATAGTCCGTCGATTAAAATCAATAAGCCAATTTCTTCGCCACATCCGCCGGCAAAAAATCCTTGCTGTACAAGGCCGCGTTCTCAAGAGCTTTGCTGGACCACGCATCGCGCCAGAAGGCCTGCTGCGGCAAATCCGTGAGTCCCGCGAGCGACACCAAAATCAACACCAGCAACACGCCGCGCAGAATACCGAACACCGCGCCCATGCCACCGTCCATCCAGCCCAAGCCGACAAATTTCACCAGCTTGGACAAAGACCACGCCAAAATTCCGCTCACAATCAGCGTGGCGACAAACAGAAGCGCATACGCCACAACCGTCTTTGCATCGCCCGAGCCCAGCACATCCGGCACGTACACGCTCATTCCCGATGCAAACAGCCGCGCCACAAAATAGGCCGCCAACCAACCGGACAAAGACAGCAACTCATACACAAAACCGCGCCACCACCCCAGCCCGACCGACACGGCCACAATCGCCAGAATCACATAATCGAATACTGTCATCACCCAGGCAAATCAGCCGCCCAGACTGACCACATTGGGATGCATACCCTGCGATTCCAATTTGTGACGTACCTTGTCCGCCGCGTCCCGTGTGGAAAAGCCGCCCACGCGCACACGCACTTTGCCGCCGACCTTTTCGGTGTAAGCATGCAAACCTTGTTTGTTCAATTTATCCTGTAAAGCTTTGGCTGAATCGGCCTTGGAAAAGGCCGCCACCTGCACCGCAAAGCCGGATTGCGGCACGGCATGCGCAGCCGCCTTGCTTTCTGTTTTGGACTTTTCTACTTTGGATTTTTCTGCTGCCTGGGGTTTTT
This sequence comes from Betaproteobacteria bacterium, assembly GCA_020055845.1. Classification (GTDB taxonomy): domain Bacteria; phylum Pseudomonadota; class Gammaproteobacteria; order Burkholderiales; family Gallionellaceae; genus PALSA-1006. The sequence continues at coordinate 2,445 of JAGVIV010000120.1, forward strand.
CTGCCGTCTTGATTTCGGTCTTGATTTCGGCTTTTTCAGGCGCGGCAACGGCGACTTTAGCCGGCTCGATTTTGCCTTGCTGCATTTGTTTCGGCTCCACCGGGGCCGGTACAGGAGCGATTACAACCGGCGCGGATTCAGCAACGACAGCAGACACCGCCACGGGTGCAGAGACCGCCGCTTCGGCAAGCGGTGCGCTTTCTGCCACGGACGAAGCAGCATGGAAGGGTTCCGCTTTATCTTTATCGGGGATACGCAATTCGATATCGTTCACCGTGGCCACAGGCTCGCTATCGAACACCATGGGCAAGATCACCACCATCGCCGTCGTCAACGCGACTGCGCCGATCAAACGGCGGCGTGCTTGTTTTTTCAGGAGGGACGCTTCGTCCGCAGTCAATTGTTTTGCCATCGTGTCTTTACGCGAAACTCAAGCGCCGCCCAGACCGCGTGCGCGCATTACTTCCGCTACTGTGTAGAATGAACCGAGGGCGAGGATTCTATCATTTTCGCCCGCCCGATTATAGGCATCATGCAAAGCCTCGGTAGCGGTGGGGAAGCGCAGCACCTGACCCGCCTGCGCATCATCCAGCACCTGCCCCAATTCGTCCGCCGTCGCCCCGCGCGGTGCATTGATGCCCGCCACCAGCCACACATCCACCTGCGGCTTTAACGCGGCGATCACCCCTGCCATATCCTTATCCTTGAGCATCGCACATACCGCGTAAGTCTTTGGACAAGGCGGCAACGCGGCCAAATTCTGCGCCAGAGAACGCGCCGCATGCGGGTTATGCGCCACATCGAGAATCAGCGTCGGCTTGCCCGGAACCATCTGGAAGCGCGCCGACAAAGTCACCTCCACCAACCC
>JAGVIV010000278.1 GCA_020055845.1 Betaproteobacteria bacterium
AAAACCACATCAGCCCGAAAGCGTATAAACAAAACGACATCGTCACCGCGCTGAACGGCACGACCATCGAGGTCATTCACACCGATGCCGAAGGGCGCATGGTGTTGTCCGACACGTTGACACTGGCCTCGCGTGCGAAGCCGGATTTGATGATCGACTTCGCCACGCTCACCGGCAGTATGGCGACGGCATTAGGCGCCCGTTACAGCGGGGTATTCGGCACCAGCGATGACTTAACACAGCGCGCGGTGTGTGTGGGTAAGCTAAGCGGTGAGCGCTTGTGCGCCTTCCCGCTGGATGAAGATTACGAACCCGCGCTCGATTCCAAAGTGGCCGACATCAAGCAATGCACGCTGGACGGCGATGCCGACCACATCCTCGCCACGCGCTTCCTTAAACGTTTCGTGGAAAAAGACGTACCGTGGCTGCATGTGGATTTGTCTGCCAGCCGCTGCGAAGGCGGCTTGGGTGCGGTTGCTACCGAGGTGACGGGTTTTGGTGTGGCATGGGGATTGGGGATGTTGTAATGGTATTTTTGTGATAGCGTTCACAAATGGTGTGGGTGGGAAAGTTTGAGTGTTATGCCAACTGACATTTATCAGTTTGATTAACCTTTAGAAGGGGGATATATGAAATTTATAAACTCGTATCAGCTGGGTGCTGCAACGTTAATTTTGGCAGGATTGTCAGGTTGCCTGGGAAGTAGCTCCACCTCTACTACCACTACCACCGGCACTCCCCCCGCCACAACCACGACGACGGCTCCCAGCGCCAGCAGTTTGACGACGACAACAAGTTCAAGTACGGCATCTGGCGCTGTTGGAGCCTATGTCAACGGAGGCTCCACATATATGCTGGCACCAGCTGCAAGCACTTCGGGAAACGTTAATTTTGTGAACCTGACTTCCCTTGTGAATAGCGGGATTACTACTTCGCTAAAGGACTCTTCTGGCGCAGCCGCGCTGATAAGCGGCACTTCGCTGGATCCGGCTAACAACATTGGTGTGGCCTTTAATTACTACATCAGCAAAATATCGCTGTTTAGCTTGGCAACCGCAAAAGAAATCGCAACGTACGATGCGCAGACTGTTAATACATTGTCCTCAAGTGGCGCATCTGGCGTAAAGATCAGTGGTGTAATTTTGGATTCGGCAAACCAGACAATTATTCTCGCTACGGCAGATGGATTGCAAATGGTCAGTTATGCCACTCAGACTAGTCCGACACTGGTTAAAACGATAGCATCAAATATCGCTAATCCAACTACAGGTGTGGAGATTATGGAGAATTTTGCCTTCGACCCAAATCTTCCCGCGGGCCCTATGATCATCACTGGGGGCGGGTATTCAAGCGGCCCTCTCATGGTCTTGGTAAATGCAAAAACCGGTGCGACATACACCCCGGATACCGCTACGTCAGCACTCTTTGTAAAGTCACAATATATTGATGCCGCGGCCGTGGACTCAATATATCACGTGGCAATTTTAGCTGACGAAAGTACGGGTACAACATTGGTGGATTTGAATCAATTAACCTTGAATGCTACTACCGGGAAATATTCTTTGCCTGCTGCGGCAGTTAAAAGAATGACCACGTATAGCAAAATGGATAATTTGGGACTTGAAAGCACGAATCACCTTTTAATGATGGGATATGGCTTCGGAGGAAGTTCGATGGTGGTTGCAAAGCTTAGCAACCCAAGTGTTTCACTCGGCTTCACGCAAGAGGTAACGCTATCTATGCCTACGGGAGCTGACAACACGGGTGCCTCTGTTTATTGGAGTGGAGGCAAAGACCCGCATACCGCCGGAGCTTACCTTGATGCATCGAATGCATCTATGGCTGTTTGGCTAAATGGTAATGGCACTCATACTGCGATTATTGATCTGCAAAAGGTACTAAGCGGAGCGTTGGCAAATTCGACCTCCTATGCCCCGCTGACCACCAAAGACATCACTTATTTCAAGATGCCGTAAGCGGAAGTTGGAATTGAAAAAGGGGAGCTTTGTGTTCCCCTTTTTTATTGTTTTCAGCGATGCAAGGTGCGGGTGTAAATGTTGAGTTATTGGGGATGAATAAATATCAATTCAGCCAAACAACTGGGACAAACAACTGGGACAAACAACTGGGACAAACAACTGGGACAAACAACTGGGACAAACAACTGGGACAAACAACTGGGACAAACAAC
>JAGVIV010000117.1 GCA_020055845.1 Betaproteobacteria bacterium
GCGGTGAACAACAAGGTGAGCAGCATGTAAAAGCCGCTGGCCAAACGTGCTCCGTCGTGCAAAGGCAGAAAGGGCGCGCACAACTTGGCGAAGATCGCGGCTGTCCAATAGAACAGCGGGGGCTTTTCCAGAAAGGTGTCTCCCGCCAGCGAAGGCACCAGCCAGTCGCCACTTTGCAGGATGTGATAGACCAAGCCAAAGCTGTAAGCCTCATCAGGCTTCCACGGGTCGTGCCCGATCAGTCCGGTCAACAGCCATACCGCACAGAGCATTCCGAGAAACAATGCCTTGGTCGGTGAGATGAGTTGTTCTTTCTGGTAGGGGTAGGTGTACATTCCGCGATTATGCCGGATAGTTTATTGCGCCGGAAATAATGTAGGGCGAATTTCCCGCAAGCTTAAGCACCGGCACAAACAAAAAAGGCAGCCTAAGCCGCCTTTTTGTCGTCTGCCACAAGGTGTATTACGCTGCTGCTTTAGCGGCACCCTTGTTGTATTTCTGACGGAATTTCTCAACGCGACCTGCCGTGTCCACAATCTTCTGTGTGCCGGTATAGAACGGATGGCACTCGGAACAGACTTCGATGTGCAATGGCTTGCCCAGAGTCGAGCGGGTTGTGAACTTGTTACCGCAGCTGCAGGTTACTGCAACGTCGGCATATGCTGGATGGATGTCGGCTTTCATTTGTTTTCTTTCGTCAATTAGTGGTGCGGCAAGGAAGTACGCACTCATGAGGGCGCGGATTATCCATGAAAGGTACTTCCCGCGCAACCGGTTCAATATTCCCCCGTTTTAAACCCGCCCAGACTACAGCGCTCGCAGCCGTTTGCTTTTTTCGGACACCGCTGTGATTCTCTATGGCGGATTGCTTTTCAAGCTTGCGGGAGCGCGCGATGCGTTAAAATATCCGCCATGAAACCGACTCTCTCCGCCCTGCACGCCCACCCTTACGGGCGTATCGCCATCCTGTTAATCCTGTTCCTGCTACCCGCAACACTGATACGCGCGGGCTTATATCTCGGTTATCACGAGGACTTCAACAACATGGGCACTTACCAGACCACCGGCCAGGCCCAGATGAACAACCGCATCCTGCCCCCCAAGCCATGATGCCAACAGCCCTCCCCGCATTGGGGTCGAGAACACGGGCGCATTGCGCTAAAATGCGCGCCTTGTTGAATGAAAGCCGCCCATGAACGCCCGCTTGCGCGAAATCCCGTATAACTACACTTCGTTCTCCGACCGCGAGATCGTCATACGCATCCTCGGTAACGAGGCCTGGGACATCATCAACACACTGCGCGGCGAACGCCGTACCGGACACTCCGCGCGCATGTTGTACGAGGTGCTCGGCGACATCTGGGTCATTAACCGCAATCCCTATCTGCAGGACGACCTGCTGGGCAACAACAAACGCCGCGCCGCACTGATAGGCGCGCTGCGCCACCGCCTCAATGCCATTGAATCACGCCGCCAGAACAACCTTCCGGTCAAACGCCTGCTCGATCTGTCGCATGCGGCCGTAAACGAATTCGAGGCAGAATTTGAAGACACGCTGCAACTGCGCCGCCGCACCTTGCGCACCCTGTCGCGCTACACCCGCCGCGACAATATCCAGTTCGACGGTTTGGCGCGCGTCTCACATGTCACCGATGCCACCGACTGGCGCGTGGAATATCCGTTCGTGGTGCTGCATCCCGACACCGAAGAAGAAGTCGCACCGCTGGTGCGCGCCTGTATCGAACTCGGCCTGACGCTTATTCCACGCGGCGGCGGCACCGGCTACACCGGCGGCGCGGTCCCCTTGGACAAACGCGCCGCCGTCATCAACACCGAAAAGTTGGATGCCATCTCCGCCGTGGAAATGCTCACCCTGCAGGGACTTGACCACCCCTACGCCACCATCCATTGCGGCGCGGGTGTCGTCACCCGTCGCGTCATGGAAGCCGCGGAAGCCGCCAAGCTGGTGTTCGCGGTCGATCCCACTTCCGCCGACGCTTCGTGCATAGGCGGCAATGTCTCGATGAACGCGGGCGGCAAAAAAGCGGTGATGTGGGGCACGGCACTGGACAATCTGGTCTCGTGGAAGATGGTTACGCCGGACGGCCTGTGGATGCTGGTCGAGCGTCTCGACCACAACCTCGGCAAGATTCACGACATCGACATGGCACGTTTCCGTGTCAGCCGTTTTGAGGCCGATGGCAAAACGCCGCACGGCGAGGCGGAGATACTCAGCATCCCCGGTGGAAAATTCCGCAAGACGGGTTTGGGCAAAGATGTCACCGATAAATTTCTGTCGGGGCTGCCCGGCATCCAGAAAGAAGGCTGCGACGGCATCATCACCTCGGCGCGTTTCATCCTGCACCGCGAACACAAATTCACCCGCACAGTCTGTCTGGAATTTTTCGGACAGGTGCGCGAAGCCGTGCCCGCCATCGTAGAAATCACCGACCTGTTCAAAAAGCACAGCGCACCTGCGGCGCAGGCATTCCTCGCCGGGCTGGAACATCTGGACGAGCGTTACTTAAAAGCCGTCGGTTACGCCACCAAATCCAAACGCGGCACACGCCCAAAAATGGTACTGGTGGCCGATGTGGTGAGCGACGACGAAAACGCCGCCGCGCAAGCCGCCTCCGAAATTGTGCGCCTCGCCAATCTGCGCCACGGCGAAGGCTTTATTGCGGTGTCCGCCGAAGCTCGCAAAAAATTCTGGTTGGACCGCGCGCGCACTGCCGCCATCGCCAAACACACCAACGCGTTCAAGATCAACGAAGACGTGGTGATTCCGCTGCCGCGCATGGGCGACTATTGCGACGGCGTGGAGCGTATCAATATCGAGTTGTCGCTACAGAACAAAATTAAATTGCTGAGCGCGCTGGATGAATTTTTTGCGGGCGAGTTGCCGCTTTATTATCAGGATGACGCGCAACTGGGCGATGCCGAACTACTCGGCAACCGCCCGGAACAGGCGCGTGAACTGTTGAAGGAAGTGCGCTCGCGCTGGCAGTGGATTCTCGACAACCTCGATGCAGCACAAACCCAAATTCCACCCCACCTCCCCTTGTCGGGCGAGGCATCCGGCGCTACGGGCGTTAGCGTGTTCGATGCCGTGCAGCGCCACCTGCTGCGCGCCTCATGGAAACGCGAAGTGCGCGAACCCCTGCGCCAGATGTTCAGCGGCAGCACCTACCAGACCATTCTCGAACGCTGTACCGCGCTGCATCAGGCCACACTCAAAAGCCGCGTGTTCGTGGCGCTGCACATGCATGCAGGCGACGGCAATGTGCACACCAACATTCC
>JAGVIV010000135.1 GCA_020055845.1 Betaproteobacteria bacterium
CAGGAATGTCATGAGAGCCCCTTTTCTGTTGACTGATTGACTTGTTGAGTGCACTGTACAAGTTGAAGTCAGCTTCAAGTCAAGGGGTTGTTGAATGGACATAGCCGAAGTCGCCAAACACACAGGGGTGCCTGCTTCGACGCTGCGCTACTACGAGAAAAAGGGGCTCATAGCGTCAGTCGGGCGACAAGGGATTCGCCGCCGGTTCGCACCCGGAGTGCTGGATCAATTGGCGTTGATTTCGCTAGGGCAAGCTGCCGGACTCTCGTTGGATGAAATTCGCTCCATGTTCTTGCCCAACGGGCAGCCGAGCATCGACAGACAGATGCTGGCAGCCAAGGCAGACGATATAGACGCGCTGATCAAGCGGCTGAGAGCAATGAGCCATGGGCTGCGACATGCGGCAGCCTGCCCCGCGCCCAGCCATGCCGAGTGCCCGAGCTTCCAGAAGCTTCTCAAAGCGGCAGCTTCTGGCGCGATTGAGAAACGCTGGAGGACTACTGAACTCAAACTTCCCCGTAAATAGAAAGCGCAGTCGATTACGCGACGTCGCGAGCCATTCGTCGAGGGGGCGGCCTGTGAATGACTGGCGTGTTCTGCATTACATTCCATCGACTGAGAATGTCCGTTTTGCGGCACAGACCGGTCTGGGTTGGCTCGAGCACCCACCGTCAGCTACGGCCGATCAAGAGACATCATGCCCCATCAACCTGAACTTCCGCTTCTGACGGCATCCGGCCATCCTTTAATTCAACTCAACAATACCGCCGGCAAGCGTCGTAGCTTGCTCATAACGAATTAAAAGGGGTCAGCATGGGGTTCGTTTTCACCAGCGTAGTAAAGGCTAGCAGGTTGGCAAATTAAATGATGCTGACCCTATTGTTGCAACGTCTGCTCTGGCACTGTGAAAGCGGTCATACATCCATCCGCGCCCCGGACATTACCTATATTAACGAGGTGTCTCTTGAAAAGCTGTCGGGCCCCTAACGGAGGAGGATTGATATGCCTACGCGATTGTTTTCGTTCATTGGTGGTGAAACGGGGCCGTGGCGTGTCGCTGAAATGGACGTGATAGTTGGAGAGCCACTGCCTGCGGCGAGAAGGCTCGAAATTGCTTCTGGCTCAGAGATTCCATCCGATCCACATGCGGCTTGGGTTCTTCGTGGAATAACAAGCAATGAGCGGTATGTCGTTCACGATGAGGACAGGAGCCAACTCGTATCCAAGCAGCAAGGTCTCGGGCGACCCGAGGCAACGTATGCGGCACTGATCCCCATTCGAAAGGGCGTAGCCTGGTGGTCTCTCACACAAGATGAACGCCAAAGCATTTTTGAAGAGCAGTCCAAGCACGCAAAAATCGGGCTTCAGTATTTTCCTGAGTTAGCGCGAAGGCTTCATCACTGCCGAGATCTCTCGGAGAGTGAGCCGTTCGATTTCCTCACATGGTTTGAGTACCCGCCGGCTCATGAGGCGGCGTTCAACAAGCTGGTTGCCGAGTTGCGTGCAACAGAAGAGTGGAAGTATGTTGAGCGAGAGGTTGACATCCGGCTCGTGCGTGAGAAGGCCTGACATGGGGTTGGCGGCAGCATTTCCCTGCTCGAACAAAAGGAGCCAGTCAGTCCGGGCCCCGTTTCTGCCGCTGTTCCAGTAATGATCCTTGTTATATGCAGGGCGACCTACTACAAAAGGAGTCGAATCTGCATGAATAGTGTTCTTTCGATCCTTGGAAGGAGATCGGCATGAAGCGAACGCATATCCTCGCCAGCCTTGTACTCGGACTGGCGATTCCCTCAGTGGGCTATGGACAGGGCACGGTGCTGATCACTTCGCCGGCGGACGGCGCCACGCTCGACGCGATGGACGATATCAGGTTGGCCTATGAAGTGAATCCCGGCCCGCGGGGGGATCACTCCCACCTCTATATAGACAACAAGGAAGTGGCGATTTTGCGCGAGCGCAAGGGCAGCTATTTGCTTGAAACCCTGTCATCCGGCAATCGCAGCCTCTGCGTCAAGATTGTGAACAAGGCCCACGTACCCATCGGTGTCGGACAGTGCATCCAGGTCACAGTGAAATAAACGGTGGGGTGGGGTCGGAAAACCTTGCCTGTGTGCCCAGCCTTGGTGGTGCATAACTTCGGCCTGGACGCATTGGGCGCTTTAGTCCTCACGGCCTGACTGACAGTTCTGTGTCGAGGGCGGTCTTTCCAGGTTTTCTCGAGCGAACATTGCCGAGTGTCCGTTATCCGCAAGTAGCGAGTGGCCGGAAAAGCCGTTTCCGGCCAGCCCGTAATTCAATTCAACAGTACCGCCGGCATATGCTTTCGTGGCGAGTGGCCACGCAATGATTCACGCTTTCGTCTGCGCGCCGCCAGCCGGCGCATTCAGCCGGCGCGACCAGTCCTCGACCTGGCTGGATTGCAGGCGCTGTTCGGCCAGTTTTCGGAAGGAAGCGGGCAGCACGGCAAGTGCGGCGATGGCATGGAGGGCGTCGGCGTTCATGCGGTCGACATACAGATGGCGGAGCAGCCGGGCCAGGGGCCAGTCCGGATGCGGGCGGTCGATCAGGCGAAGTTCGTCTCCGGGCGTGACCACGCCCGGCTCCAGCACGCGGTAGTACCAGCCGGTGCGGGCACTGGCCTGGACGCGCCGGGGCATGTCCGGGATGCCGAAGCGCACGCCGAGTTTCCAGCAGGGCTGGCGGACCTGGGCGACCTGGATGCGCGCGGTGCCGAGACTGAACAGGTCGCCCACGCAGACGTTCTGCTCGGTGAGGCCGACGGTGGAGATGTTCTCGCCGAACCCGCCGGCGCGGAAGCGTTCCGCCAGTTCGGGAAGCTCGCGGCACCAGGCCGCGTAATGCTCAAACGGGTAATGGTGCACGGCCTTGTCCG
>JAGVIV010000229.1 GCA_020055845.1 Betaproteobacteria bacterium
CAAAACCCATGGCCAATTCATAGGAAACAATCTGCGCGGCGGAGCGCAGGGATCCCAGGAACGCGTATTTGGAATTGGATGCCCATCCGGCGATGATTACGCCGTACACGCCCAGCGAAGTCATGGCCAGAATATACAGCAGCCCGGCATTCACATTGGCCAGCGCCATGTTGTCACCGAACGGAATCACTGCCCATGCGGCCAATGCGGGAGCCAACGAAAGCACCGGTGCAAGCACGAACAAAAACTTATTGGCACCGGTGGGGATGATGATTTCTTTCATCAGCAGCTTGATACCGTCGGCCATCGGTTGCAGCAAACCGAAATAACCCACGCGGTTGGGGCCGATACGGTCCTGCATATAACCCAGCACCTTGCGCTCAACGTAAGTGAGGTAAGCCACTCCGATCATCAGCGGTGCGACGATGACAACAATCTTGACCAATGTCCACACCAGCGGCCAAACGGGACCCAGCAGCGTCCATAGAGGCTCCCAGAGTCCGAACAGGTTCCAGAACCATTGTAAGAAATGCAGGATCTGGGCTTCCATCATGCGCGCTCCACTGTGATTGTTCCGAACATCGCACCCAGTGCTGCGGTGGCGGCAAGGGATGCTGCCACGCGCGCCACACCATCGGGTAATTTATTGTCCACGTTGACCGGCAGATTGATATTGCCTTGACCTTGGCTGACTTTGACCAGCGCGCCTTCCTGCACGCCCAGCTTGGATAGCTCGGCATTGTTCAGCCAAACCCGCGGCGCGGCGGCATCGGCAGTCGCCTGCAAAGGCAAAGAGCGGCGCACCACCGCATCCGTTGCATAGATAGGCACTTCGCTCACTCGCTGCAGTCCGGCGATTTGCGCGGCGGCTTTCAGTTCAACGCCGGCAATCGCGTTATTCAGCTTGGCGGCGACATCGACACCGCGCAGCGCTTCGTCACGCACGGCTTCGGAAGTGTCCTGATCAAAACCCGGCACTTTGAGCAGATTACCCAGCACGCGCAATACCTTCCATGCCGGACGCGTTTCGCCCAGAGGTTTGACCGCGCCTTTGAAACTTTGCACGCGCCCCTCGTTGCTCACAAACGTGCCGGAGGTCTCTGTGTACGGCGCGATTGGCAACAACACATCCGCGTATTCCAGAGCATGGCTCTTATAGGCCGACATCGCGATCACCATATCGGCGGCGCGCATCGCAGCCATAGCCTGCTGTGAATCCGCCGTATCCAGTTCGGCTTCGACGTTCAGCAACACATAGGCCTTGCGCGGATTTGCCAGCATCGCGCCCGCATTCAGGCCCTGCGCACCCGGTATGGCTTGCGCCAGATAGCCGCCCACGCTGTTGGCCGCATCTCCGATAAAACCAAATTTGCCGTTCGTTGCAGTGGCAATTTGCTGTGCCAGCGTTTGCAACTGTGCGGCTTGCGGATGCTGCTGCGCAAAGTTACCCAGCAATACCGCGACACGTTCGCCTTCCAGCAGACTGCCCGCGATACCCCCGCTCTGTTTTGCCTGCACGTCTTTGGCAACCTGCCCCAAAGCGTCGACTAATCCGGACGGTGCGACGATGGACTTGTGCGCCACTTTCATCAGCAAATCGTCGTCGGTGGAATGAATGATGCTGACCTGCATGCCCTTCTTCACAGCCTGGCGGATACGCGCGGCCAGCAGAGGATGATCTTTGCGCAGGAAACTGCCGACGATCAACAGTCGGTCGGCGCGGCTGATGTCGGCAACCGGCATACCCAGCCAAGGCGCGCCGCTCAACTTGCCATCGGCGCTGAAATCGGACTGGCGCAGACGGAAATCCACGTTCTGGCTACCGATTCCGCGCATGAGTTTTTGCAGCAGATAGAGCTCTTCCAGCGTGGAGTTCGCCGTTGCCAGTGCGCCGATATGCTCCGCGCCCGCCCCGTTGGCGATGTGGCGCAGACCGTTCGCCGCATACTCCAGCGCAACCTGCCACTCCACCTCACGCCACTTGCCATCCTGTTTGATCATCGGCTTGCTCAGGCGCTCGGTAGAGTTCAAACCTTCGTAGGCGAAACGATCCTTGTCTGACAGCCAGCATTCGTTGATATCTTCGTTCTCGATAGGCAATACACGCAGCACACGGTTGTTCTTCGTATACACGGCAAGACTGGAACCCAGACTATCGTGCGCGCTCACCGAGCGTCGGCGCGACAGTTCCCATGAACGCGCTTTGTAACGGAAGGGTTTGCTGGTCAATGCTCCGACCGGGCACAGGTCTATCATGTTACCCGACAGCTCAGAATCTACCGTAGCAGAAACGAAAGACATGATCTCGGCATGCTCGCCACGGAAAGCCTGGCCCAATTCCATCTGGCCGCCGATCTCCTGGCCGAAACGCACACAGCGCGTACAGTTGATGCAGCGGCTCATTTCTTC
>JAGVIV010000187.1 GCA_020055845.1 Betaproteobacteria bacterium
CGCCTTGGTCCGCTCGGTGATGGCAGCCTCGATCTTGGTTTCGTCGATGTTGAGGGTATCCGGTCGGATATCCACGAACACAGGCACCGCCCCCCGCAGCACGAAGGCATTGGCGGTGGAGACGAAGGTATAGGACGGCATGATTACCTCGTCACCCGGCTGCAGGTCGGCCAGGATCGCCGCCATCTCAAGCGCAGCGGTGCAGGAATGAGTGAGCAGGGCCTTGTTGGCGCCGGTGCGCAATTCCAGCCAGGCGTTGCATTGCTTGGTGAAGCTTCCATCGCCGGCGAGATGGCCGTTGGCATGGGCTTGGGCGATATACCCGAGCTCCTTGCCGGTCATGTAGGGTTTATTGAAGGGGATATTCATGAAGACCCTTTTGAATTCGTGCTGTTGTTCACTCGATGCAATTACGTTTTAACTATATGAGGCTCCATGAAATCTTCATGATTTGGATCAGCCGCTTTTCCTGGCAAGGTAGAAAACAGTTTCTTCCGGACTATGGTGCGACCCGATAAGCCGCAGCATCGCACGTATCGTCGGCACCGCCATTTTGAAGGCAATGAATCTCAGCACCCCGCCGGCCGGACCTCGGAGGGGTTCATCAATCACCTTGGTCTCCATCCCGGCAAAACGCAGTTGCTCCAGCACTTGACCCACCGTGTATTCGGTCACGTGTAGCTCCGACATGAAAACGACAGGCAAGCCGAGGAAAACCCTGACCATATTGCGAAATCGATAACGGCTTGGGGTGGAAATGATCACATAGCCGCCAGGCTTTAAAACCCGCTTGGTGCCATCGAGCAAACGCAGAGGATCGTTCACATGCTCCCAGATGTTGTTAAGGACAGCCACGTCAAAGGATTCCGGCGTATAGGGCAAGTGATAAGCATCGCCCACAGCAAACTCGATGTCGCCGGGTTGCCTTGATGCCGCTTCGATGGCCGAGATGGAATAATCGATTCCACAGACATCCGCGTCACTAAACCTTTTCTTGATCTCAGCTGTGATGACACCCTCGCCACACGCGATGTCCAGAATCTTGCAATTCTGGGAGGCGCCCAGAGCGTCGTCTAGCGCCTTCAGAGTCATGTGCAGCCTACGATTCTGAAAGGCGGGCCATTTTTCAAAGCCTTTCGACGCTGAATACGGATCGCCATCGCGGTATTCGTCGGAAAGGTCAAGCTCCGACGGCTTCAGAAAGACTGGAAAACCACTGGGGTGAAACGCAAATCGCGCATCGTTTTGGCCACCAAGCCACTGATTAAGTGGACACCCATCGTCAATGGACAATGGCCGATTTCCCTCCAGGTCATAATATTTTTTTGAGAATTCGGCTGGCTTGGTACTTAATGGCATCACATCGGGACCCAAACGGATAGGCAACAGCCTTCAGAATAGGAAAGAGTGACCGGTTTTTCAGATTAAGCGGCCGGCATGCCGCCGGGTCATTTTTTTGGGTTCAAGTTCGCTACGCTCGCCACTGCATCCAAGGGCGTGCGGTGCCTGTCCACCAGAAACAGGCTGGTGCCGATGGCGTAGCTGATCAGATTCCCCAGCAGGCCAGTGAAGCTAATGACCAGCGATGTTTCAGCAGGAACACCGAACGCACTGTATGCCAATATAAATGCACCCTCACGGATGCCGATGCCCCCGAAAGATATGGGCAGGGCGTACACTAGAAAAAGCAATGGGGTAATAAAGAGGTTGATGGAAAAGGGGATCTCGTACCCAAACGCCAGGAAAAAGACTTGCGACTGGGCAGCCGAAACGAGATAAATCGCCAGGGACAGCCCCAGGGCCGGTAACGCGATCGCGGGGGAAAATACCGACAGCAGAAGGGCCAGGCCAGTACGGGGCACCTGCTCTTCCTGGGACGGAGGGGTGGCCGCGATGGACGCAACCCGACGGGCCAAGGCTGCAAGCCGGTCGTTGATCACATCAGCCAGCCGGCGGCCCCAATCCTGTTGGTGGACAAGCATAGCGGATATTCCGAATACGATTCCCGCAAGAAATATCACATAAATCGCATCAACCAGTTGAGCAACCGCATGGGGCAGGTGGTTGGGCGCAAGCAGGGGATAAAGACCAGCGATCAGGAGGGCGCAAATAAACAGGGCGGCGAGTTTCTCAACCCCGATTACGAAGGCGCTGCGCAGGTAATATCCCTTCGCTCGTCCAAGGACCATCACCCGATAGGCATCGGATCCAAGGGTGCCCGGGACGAGAAAGCCAGCTGCCAGGCTTTTCCAATACTCGACCACGCTGGTGGCTACAGGCAGCGACCCGCAATCGTAGCGCCGCATCAGGAGGTACCAGCGTAGCGCTCCAAGCACAACGACCGGGACGAGCATCATGATCCCAGCGAGCACGAGAAATAAATTGGCGTTGGAAACAATCTGCCCCAACTGTTCTAGATCGATCCGCCTAAATATGAAAAAGAGAATTAGAGGAGGAAGTCCCCAGTAAAGAACTTTCCTCGCGATTCTCTTCATGCGTTGCATGGCCCCGCCTGCCTGCACAAATGGTTTTATGCGGTTCATCGCGCTAGGTGAACCTTTAGTCCTGCCACAAGACTACGCCATACAAAGAGAGGACCACGCCGCCGCAGCATGGAAAGATAGTTGTATACGTTAAGCAAGATGAAGCTGGGTCGCAGCATGTCATGCAAGCGCCATAGTTGTCGTCCGATGGGTTTTAGCGATCGATCACTGTATCTCTGGATTTTCCTGAGTTCGCTTGCCAAGTCGCTGCCCTCGGCAGCGCATGGGATACCGGTGTGATCCAACAAGGCAGGCTCAACACGCGAAGCAATAACTGAATCTTCTTGCTTCGAATAACGAGCAATCCAGACGGCTGTACGTTTTGATTTCGGGACATCGAACTTGGCCACCCCTGGGAAAACATAATTGCCTGTGCCGAATAACACGATCCCTCGTCCATCGCTGGCGCTTCCACTGAGGCAGTGCGAATGATGGAACTGCACCAGATGCGCACCCGATGCCAGACATTCTTCTGCCAAGTGAATTTGGGTGTTGGATGGAATGCAAACATATTCCAGGCCCATGTGAATCGAGACGGCAACAAATTGGACGCGGGCGCGAGCGGCTGTGATCGATTCAACGAGCAATTCCGCAATGGCCGGGCACGTGCCCGGAGATGATGTCGTTGCAGGTTGGAAGCGGGGATCGGCCGCGCAAATCACAGCTGCCTTAATTCCCCCGAGTGATCGATAGCATGGTGCGCGTGCGTGGTCGATATCACGGCCTGCACCTGCGTACGCCAAACCTGCTGCATCCAGCGCCTCCATGGTGTCGAAGAGCCCATCCGGCCCGTAATCCATGATGTGGTTGTTCGCCAGGCTCAACACAAATCTTGAATCGAAGACATCAACGGCTCGACAGGCGGTTTTCAAATTGTATGTCTTGTTTTCGGCTGGCATGTCGCGTTCAGTGATGGGCGCTTCGAGGTTTGCGATGATTAGGGAACAATCCGCTAACGGCCGCCACAGCACATCCGTGAGATCACGGTAACCCGGCCTGACCTCCTGGTCCAGGTGGTTTTTGGTCAGTAGCACATCGCCGACCAGACCAACGTCGAGGTGATCAATTGGCTGTGAGCCGGATAATACGGCCAGTCTTACCGGAACGAGTGTTAGAGATGTGTGTTTGACGTGCTTCATGCGGACCTGATCACCTCATGACTTCCGACACCAGCATGCGCATCTTCCCGCTCGGGTCCGGATCAATCCGTTCAACGAGACGAATCTCAAAACGAAGGGGAAGGGGGGACAAGGCTTGCAGCTTTGTCAGAAGTTCACCCTGTATTGAGCGGTAGTAATCCTGTCCCGCAACCAATTCAATGAGAAAGCTGTCAGCGGCATGTTGTCTTATCCGGAAGCGCTGCACTCCAGGATAAATATCCATGACTTCGTAAAAATCCAGATAAGTCAGGTAGCGACCGTCTGGCAAAAGTGCGATGTCATCCTGGCGGCCTACGATGCGATCGATCACCCTGACGGTTTCGCCATGAGCATTCTGCTTGAGGCTGTATGTGGCCAGATCTCCCTGGTCATAACGGATGAATGGCATGAGCCATCCGTGGAGATCGGTTACGACGATCCGTGCCAGTTGCCCGGGTTTGGCCGGATTCCCCTGTTCATCGAGAAATTCGAACAGGGTGCAATCTTCAATTAGGCTGAGACCATTCAGGCCACGCTGCTGATAGGCCATGACGCCCATCTCGACTGTTCCATAGGTTTCCGTGATGTCGGTTCCGAAGACTCGACGGCATTGCTGTCTTGTTTGCGCATCGATCACCTCCCCCCCGGCAACAAGAAGTTTTGAAGGGGGTATCTGGATGCCGCGTCGCTCCAGTTCTTCCGCAACCATGAGCAAGCTCGTGCGCACCCCATACACAACGTCTGGCCGATATTGGAGCACTTCATCGGCAAGGGTTTCAGTTGGCAGGGTGTAGTCAATCGCCTTGCGCTGTAAAAGGCCGAAGCGTTGTAGAGCGCTGCGGCCCTCGGCGAGCCGGCCGGGCGAGGTGAAAGAAAGCACCTTGTCGGTAGGTCGATAACCGTTCACGATCAGCACGCGCAGCCATTTTGCGATCTGAGTCTCGCGCTCACGGGGTGACCTGTAAACGGTTAGCGGCATACCTGTCGAGCCTGAGGTCCGGTCAGAGAAGAAATGCTCAAGCCGAGCTGATTCCCCCGCTTGCACGAAGTTCAGGGGGGAAGCCTTGATGTCCGATTTGCGGGTTATGGCCAGGATGGACAAATCCTCCGGGCCGTTGAAATTGCGTGCTGGGTCGTAGCCGGCCTGCCGCATCTGTTCCCGATAGTGCGGAACGGCTGTCGCGGCCACAAGTAGTTTGCTCAGTCTGGCGTGGATTCCAGGCGCGAGCGCGGCCTGGGACCGACGCGCATCCCTCAGAAGCATGAGAAGAGCAGTGGTGGCCGACACGAATGTTATGACAACGTCCGCGTGCGCCGTTGGGCGAAATGCATATGACCGGGGGTTACGCTCCGCCAGCTATCGGTGTAAAGGGGCAGATTTAGCATCTCTTACACTGGAAACAAGAATCTTGGTCTTCCCGTTTGGATCCACTGGAATGGCATCCACATATTCGACAGCATATTTAATCTTCCCATCGAGTAGCTTTTTCAGTACAGCTTCTACTTGTGCCCTTTTTTCTTCGGTTTTCTCGGTGACCCTCAGCATTACCGTGCAATCGTTTACATCGTTCTGCACAATCTTGAACTGACGCATAAATGGGAAATACTCCAATGAAGCATAGAACGTCGCTCCGGAAATTTTCTCACCGTCCGGCAGGTGGAGGTAATCGTTGCTACGCGCATCCACCTTCGCGATAGTCGCCCCCAGCTTATTCAATCGACTGTAATTCCTGACGGTCACTCGGTCACCCAGCTCGAGTTTCAGTATGGGCTGTGCCTCATTGATGAGGGATGTCACCAGGATATTCCCCTTGGTCAGACCGGCTTCATCTTCGGGTGCCGCCAATGAAAAGAACACGGCTTTGTAATCGATCTGAAAATCGCTATCCATTTTTTTTTCGGGCGATCAAATAGGGCTCGGTTGCGCCATAAAACTCGCTAAATCGCCGTGGGTTGAAGACCTGGCAAAGGTATTCCCTGTCGTAGTGTTCAACTCGCTCCGCGCCGGGAATAAGGATCTCCAGCTTGGGAGGTTCAATCCCGTGTTGCACGTAATGATCAGCGATCAGGCGCATGAAAGACTTCTGACCATAGATCACATTAATACGCTCACGGCGTATGACATCCACGATCGTCTCGATGGGCATGGTGTAGTCGACCGCGGTGCGCCGAAAAATCTCTAGGATTGCAGAATCGAAATCGAAATCGAAATCGACATCGACATCGACATCGACATCGACACGCGCTTGCGCATCTGCAGAGGCGGGAGTACCGCCAGTATCCGGTGCCACGGTCTCAGCCCGGCCTGAACGAGGTGCCATAAGGCCCGCGCACGGTTCAGTTCATATTCCGCAGGGGAACGGAACACGGAAATGGTGATGCCAGAAGAACCGCTGCTACGGTCTTCAATCAGCCCGTCCAGCTTGCGTTGTTCGTCGATTAACCCTTGGGAATGGCCGGTCTGTTGATAAGTGCGATATTCGGCGGAAGTGGTTTCTGGGAATTTTATGATGTAGTCGTCGAGGCTGTTAAAGTCAGAAGCAGAAAGCCCCGCGGCTTGCATTTTTTCCCGATAGAACGGGACATGCTCCCACGCATGCCGGACCAGCCACAGAACACGCTCTTCAACACTGTGAGAGGGGGGCCTGACATAGCAGGACAAAAACTCCTTGATCATTTTTCTCCCCGCGAACGCGCTTTAATCATGGCCTGTGGACGGTTGCACCGTTACGGCAAGGTCTCGTCGCGCAACAGGCCAAAAATGATCTTGTCCAAATACTGGCCATCGACGAATTCATGCTGCCGCATGACACCCTCGATTTTGAAACCGAGGTTTTCATAGAACTGCGCGATCTTGTCGTCGCCGGCGGTGGCCTTGCACCAGATTTTGTTCAGGTTGAGAAAATTAAAGGCATAGTTGGCCAGCAGCTTGATTGCCCTTGTGCCGACTGACTTCCCACGTTGGGCGGTGTCGCCGACGAATATGGACAGCCTTGCCGTCCGGTGCCGATTTTCGATGCTGTCGAGGGAGACATTGCCGACATGGACATCGCCCTCCTTGAGGCAGATGGCTAGGATGATCTTGTCAGAGGACTGGTCCACACGCTCGAACCATTTCTGCTGGGCGGATTTTGAGATCGGGACTTGCGATCCGATCTTCAGATAGACCCCGGGGTCGTTGATCCACGCCCATGTCCGTTCCAGGTCGGTGGATTCGAGCTTGCGCAGATAGATAAGGTCATCAGACAGCATGATGTTCAGCCCCCTTCCTTTGTCGAAGTGATGCGCGACCTGACGAAATACTGGGGCGTGGCGTTCACCCTCTGCAGGATGCGCAGGACGTACTCGCCAAGAATTGCGAAGGCGAAGAAGTTGAACCCTGACAGCATTACCAGCAGCAGGGCGATGGATGTCCAGCCAGGCACAACGCCCCCCTGCAGATAATGAATCACCAGGACGATAGCGAAGACCGCGCTGAGGATGATGCCGACGCCCCCCATGACTGCCAGCAGCCGAAGCGGCAGCATGGAATAGCCGATCAGGTTGCTCATGGTCTGGGAAAACAAGCGGCGGACGGTGTACCCGCTGCGGCCTTCCTTACGTGGGGCGTGCTTGACCGTGGCATTAACGATGCGGTGGGTGACGGAGTTGATCATCGGTCCCAGTGCGGGCGACAGGGTGCGCAGGGTGAGCAACCCATCCACCACGGCCCGGCGCATCAGACGAAAACTGGTGAAGCGCAGATTGCGGTCCTTGCCCAGCAAATAGCAGTTGATGTCATGCATGACGCTGCTACCCAGACGGCGAAACCAGTTGTGTTTTTTTTCCTTGGGCACGCCCATGACCACATCCACGTCCGTCCCCAGCGCTTCGATGAG
Organism: Betaproteobacteria bacterium; assembly: GCA_020055845.1. Classification (GTDB taxonomy): domain Bacteria; phylum Pseudomonadota; class Gammaproteobacteria; order Burkholderiales; family Gallionellaceae; genus PALSA-1006. The sequence continues at coordinate 7,561 of JAGVIV010000187.1, forward strand.
CGCGGGGATTTCTTCCGGCGGGTGCTGCAGGTCGTCATCCATGGTGATGATCGCCCCCCCCCGCGCATGGGCCAGACCGCATAGGGTGGCATTACTCTGGCCGGAGTTGCGCATGAGCTGGATGGCCGTGATGGCGTGGTCACCTGCCGCCAGTTTTTGCAGCACGTGCCAGGAATTGTCCCGCCCACAGTCGTCCACGAAGATGATTTCGTAGGGTTTGCCCAGGTCTTGCATCACGGCTGTGAGCCGGCGGTGCAACTCGGGCAGTATTCGCTCCGAGCTGTAAACGGGGATGACGACGCTATAGGTTGGCTTATCCTCGCCCTCATCTCCGGCCATCATCCGGATTCCAGTCGTATTCACCCAGTTATTCGGGTTGGATTGCGAGGTCGAGGCTGTCACTGATTCTCTCCGTTACGCGTTCATAGTCAGCAGCATCACGGCAATCAAACAGCGCGAAGCCGATCAGATTGCCGTTGTGTTCAAAGGGCTCGATGAGGTCGCCTGGCTGTTTGGCATAGTGAACCTCGAATACTTC
>JAGVIV010000014.1 GCA_020055845.1 Betaproteobacteria bacterium
GCTTCCATACTCTGGCCAGCTCGGCATTCAGCGCGATGTACTGCTGCTGGTCCGGCGGCACATCATCCTCGGCATAAATTGCGGCAGCCGGACATTCCGCCACACACAGCGAACAGTCGATACACTCATCGGGATCGATTACCAAAAAGTTCTCGCCCTCACGAAAGCAGTCCACCGGACACACTTCCACGCAGTCGGTATATTTGCAACGGATACAGTTTTCAGCGACGACGTAGGTCATTTGTTCCCCGGTGTTTAATGCGCCAAGCCATGCAGCCAGTGCCGGTACAACTGTGTCGCCACGCGATGCAGTTCCGGCAGTTTGTCGTGCATCTCTGTCTGCATCAACTCGGCAGACTGCACTGCGGGGCTGCTCGCGTGGGCGGCGAGTTCGTCCGCACCGGCTTCGCACCATTCACGGATCATGTGTTCGGTCATTTCAACGTGACATTGCAGCGCCAAATGTTTGCCGATGGCAAACGCCTGATTCTGACAATGTGCACTGGACAGCAGGTGCACCGCGCCCGGCGGCAGCGTGAAGGTTTCGCCGTGCCAGTGGAAGCTGTCGAATGATTTAATATCGCCGAACCATTCGTACGCGGTGGCATTATCAGCGACTTCAACCTTGCCCCAGCCGAGTTCTTTCACCGGATTTTTTGTCACCACTCCGCCCAGCGCCTTGGACATGAGCTGCCCGCCCAAACAGTGGCCCAGCAACGGCACATCGTGCGCAATCGCATCGCGAATGAGCGGTAGCGTGAACTGCATCCACGGCAAATCGTCGTTCACGCTCATCGTCCCGCCCATGAATACCAGACCGGAAAAATCCCGCGCATTGTGCGGCACATGCTCGCCTTCATCGATGCGAATCAATTCCCAAGGAAGGCCGTGTTGATTGAGAAACTCGGCAAAATAGCCGGAACCTTCGGCGGGGGTATGACGGAAGATGGCGATGGGTTTCATGGCGGAATTTAGGCTCTAGGAATGAGGATTGAGAAAAGCAGTGGATGTTAAATCCTAAATCCTCACTCCTCAATCCTTGGTTTTATCTCTTTCAATCAGCGCATACGCCGAGTGGTTATGGATGGACTCAAAATTTTCAGACTCGACGATATATGCCTCGATACGCTCGTCCGCGTTCAGCGCAGCCGCTACATCGCGCACCATATCCTCGACGAATTTTGGATTGTCGTACGCGCGCTCGGTCACAAATTTTTCATCGGGACGCTTGAGCAAGCCGTACAGCTCGCTCGACGCCTGCTCTTCGGCAAAACGCACCAGATCTTCGATCCACACCGCGCGCTTGGTGCGCACGGTGAGCGTGACATGCGAGCGCTGGTTATGCGCACCGCGTTCGGAAATTTCTTTGGAACAGGGGCACAGGCTGGTAACGGGAATCAGCACCTTCATGGTGAAGTGATATTCACCGTCGACGATTTCGCCGATAAAAGTAACATCATAATCCAGCAGACTCTGCACGCCAGAAACCGGCGCGGTCTTGTTGACGAAATAGGGAAATGCCATCTCGATGTAGCCGGACTTGGCTTCCAGTTTTTCGGTCATCTCGCGCAGGATGCTTTCGAACGATTCCACCGAAATTTCGCGACCGTGCTGGTTCAGTATCTGCACGAAGCGCGACATGTGCGTGCCTTTGAAATTGTGCGGCAGGTGCACATACATATTGAAAGTGGCGATGGTGTGCTGCACACCCACGCTCTTGTCCTTGACCACCACCGGATGGCGGATGCTCTTGATACCGACCTTGTTGATAGCTAGATGGCGCGTGTCGGCACTGTTTTGTACGTCTGGAATAGTTGCTGCTGAATTCATCTTGGGCTTTCAGAATATATTTGTAACGATTATAGCCTTTACCCGACAGAAACAGTCAAGCACTCACGCATTGATATCCGGCAGCGATTTCCCGTAGGTGCTGAACAGCTCCACCCCGTCGCGTCCGTGCTCTTTGGCTTGATACATGGCGATGTCGGCATTTTTGGATAGTTCAACACCGTCGCTACCGTGCTCGGGATAAAGTGCGACACCGATACTGCACGAGATATTGAGATGAAAATCTTCGACCGCAAAGGGTTGCCGCATGGCTGCACAGATCTTATCTGCCACATTGAGCGCGTCCTGCACTGCATCGATGGTGCGCAGCAGCACGATGAATTCGTCACCGCCGATACGCGCCACCGTGTCCGTTTCGCGTACACACTCCAACATACGCGCGCCCGCCTGCACCAGTAGCTTGTCGCCGATCTCATGACCCAGGGTGTCGTTGATCTGTTTGAATTTATCCAGATCGATGAACATCAGCGCACCATGCGTATGCTCGCGCTTGGATGCGGCCAGCGCCTGCTGCAAACGATCATTGAGCAGTGTGCGATTGGGCAAGCCGGTAAGCAGGTCATGCATCGCCATATGGTGCATCGTTTCTTGCGCCGCTTTGCGTTCGGAGATGTCCCGCGTCACACCGTGTATCTCGACCTGCCCGGTTTCCTCGTTGCGCAAATACCGGGCAATCACTTCGCCCCACACCACGGAACCGTCCTTGCGCAACATCGGTAATTCTTCGACATACACTTTGTCGGGATTGCGACCGGACAAGTACTCGGTCATATAGTCCCGCATCTTCTGCGCCAAGGCCGCGAACGCAGCCGGAGGCAGTGTCTTGTCCATCGGCATATCCATCATTTCCTCAACCGTAAACCCGCGGAAACTCTCCACAGACGGACTGGTGTAACGGAAACGCAGCGTGAGCGGATCGAGTATCCAAATCACGTCGCGCATATTATCCACCAGCAGACGATAATGCTTTTCGCTCTTCGCGAGCGCCTGCTGCGCGCTCGCCAGTTCCGAATTGCTGTTTTGCAATCTGCGGTTGATGCGCAGGATGTACAAGGCCACCGAAACAACGACCAGTGTTAACACCAAGGCAACCAGCAGCCAGCGATAAAACCACGACAGATCCGGTTCGCTCGCGTCATACAAAAAACCTTGCAGGGAAAACTGTTTGGGCAGCAGTCCGATGTCGGCGTAAGTATCGGCAATGTGCCGCCAGCGATTCGAATTCATGTAGCCGATCTCAATCAGATCCGGCTGCAACAGCGGAATCATCTGGTCGGATTCGAAGCGCAGATATTCACCGCTGTAGTGCGCGGCATATTTCGCCCGGATGAGCGCAATCACCTCGTCGCGGTGCTCCTTGGCATATTGCCAGCCGCGCAAACTGGCCGCGCGGAATGCCTTGACGCGTTGCGGATGCTCGCGCAATTCCTTTTCCGTGGTAAACAAATTGTCGCCGTAGAAATCGATCCCCGCCGAACGCGGACTGAAGGTCTGATAGGGATATTGCGCCTGATGGAAATAGAACGGTTCGTTGGACATATAGCCCGACATCGCTTCGGCTTTGCCCTTCATCAAACCTTCGGCATCAAAGCTGTGCGGCATCTGCTGGATACGGTCTAGCGGGATACCCTCCCTCTTCAGGTAGGCCAGCAGCTCCTGTGATTGCGGCTCCAACATGAAACGCTTGCCGACCAGATCGCTCAGCTTATGGATGTTGGGGGCCGCATAAATCTCGTAGGGGGACTGCTGGAACACCACGGCCAGCGCCACCACCGGTTTGCCAGCAGCGCGTTCCAACAACAGACTGCTGGTGCCCACGCCGTATTGCGAGCGACCTTCGAGCACCTCGTTCACCGGATTGATTTCGGAATCAGCTTCTTTGAGTGCGACATCCAAACCGGCATCGCGGTAATACCCCTGCTCCAGCGCCGCGTAATAGCCCGCGAATTGGAAAGCATGCGTCCACTTGAGCTGCAGACTCACCGCGTCCAGCGCGAACGCAGGGGACGCGAACAACATCGTAAGAAAGGATAAATTTCGTAAGCAGTTCAATCTCATGGCTCACCCACTAATGAATGGGACTCACTCTTTACTTCAGCACCCCGCGGACAGACCGTAGCAGCCCTTCCGCATCAAGCCCGCACTCCGCCAGCAACTTGGCCGGCTCTCCCTGCTCGATAAAGGTATCGGGCAATCCGAGATGCAGCACGCTGACCGTGATACCGTGCCGTGCAAGACATTCGGACACCGCGCTGCCCGCACCGCCCTGGATGACGTTTTCTTCCACAGTCACCAGCAGCGCGTGTTCGCGCGCCAGACGCAGCACCAACTCCTCATCCAGCGGTTTGACAAAACGCATGTTGGCAACGGTGGCATCCAGTGATTCAGCCGCCGTCAAGGCCGGGGCCAACATCGAGCCGAAAGCCAACAGTGCCACACCCTTGCCGTTGCGCCGCACCTCGCCTTTGCCCAGAGGCAACGTCTGCAAGGAAGGCGGCACAGCGACACCCGTGCCGCTGCCGCGCGGATAACGTACCGCGGTCGGCGTGTTCATGCGGTAGGCAGTGGTGAGCATCGCCCGGCATTCGTTCTCGTCGGACGGTGTCATCACGGTCATATTGGGAATGCAGCGCAGGAAGCTGAGATCAAAGCTGCCCGCGTGCGTCGCGCCGTCCGCACCCACCAAACCGCCGCGGTCTATCGCCAGCAGCACCGGCAGATTCTGGATGGCGATGTCGTGGATGAGCTGGTCGTAGGCGCGCTGCAAAAAGGTAGAGTAGATTGCCACCACCGGCTTGTAGCCGTCGCAGGCCAAACCCGCCGCAAAGGTGAGCGCGTGCTGCTCGGCGATACCGACATCGAAATAACGCTGCGGGAATTTTTGCGCGAACTCGACCATGCCCGAGCCTTCGCACATGGCGGGCGTGATCCCGACCAGCTTGTCGTCGGTCGCGGCCATATCACACAGCCAGTCGCCGAAAATTTGCGTGTAGGTTTTTTTCGCGGCAGGTTTGGCCACGATGCCGTACGCCGGATCAAATTTTCCGACACCGTGATACAGCACGCAGTCTTCTTCGGCACGGGCATACCCCTTACCCTTCTGCGTGACGATGTGCAGGAACTGCGGGCCTTCCAGTTTGCGGATGTTGTGCAGTGTGGTCACCAGTGTGTCCAGATCGTGGCCGTCGATGGGGCCGATGTAGTTGAAGCCCAACTCCTCGAACAGTGTGCCCGGGGTGACCATACCTTTAACATGCTCCTCGGCGCGCTTGGCAAATTCCAACACCGGCGGCATGCCTTTCAGCACCTTTTCTCCGCCGCGCCACATGGCCGCGTAGAAACGTCCCGACATGAGTTTGGCGAAATAATTATTGAGCGCACCGACCGGCGTGGAGATGGACATGTCATTGTCGTTCAACACCACCAGCAGATTGGCATCCAGCGCGCCCGCGTTGTTGAGCGCCTCGAATGCCATACCGCCGGTCATCGCGCCGTCGCCGATGATGGCCACGGCGCGTTTATCGTTGCCTGCCAGACGTGCCGCCACGGCCATACCCAGCGCCGCGGAGATGGAGGTGCTGGAGTGTCCCGTGCCGAACGCATCGTAGGGACTCTCGTCGCGCTTTGGGAATCCGGCAAGACCGTCTTTCATGCGCAAGGTGCTCATCGCCTCGCGGCGTCCGGTCAGTATTTTGTGCGCATAAGTCTGATGCCCCACGTCCCAGACCAAACTGTCCGCCGGAGTGTCGAACACATAGTGCAGGGCGATGGTGAGCTCGACGGTACCAAGATTGGACGACAGATGGCCGCCGGTCCGGCTCACCGACTCGACAAGGAAAGCGCGCAGCTCGTCCGCCAGCTGCGGCAACTGTTTGCGTTCCAGTCGGCGCAAGTCCTCGGGGCTGGAGATAGAATCGAGTAAAGGATACATGTGTGCTCTTAGTTAAGATGCCGCGCAAATTCCCTTTTGCAAACGGGGAAGACAGAGCCGAATGATGTGCGCGATTTGGCAAACATCAATATTTTCTCATCACGATAAAATCGGCCAGCTCGCGCAAACGTTGCGCGCGCGCACCGAATCCGGACAGGGCCTGCAGCGCATCGCCGTGCAAATCTGCCGCCATTTTTTTCGCCGCCGCGACACCCAGCAAAGTGACATAGGTCGGCTTGTCGTTGTCCGCATCCTTGCCCGCGGTCTTGCCCAGCGTGGCGGTGTCGGCTTCGGCATCCAGCACATCGTCCACCACCTGAAACGCCAGTCCCACACACTTGCCGTAGTGGTCCAACTTGGCCAATTGCGCCTCGTTCATGGCATCGCCGCAATAGGCACCGAGCAGCACCGCCGCGCGTATCAGCGCACCGGTCTTGTGGATATGCATGAATTCGAGTTCAGGAAGATCGAGGCGCTTACCCACACTGGCGAGATCGAAAGCCTGCCCGCCCGCCATACCGCGTGAACCGGAGGCGACCGCAAGCAGCTTCACCATCTGCAGCTGGCGCGCGCCATCGTTGCTCAGGGTGTATTCGGACAGCAGTTGGAATGCCAGACTTTGCAGCGCGTCGCCCACCAGCAGCGCGGTGGCCTCGTCATATTCGACATGGCAGGTCGGCTTGCCGCGACGCAGCACATCATCGTCCATACACGGCATATCGTCGTGCACCAGCGAATAGGCATGAATAAGCTCGACCGCGGCAGCGGCAAAATTGACCCGCTCCAACGCGGCTCCCGCCAACTCGCCCGCAGCGAAAGCCAACAGAGGCCGCACCCGCTTGCCCCCGTCCAGCACGCTGTAGCGCATCGCAGCATGCAAACGCTGCGGCGCGATTTCCGCAGACGGCAACAGATGACGCAGCACCTCTTCCGAGCGCTGTTGCTGTATACCAACCCAGGTTTGAAAATCAGGCATCGCCGGCCTTTGCGCCTTCGGCGAGATTCTTCAACACGCCGTCTTCGAGCACGCGCACTTGTTGCTGCGCATCATCCAAGCGTGAACGGCATTGCGTCAACAATTCCGCACCGCGCTGATAAGCCGCCAGAGAATCTTCCAGCGACAGCTTGCCGGATTCCATATCTGCCACCACTTGCTCCAACTCGGCTACCGCCGCCTCGAAAGACAATGCTTTTGGGGTCTTCCCGGCCATCTCGCTCATTCCCATCATGAAAGGATGGCATTTTACCCAATGCCGCATCGTTGCAGCAATTAATGTTGCGCCCCCCTATCGATTAAGGGACAATCTGCGGTTCCCCGAACCGTATCCACCATTCTCCGCATAAGGGTGTGGGCATGTCCAAAATCGCACAATCAGACCAGTTCCGACTGGTTTCTGCGCAACCCCCGTTGCGTTGGTATTTCGATCCGAAAGTGTTGGAGGTTGAACAGCGCGTGTTATTTGACGCGGGACCGAAGTATGTCGGGCACGAGTTGATGACACCGAATCTGGGCGACTACCACGTGGTTGAATGGATGGACAACGCCAAGATGCTGGTACGCAACGAGGGCGGCGTGGAACTGCTGTCGAACATCTGCCGCCACCGTCAGGCCACCATGCTCAGCGGACGCGGCAACGCCAAGAACATCACCTGCCCGCTGCACCGCTGGACTTACAAGACCGACGGCGAACTTCTGGGCGCGCCGCACTTTCCGCAGAACCCCTGTTTGCATCTGAACAAAACACCGCTGCAAAACTGGAACGGCCTGCTGTTCGCCGGACAGCGCGACATCGCCAAGGATCTGGCCAGCGTGCCGGAATTCAAAGAAATCGATTTTTCAGGATACGTGCTGGATCGCGTGGAAGTGGACGAATACGCTTTCAACTGGAAGACATTCATCGAGGTCTATCAGGAAGACTACCACGTCGTGCCTTTCCATCCCGGTCTTGGACAGTTCGTAAACTGCGACGATCTGGCCTGGAATTTCGGCGACGCGTATAGCGTGCAGACCGTTGGCATCAACGACCAGTTGCGCAAACCCGGCAGCGCCGTATACGAAAAATGGGCGCAACAGGTGTTGCGCTACAACAACGGCCAGATGCCGAAGTACGGCGCAATCTGGCTGACCTACTATCCGAACATCATGGTCGAGTGGTACCCGAATACGCTGGTGGTGAGCACCATCATCCCGCGCGGTGCGGGTGCCTGCACCAACGTGGTGGAATTTTATTATCCCGAGGATATCGTGCTGTTCGAGCGCGAATATGTCGAGGCGGAAAAACAGGCGTACCACGAGACGGCGGTGGAAGACGACATCATCTGCCTGCGCATGCAGCAAGGGCGCAAAGCGCTTTACCAGCAAGGCATTGAAGAAGTCGGCCCGTACCAGTCCCCGACCGAGGACGGCATGCTACATTTCCACGAGTTCCTGCGCCGCCAACTCGACCCGCATCTGGAATAAAACTCGCATGACAACACCGCACACCGGCACCATTGCGGGCGCCCTTTGGATGTCGCTCGCCGGGCTGCTGTTCGCCTGTATGGGCGTGCTGGTCAAATACGGTGCCGCGCATTTCTCCAGCAGCGAACTGGTCTTCTACCGTTCCTTTTTCAGTCTGCTGTTCGTGGCCTGCATGTTGCGCGGCCAGCGTACTGCGCTCGCCACACCGCACTGGCGCGGCCATCTGTGGCGCGGGCTTTCCGGCACGCTGGCCATGATGCTGTTCTTCTACTGCATCACCACACTGCCGCTGGCGACGGCCATTACCCTGAACTACACCTCGTCGTTATTTCTCACCGCACTGACACTGATTGTATTCAAAGATCGTCTGCATCTGCCGCTCACGACCAGTCTGGCGCTGGGCTTCATCGGCGTGATTTTGCTGCTGCATCCCACGCTGGAGCGCGAGCAGCTCACAGGCGGGCTGTTGGGACTAGGCTCAGGATTTCTTGCCGGTGTCGCGCTGCTCAATGTGCGCGAACTGGGGAAGCTAGGCGAACCGGCGGTGCGCGTAGTGTTCTATTTCAATCTGGTCGCCACGTTGTTCAGCGGCATCTGGATGTTGCAAGACAAGATGCACGTCCCCGCGCTTGGCGATCTGCCGCTACTACTTGCACTGGGTGCTTCCGCCACTTTTGCCCAGCTCGCCATGACGCGAGCTTACCGCATCGGCCAGACTCAGGTGGTGAGCACTTTCTCCTACAGCACCATCGCCTTTGCCAGCCTGTTCGGCCTGCTGCTGTGGCAGGAAACTTTGCCGCTCGCCGGCTGGCTCGGCATCGCACTCATCATCGCCAGCGGCATGTTAAGCTTGCACCTAGCACCCACTCATTCAGAGGCCAGCAAATGATTAATATCCAACAAACCGAAATGCTACTCAACGTCGCCGTCATGGGCGAATTCACCATCGCCGACTTCAAGCAGTTTGAAGAAAACGCGCTGTACAAACTCAAATCTCCCGGCGAAATCGATCTGCTGTTCGACCTGCGCGGCATGATTGACTATACGGCCGACGTGGCATGGGAAGAGATCAAGTTCTTCAGCCGCGAACACCAGCACGACTTCAGCAAGATTGCCGTGGTCACCAGCGACCAGTGGCTCACCTGGCAAGCATGGTTGTCGCGCCTGTTTGTGGATGCGGACATCCGCGTATTCAGCGATTACACAGAGGCACAGGCCTGGATTCAGGCCTGACAGATTGGGCCGCTGGAACACGATGAGAACAAGCTTCGCGCTCGCATCCTGCGTGCTATCGCTTTGCGCCTGCGTTTACGTGCCGGTGGCAAATGAGCGCGACAGCGCCGAAGCCAACTGCAAAACACTGACGCAAAGCATGTCGCTTAATTCTGTCGAAATGCATAGCGATATGGGCTGGGGCTGCCACAACGGGGGAGATTGCAATGCCGTGCTGGCGGCAGCCATCGTCGTTACCGCGGGCAGTGGGCTCATCTCGGGAAGCATCGTGCTAACCGGCAATACGCTCCATTGGCTGGAATATCAGGGCAGCTGCAGCGACGGCTTTCTAAACCGGAGCAAACAGCAATTTCTGGACTCCCTCTCCAAACTCAAACCCGCGCAGGCACCACAAAAATAGGCCGGAAATTCCGGCCTATTTTTACATCAAACCGAATACGGCGCGGCGACCCATGCACGCAACAGGGCCGCTTCGGTATCGGGCAAATAACTGAATCCCGCATCCAAATCACGCGCCACGGCATAGGCGATTTTCGGCGGGGTAATGGTTCCCGCGACCAGATGGAAATACCACGCGGAAGGATAACCCGCGGCTCGGTCGAACGCCTGCAGCTGCGTGGACATCTCCACCCCGGACAATTCCTCGTTCCATTGGAAGGGCTTGAGTTCGCGCGCGTGGCGCGAGGTAAGCGAAGCGGAGATGAGGGGGTTGCGGTATCGGTCCAGATGCTCACGCAGACTGGCGATCCAGTGGTCGCTCAAATGCCCGCGTGCGGACGCACTGCTGTGCGACCAGTCGGACAGCAGACGCGCCAATCCCGCATTATTATTTCCCGCTCCGGAGGAAGAAACTCTGGCAATCGTCTGGCGCATGTCGATGAGGCGACGAAAACGATAACGTGGCGCACCCACGGCTTGCGCCTCAATTTCTGCGGGCGTAACCGGCTCGATGAGCTCCTGCAAATCTTCCGGCAGTTTGTCGGCATCGATCAGAGGGCGATCCAGCACCTCCTGCAACTCTTCCACCTCCAGCTGCATAAAATCCGCGGGGGCCGGGCCGTAAGCCGCGACGAAGTAATGCGTGCGTCCGGTATGGCGCGTCACCAACAGTCCGCTCGCGCGGTGGCGGTCAACCAACTCGCCCACATCGCCCCCGCAATCCTCCAGCTCGGTCTTAGCCCAGCTGTCTACACTGTCGGCGAGACGCTTGCCGTCCGCCGCGATGACACCACCGGAACGGTACCAGCCGCCCCGATTCAAAGCATAACGAAAGGTACAGCCGGAACGGAGATGATTGGCAAGCTCCAGCAGCGCACTGTGATGCGGACGCGGTGGAATAGCCTCAATCTTTTCAGACAGACCGCTCAGCGTTGCCTCGTCAGGCGTATAGATACTCATTTATCATCCTCCAGTAAAAATTCATTCAGGCGCTGCCGCACACTGGCGCGCACATCCGCCTCGACGTCGTCCACCAGCTCGACAATGGACTCCAGCGGCGCGCGTTGGGCCGCTTCCAAACGCACGAGCCAATCACTGTCTCCCAGCATCTTAACCGCATCGTCGGGCAACATGCGTCCCGCGACGATACGCCGCACATCCGCATCGTCATCTTTTGCCATCACGCCCAATGCAAATGAGGGCAGACGGCGCGCGACCTCTTTGCGCACCTCGCTATCCTTGTCGTCCACCATGCGGCGCAATTGCCCGTGCGGCAAGCGTTTCGCCACCTGCAAACGCACCAGATAATCCTCGTCGTGCATCAACGAATGCAGATGTTCCGGCGTGATGCGTTCGGCCACCGTCATGCGCACTTCGCGATCACTGTCATCCAGGTAATCACCCAACTCATCTATCGGCAGCCGACTTGCCACCACGCGCCGCACCACCTCGTCCGCATCGCGCGGCATCTGCCGCATCAACTCCAACGGCGCGTAACGCGCGGCAATCGCGCGGCGCTCCCAGAATTCGTCGCGCAGATAGTCCTGCGCGAACTGTGCATTGCGACGTAAAAAGCGGTCAATCTGACGGCCGCTTTGCGCAGTCACGCAGATGTCCCCCGGAACGCATTGCCCGCTTACCAACAAGGCGCGATGCGGGCATGCCTCGCAATCTGCCAGCACGACCCCCACCAACGGCGATGCCTCTCTATGAGGTTCCGACATATTTAAGACCGTCATTTGTCGCTCCACGATGAACTTGGTGTAGGGAATTAGCAACCACCGTGCCACTTTGCCGGATCCCCTGCAAACCTGATAGGCGCAAGAACGGGGGAAATATAATCAGGTTCGCAACAGGGGATTTGTAGCAATCATGACAAAAAGATGGGGCGACTCACACAGTCCTTTGACCCTGACGCAAACCACTACAATACAAATCAAACCGCGACTTTGAAGATCACCTTGCGTATCGTGCCGCTACCCACCAGTGGCGCATGCGCATCCTCCGGAAAGAAGATACAGAAGTGATCGGGAGGCACCGGCACATAGGAGGCAGGGGCATCGTGGAAGAAACGGATGTCCTTTTCCATGCTGTGCTCGCTCACAGGATTCAAACAATCTGCCAGCGGCTTCCAGCCCATCGTTTCATCACCCTCCAGCACCAACTGAATGTCGATGTAACGCTGATGCGCTTCCAACCGGGCCACCGCTTTCGTCTTCGCGGGCACTTGCTCGACGATGGCGATCAAATCATCGCCCACGATGTTGTAGCGCCCCGGCGCAAGCGCAAACAGATCGGTGTCACGGATGTAATCGAACGCGCGTTGGAATAGCGGGTGCAGCGCGGAGTAGCGGGAGGATTGGGAGAGGGAAGAGAGGATCATAAGATTATTTCCGTTCAGGCAATATTCTGGTCAGCGTGTCATCACGTTTGATGTAGTGATGATACAAAGCGGCGATCACATGCAGGCCGAGCAGGTAATAACCAGTGGTGCCGACGAACTCATGCACCTCTTTGATCTGTTTTGCGAGGTCCTTGTTTTCACCGATCAGCGCGGGCAGCTCTAATCCAAAAAACGGAATGATTTTGCCGGATGCACTAAGCAGCAGCCAACCTGTCAGCGGCATACCAATCATCAGTGCATACAATGCCAGATGCAGCAGCTTGGCGGAGAGTTGTTGCACTTTGTCCGGCGCGGGCTGGATGTTCGGGGTGGGGCCAGACAAACGTGCGACGATGCGCAGCCAGACCAGTGCAAACACCAGCAATCCCAACATGAAGTGCCATGCCTTGAGTGCTTCGCGCAGGTCACTGCCTTTTTCGTACAAGACACGCAGCTCGATGCTGCCGTACACAGCGATAAACAGTAGCAACATCAGCCAATGAAGACCGATGGAAAGCGAACCGTAGCGGATAGTGGTGTTTTTCCAATTCATCGTAATCTCCTGATTTGTGACGGGGCAGACGGAGCTGTGGACAAGTGGGATACGCCGAAGTTCTTCGGTGCTTATAAAAACCTCGCCACCATCCCCTTAGCCAACTCGCCCTGCAACGGTATCTGCACGCGATGCCCGCTGCCGGGTGCAACGGTGAGTGCCTCACCCTTAAGACCACGCATCTCTTTCAATTCGACGATGTGATTGCCTGCCGGGTGAATAATCTCCAGCTTGTCGCCGACCGAGAATTTGTTCTTCACGTCGATCTCGGCCATACCGTTGGCACAGGCCACGATGTCCCCGACATATTGCTGGCGGAAGCTTTCCGAATGACCGCGCATGTAATTTTGCTGCTCATGCGTGTGGTGGCGTTCGTAGAAGCCATCGGTGTAACCTCGGTTAGCCAGAGCATCCAATGCACCCAGCAATTCAAGATTGAACGGACGTCCCTTCACGGCATCGTCGATGGCCTGACGGTACACCTGCGCGGTGCGCGCCACGTAGTAGATGGATTTGGTGCGACCTTCGACTTTGAGCGAGTCGATACCGATCTTCACCAGCCGCTCTACATGCTCCACCGCGCGCAGGTCTTTGGAGTTCATGATGTAGGTGCCGTGCTCGTCTTCCAGCACGGGCATGAGTTCACCCGGATGATCCTGGCGCGAGATGACATACACCTTGTCCGCTTCGGGATGACGCGGTTGCGATCCGCAGTCAGAAAGCGGACTTTCGCTCAGTGCTTTGTCAAAATCGAAATCTATTTTTTCGATATGACCCGTGCCGTCTTCGGCGGCATTCTCCACCTTGTAATCCCAGCGACAAGAATTGGTGCAGGTGCCTTGATTCGCATCCCGATGATTGAAGTAACCGGAGAGCAGGCAGCGGCCGGAGTAGGCGATGCACAGCGCGCCATGGATGAACACTTCGAGTTCGATATCCGGGCATAACTGGCGAATTTCTTCGATCTCATCCAGCGACAATTCGCGCGACAAAATCACGCGGGTGAGGCCGAGCGATTTCCAGAATTTAACCGCGGCGTAGTTGACGGTGTTGGCCTGCACCGACAGATGCACATCCATTTCCGGCCAGCGCTCGCGCACCATGGCGATGAGGCCGGGATCGGCCATAATCAGCGCGTCCGGCTGCATGGCGATGACCGGCTCCATGTCCGCCATGTAGGTCTTCACCTTGGCGTTGTGCGGCATCAGATTGCTCGCGACGAACAATTTTTTGCCCAGCGCGTGCGCTTCCTGAATACCGGTCTCTAACTCTTCCAGCTGGAATTCGTTGTTGCGCGCACGCAGGCTGTAGCGCGGCTGTCCGGCATACACCGCATCCGCACCGAAAGCGTAGGCAGTGCGCATTTTGTCTAAAGTGCCTGCCGGCAGCAGCAGTTCCGGTACGCGCATCTTGCTCATTTGTAGCCCAAGCGATTCAAAATTTCCAGCGAAGCATTCGCCTGATTCAAGGTGTAAAAATGCAGCCCCGGCGCACCGCCCGCGATGAGTTTTTCGCACAATTGCGTGACCACATCACGGCCGAAGGACTGCACCGAGTCGGTGTCGTCGCCAAAACCTTCCATTGTTTTACGCATCCAGCGCGGAATCTCCGCACCACACATATCGGAGAAGCGCGCGAGTTGCGAGTATTTCATGATGGGCATGATGCCCGGCACGATGGGTGCGGTGATGCCGAGCTTGCGGGACTCTTCGACGAAACGGAAATAGGCATCGGCATTGTAAAAGTATTGCGTGATGGCGGAGTTCGCGCCTGCATCCACTTTGCGCTTGAAGTTGAGCATATCCTCGCGTGCGGAATTTGCCTGCGGATGAAATTCTGGATAAGCCGCGACTTCGATATGAAAGTGCGCACCGGTTTCCGCACGGATAAATGCGACCAGCTCATTGGCATATTGAAACTCGCCGATGCTGGCCATGCCGGAAGGCAGGTCGCCGCGTAGCGCGACGATGCGCTTGATGCCGATATCTTTGTAGGCGAACAACAGGGCGCGGATATTTTCACGCGTGGAGCCGACGCAGGACAGGTGCGGCGCGGCTTGATAGCCTTCCTGATGGATGCGCTGGATGGTTTCCATTGTGCGCTCTTGGGTGGAACCGCCCGCGCCAAAAGTAACGGAGAAAAATTCCGGATTGAGTGTAGCCAGCAGCTTGCGCGCGGCGGTGAGTTTTTCCACGCCTTCGGGTGTTTGCGGCGGGAAGAATTCAAAACTGATATGCGGTTTGTTCAAGATTGTTTCCTCATGATTTGTGTGGCGGCGGCAGAAAGCGCCCACGAGAAGATGCTATATAACACGGCACCGAGTA
>JAGVIV010000183.1 GCA_020055845.1 Betaproteobacteria bacterium
ATTTGGGTAAAAGCTGAATTGATATTGATGATGTGATTGTCGGCATCACTGATCATCATCGCCTCGCTGCTGGACTCGAAGATCGTGGCTGCCAGGCGCAACTTCTCTTCTGTCTGTTTGCGCTCGGTGATATCGCGTCCCAGCACGACCAGGCCGTGGCGACTACCGTCATCATTGAACAACGGAATCTTATATACATCGAAAGTCTTGTTTTCGCCTTCCGGCACGGGGATGACTTCTTCGAGCCTTGTCAGGCCATGTGCATTCCATGCTTCTTCATCCGAGGAAAAACAGCCGCGAAAGGCTTCCTGGTACAACTCGTGTGTTTGTTCAGCCAGCTGGAAATCGGTCTTGCCCTGATAATTCTTCGCATCCAGGTGGAACAAGTCGATGCCGCTTTCATTGGCCGTCATCCAGCGTCCTTCGCCATCCTTGAAGCAGATGAAATCCGGGCTGGCATTGATCAGGGTGCTGAGCATCTTTTCGGTGTTACGCAACGCCCGGTAGTACTGGTTGATTTTGCGGTGGGACAGGCGCAACTCGAACTGGGTCATGACGTGGCTAGACAATACCTTCAGCGCCAGCAATTGCTCAGCGCTCAATTCGCGCGGCACACGGTCGATGACGCAGATCGTTCCGAGAGGATAACCGTCTGTGGTGATCAACGGCACGCCGACATAGAAACGGATCTTCGGCTCGTCAACGACCAGCGGATTATCGAAAAAACGCTCGTCTTCCAGCGCATCTCTCACGATCAAAATATCGTTTTGCAGAATGGTGTGGGCGCAAAACGCCAGATCGCGAGTGGTCTCTTTTGCACCCAAGCCGACAATGGCCTTGAACCATTGTCGGTCTTGGTCGACCAGACTGATCGCAGATATGGGTGTCTTGCAGATGGACGCTGCCAACTGAACCATTCCGTCAAACTCGGCTTCAGGGTCTGTGTCCAGAATGTCGTAGCTTCTAAGCGCCTGCAGGCGCTCCGATTCGTTATCGGGTAGCGGGGCTGTTTTCATGATTCCCTCCTGTTTTTCCATTGTCCGGTTTAAACCGGCTATTTTGAGACAGAAATCATTCTACTCGCGGAAATCATATAAGCAAGGCAACGCACAGCAAAAAACAGCTGCGCTTTTGCGGCAACAGGAGTATGCGGCATTGGCCGAAACAACGGTTCGAGCCGTGCCGAGGTGACACCACATTGAAGACAGAGACAGGTACCGGCGTTGCAGCCGAAGTGAATTATTTACTCCCCTCACCCACCAGAGGAAGAGGGAAGCAACGATTAAGCGCGCGAGAAACGATAGCCGCTGCCACGCACGGTTTGCACCAGGCTATCCAGCCCGGAGGGTTCCAATGCTTGGCGCAAACGGCGGATATGCACATCGACGGTACGCTCTTCCACAAACACATGGTCGCCCCATACTTGGTCGAGCAATTGCGAGCGGCTGTAAACTCGTTCGACGTGAGTCATAAAAAAATGCAGCAGGCGAAACTCCGTTGGGCCCAAGTCGATATTTTGCCCATGCGCGCTCACCCTATGCGTGATGGGGGAGAGTTCAAGTCCTTCCACGCGCACAGATTCGTCACTCATTTGCGGTGCTCTGCGGCGCAACACGGCGCGAATTCTGGCCATCAATTCACGCGGCGAGAACGGCTTGGTGATGTAATCATCCGCACCGGACTCCAAACCGATCACCTTGTCGCGTTCGTCGGTACGCGCTGTCAGCATGATGATTGGAATGTTGTGGGTGCGCTGATCGGCACGCAAACGTCTGGCCAATTCCACGCCAGTGATGCCGGGCAACATCCAATCCAACAGAATCAGATCGGGCAGTGCACGGTTGATCAATTCCATCGCGCTATCCGCATCGCTGGCTTGGATGGCACGATAACCGCATTGCGTTACGTTGAACGCAAGCAACTCCTGAATTGCCGGCTCGTCTTCCACTATCAGAATGTTCGCTGTCATCTAATTTTCCTTGGTCTGCATTTCATATAAGTTGCGATGGTATGGAAGAATTGTGACAACAGCATGACAGTCAAACGGAAGGATGGCGGTGATGCGCCGCTCTATGTTTGCGGTTCAGATTCGGCAACAACGATCCCAACAGCATGCCGCACACGCTCATCAGCAGGCCCACCAGTTGCGGCGGCCAAATTGCGCTCGGCTGCAATGCCTCCATCAGTAGCCATGTGGCAAGACCCAGCACGATGGAGAGCAACGCGCCCTGCGTGTTGGCACGTTTCCAATACAAGCCAAATGCCAGCGGCACGAACGCGGCGACCAGCGTGATCTTGTAAGCGTTCTCCACCATTTTGAAAATGCTCGCTTCGGAATTCAGCGCGAACCACAACACCAATGCACCGAAGGTCACCACGATGATGCGCATGGTGCGCAGCATCTGCTGGTCGCTCATGTGTTTAAGCGCGAAGTGTTTGAGAATGTTCTCGGTGAACATCACCGACGGTGCCAGCAGCGTGGCGGAAGCGGTACTCATGATGGCAGACAGCAGCGCCCCGAAAAAGAACACCTGCGCCACCAGCGGCGTGTGATGCAAGATCAGATTGGGCAGCACCATTTGCGCATCGCTCTCAATCATCTCGCCGAACACTTTGGGGTCGATCAGCGTCGCGGAATAAGCCAAGAACATCGGCACAAAGGCGAAAGCGAAATACAGCACGCCGCCGGATACCGAACCGCGCACGGCGGTCTTTTCATCCTTGGCCGAAGTCATGCGCTGAAACACATCCTGTTGCGGGATAGACCCCAGCATCATGGTGATGCCCGCGCCGACGAAGGGAACCCACGCTTCATAGCCGCCCTGCGGCAGAAATTGCAGCTTGCCCGCAAGCTGCGCATGATTCACCACATTGCCCACGCCGCCCACGTCGCCGCTCACCAGCACCGCGATCAGCAACATGCCCGCCATGATGACCGTCATTTGCACGAAATCCAGCAGTGCCACCGACCACATCCCGCCAAACATGGTGTAGGTCAGCACGATCGCCGTGCCGATGAACATGCCGGTCGATTGCTCGATGGAGCCACCGCTGACCATGTTGAACACCAGCCCCAGCGCCGTGACCTGCGCCGAAACCCAGCCGAGATAGGAGATCATGATGCAGATCGTCATGATCAATTCGACCACGCGGTTGTAGCGTGCGCGGTAATAGTCGCCGATGGTGAGCAGATTCATGCGATACAACAAGGGGGCAAAAAATAGACCTGCGATAATCAGGCACATGCTTGCGCCGAACGGGTCGGCGACCACCCCGCTCAAACCTTCTTTTACGAACGTGGCGGAAATGCCCAGCACCGTCTCCGCGCCGAACCACGTGGCGAATACGGTCGCGGTGACGATGGGCAAAGGCAGGTTGCGCCCGGCCACCACATAGTCGCGGGAATTGTGTACGCGCCGCGAAGCGTACAAGCCGACTCCCACGGAGAACAAAAGATAAATCACGACGAACCAAATCAGCATGCCAGCGCCTTTTCCGATTGAAAAAATGCAGCGGCAATTGTAAATCAAGTCGAGAAAAGTGATGCTATGGATGCGCTTTTAGCGGCGCAAAAATCGCCCCCCGCGATATGCCATTATTCAATAAATGGGAGAACAGCGCCCTGGCCTGCTTCAATGCTAATAGCATCCCGGGTTGTCGTGGCCTGGTGCAATTCATCCAGTAAAATTTGTATGCACTGACGCTGTTCATCGTTTGGCGGCGTCTGCGCCTGTGCGAGGCGGTTGAGATACGCCTCCAAGTTCCGAGCAACGTCGCTTAGTAGAGAAAACCCAAACATCTTTCCCGAACCAGTCATGCTATGCACCATGCGGTACAAGGCCTGAAAGCCATTCTCACTCCACTCACTGCGAGGCAAATGGTTCCACGCCTGTTCGATCAGCTTAAGCTTTTCGGGCAATTGCAAAGCGTAAGCATCGCTTAGTATTTTTAGCTGAACTTGCATGTCTGCCGGGTCAGTCATGACAACGCGCCCAGATGGCTTGCACCTG
>JAGVIV010000231.1 GCA_020055845.1 Betaproteobacteria bacterium
GGGCGATCCTTGAAAGTGCCCGGAGAAAATACAGGGTCCGGCAACGCGCCTGATGCATTCCCTGAGCTGTTGAAGTAATACCCCAGCACCACATTGCGATCCAGCAATTTTTTGGCGAACAAGGCATCGTATTCCAATTGCGGCTTGAGCTTATCCAATGCCGACTGGAACTGCGGTACATTTTTGAGCTGCTTCTGCCCGAGATCCTGCAAGACAGCAAGGCCAGAACTGTTGTCTTTTTCGGCAAAGACCACGTCGAAACCCAGCACTGCAATCTTGTATTTGTCGAACAGCGTATCCACCACTTGGGCAAGCTTGTCCCGACTCCAGGGCCAGTGCCCTTCATCTCTCAAACTTTTTTCATCGATGTCCAGAATGACGATACTCTCGTCAACCGTATTCGGCATCGTCCAACGCAAGCGCGAATCGTAGAGCCTGGACTCCATGAAACTGACAAAACCCAGCTGATAAAACTTGGCGGCACTACCAGCGAACATAAAAACGAGCGCCAGACCAAGCCCGATCAAAAGTGCATGTTTTTTCATTCAGTCCCCGTTAATGTCCAGTGCGATGTTTGAAGCGACAGCTCGCCGCGTCAGGCTTTGAAATAGAACTCCATCTTCACCCCGGCCAGCTCGATGATGTCATGATCGACAAGCTGATGAGGGTGCTCGCCGACCGACTCTCCGTTCACTGCGGGAAAACTCTCTCCCTCGACATGCGTGATAAAAAATCCGTGCGGACGCTTTGCTAGAACAGCGACCTGCACGCCTGGCTTGCCCAGTGTCGTCAGGCTTTTCACCAGCTCAAGTTCGCGCCCCGCATTCGGCCCGTTCAGTATCTGCACTGCGGCAACTTGCTGTGGCTGCGCAAGCGGCGCCGCGGCAGGAGAAACAGAGGGAGAAGCAAACTTGCCCGTAGCATCCCCGTCCGTCCCCGATGCCGTCATATTGAAACGCCCCGTGGCCTCTCCCGCCTCGGATGCCGCGGATTTCACCGGACGACTCAACACCATGGTCTTCTCGAAATCCTCGCTCGTCGCCTGCGCCGGCTGATCGTTTAGATACTTGAGCTTATATTTGCCGATCTCGATCAGGTCGCTGTTCTGTAAAAAATGTTTCTTCGTCGCAGTCCCGTTCACCGCCAAACCATTGGTGCTGTCCAGATCTTCGAGAAACGAATCATTGAGTATCGTAATAATCGCGGCATGCTCACTGCTAATCGCCAGATTATCAATCACGATATCGTTATGGGGCTTGCGTCCTATCAGCGTGCGCTCTTTCGTAAGCACATACTCTTTCAGCACCACACCATCCATGCTGAGTATCAATTTTGCCGGCATATCTAAAATCCCCGTAGTTAATTCTTAAACCAAGACAACAATTTTGCCATCCAACCGTGCGGCGCAGAAAATCTCTTGTTCACTTTCACCAGTATTACAGAGACATTGTCTCGGCCACCGTTGTCATTCGCCAGCTGCACGAGCTCGGTCGCGGCCAAAGGCAGATTGGCCTTGAGCATCCGCAATGTCGCGCCTATCTCGTCGTCCACTATCATGTCGTTGAGACCGTCGGAGCAAAACAGATATACGTCCCCCACCTGCACCGGATAAACATGTACCTCCGGCTCCACTTCCGCGTCGATACCGACGGCACGGGTCACCAGATTTTTATGTTTCGAGGTGCGCGCATCCTCCTTGCTGATCATGCCGCTGTCGAGTTGCTCCTGCAGCAGGGAATGATCGCGCGTGATACTTTCAAACACGTCTCCCCGCAAACGATACATACGCGAATCTCCCACATGGGCAACAGCCACGCGGTCGTCGTAGAACAGACCCGCAACAATAGTGGTTCCCATTCCCGCATATTGCGACTGGCTCTCTGCCGCATGAAAGATGGACGCATTGGCTTTTTGAACATTATCGCGCAGCAATACCGCCCCTGTATCCTCGCCACTGAACGCATCCGCTTCTTCGGCTTGCACGCTTTGCAGGCTGTGCTTTACCTCGGCGACAAGGACTGAGACCGCGATACCGCTAGCCACTTCACCCGCGTTATATCCCCCCATGCCATCTGCCAGAACCACCAATCCCAACGCCGTATCAAAAGCGACACTGTCCTCGTTGTGCGAGCGAACCATCCCTTGGTGGCTCTGACTCACAATCTCTATTGCTTCTTGTATGCTCACATCCCACTCCTGGAATCAATATCAATACAACGTTGCCGCATCCAAGCATATAAGCTCAGCAATCGTTTCTATCTTCTAGCCCATCTCGGTCCGCCAAGACACAGTCACATACCGCGTGATAGCCCTGCAAAATACTCATCAAAGCTCGGCGAATACTAGAACATATTCTAACCTCAAGCCATACTCATTTGATTTATTTGAATATCTATATATTTTATTTCACCAACAGCACCGGAATCTGTGCTAACTGCACGATTTTGGCGGCGACTGAACCCAGCAACAAAGTGGACAAATTCGTCTGCCCATGTGCGGCCATAACAATATGATCTATTTGATGTTCTTGAGCATATTGCAGCACCGCTTCAGCCGGAGAGCCCACACTGACATGGTAAGTATAGGCCAACCCAGATATATCCAACTTGGCGCGCGACTGCGTCAATGCCGCCGCCCCTTGTTCGCGGTAATAATCGTTGATAGTTTCCTGGTTGATGAATAGCTTGACGTTTCCTGAAGCAATCTTCCACTGCACGTTGAGCAAACAGATTTCCGGCATTGTTTTCAAATTTGCCGTTTGTGCTATCACATAGTCCACAGCACGATCCGCATTGGCGGAGCCATCCACGGGAATCAATATTTTCATTTTTCTATCCTTCAATTATGATTTTTCGCCACGTGTTGCGGCCACCCGCTCATCTACCAAATCAACTGCACCGACGGTAGCCGTCTTGCGTGCTCCCAGCCACTTACCCGCCACCACCACCAGCGCGGCGCATCCGACCGGGACCAGCCAGTGCAAAGCGTGTTGTGCTTCCAATAACGGTTTAAACAACGCTTCACCGACCAGCATTTCGCCCGCCACATAGCCCAGCAAAGCGCCCCCGCCAAAAACGATGTAGGGGAAACGGTCAATTAATTTCAACACCAGCTGACTACTCCATGCGATAAGCGGAATGCTGACCAACAAACCAAAAATCAGCAGCATCGCATTGCCATGAGCGGCTCCCGCCACACCGAGCACATTATCCAGACTCATCACAAAATCGGCGATGATGATAGTTTTTACCGCGCCCCACAGATGGGTATCCGCCTTGATATTGCTCTCGTCATGATCATCTTCCGGCAATAAGAGCTTGATACCAATCCAGATCAGCAGCAATGCACCAAGCAGTTTCAAATACGGCAACGCCAATAGACTGACCGCGAAAAAAGTCAGCACTATACGCAAAACAATCGCACCGCCCACACCGTACATGATGCCTTGTTTGCGCTGAGCCTCAGGCAAATTACGGCAGGCCAATGCGATTACCACCGCGTTGTCTCCCGACAACAGCAAATCGATCACGATGATCTTGAACACATCCACCCAGAACTGGGCGCTAGACAACATTTCCAACATCGATTATCCCTTTAAAATTTTCTGCATCACGCGTCCCATATCCGCCGGATTGCGCGTGATATAAATGCCGCACTCTTCCATCACGGCCAGCTTCTCGTTGGCACCGCCCTGACCGCCGGAGATAATCGCACCGGCATGTCCCATGCGCTTGCCTTCGGGAGCGGTGACACCCGCGATGAAACCGACCACCGGCTTCTGCATATTGGCTTTGATCCAGCGCGCGCATTCTTCCTCGTCGCTGCCGCCAATCTCGCCGACCATCACTACAGCATCGGTTTCAGGATCGTCGTTGAACAGGCGCATCACGTCAATATGCTTCATACCGTTGATCGGATCACCGCCGATGCCCACGCAGGACGACTGCCCGTAACCCAGCGCGGAAAGTTGCCCGACCGCTTCATAGGTCAGCGTGCCGGAACGCGACACCACACCGATGCGGCCTTTCTTGTGGATATGGCCGGGCATGATGCCGATCTTAATTTCGTCCGGCGTAATCAGGCCGGGGCAGTTCGGGCCGATTAGCAGCGTGCGCTTGCCCTGCATCTTGTAGCGCGTTTTCAGCATGTCGTGCACGGGGATACCTTCGGTGATGCAGATCACCAGATCGAGATCGGCTTCCACCGCTTCGTCAATGGCCGCAGCCGCGCCCGATGGCGGCACGTAAATCACCGACACCGTCGCACCCGTCGCCTGCTTCGCATCGAGCACCGAAGCGTAAACCGGAATACCCTCGAACTCTTCGCCCGCTTTTTTGGGGTTCACGCCCGCCACAAAACAATTCGCACCGTTGGCGTATTGCTTACAGTGGAAGGTGTGAAACTGGCCGACCTTGCCCGTCATGCCTTGGGTGATAACACGGGTGTCTTTGTTGATAAGGATGCTCATTTCGCCCCCTTCGCTGCGGCGACAACTTTTTGCGCCGCATCCGCCATATCGTTACCGGAAATAATGGGCAGGCCGGACTCGGCCAGAATCTTCTTGCCCAGCTCGACGTTCGTGCCTTCCAGTCGCACCACCAGCGGCACAGTGAGATGCACTTCGCGCGCCGCCGCGACCACGCCTTCGGCAATCACGTCGCACTTCATGATGCCGCCGAAGATGTTGACCAGAATCGCCTTGAGATGCGGGTTCTTCAGCATCAACTTGAATGCCTCGGTAACCTTTTCTTTGTTCGCACCACCGCCCACATCGAGGAAGTTGGCCGGACTGCCGCCGTACAGTTTAATGATGTCCATCGTCGCCATCGCCAAGCCCGCGCCGTTCACCAGACAGCCGATGTCGCCGTCGAGCTGGATGTAGCTCAACTCGAATTTCGACGCCTCGATTTCCGCGGGGTCTTCCTCGTCGAGATCGCGGTACGCCACGATCTCGGGGCGGCGATACAGCGCGTTAGAATCGAAATTGAATTTCGCATCCAGCGCAATGACACGATTATCCGCCGTCAGCACCAGCGGATTGATTTCTGCCAGCATCGCATCCTTCTCAACAAAAGCGCGATACAGACCTTGCAGCACTTTCACTGCTTCGGCATTCGCCGCATCGGGGATACCGATGGCACGCGCAGTTTGCGATGCCTCGTCCGTCGTCAAACCGGCAACCGGTTCGATACGCACGGTGATGATTTTTTCCGGCGAGTGTTTGGCGACCTCCTCGATCTCCATGCCGCCCTCGCTGGAAGCCAGCAAAGCCACGCGTTGCGAAACGCGATCCACCACCATACCAACGTAGACTTCCTTGACGATCTGCGCACCCTCTTCGACCAACAGGCGGCGCACCACCTGCCCTTCGGGACCTGTCTGGTGCGTAACGAGGTGCATGCCGAGTATCTGCCCGGCGTACTGGCGCACTTCATCCAGCGACTTCGCCACCTTCACGCCGCCGCCCTTGCCGCGACCGCCCGCGTGAATTTGCGCCTTCACCACCCAGACCTTACCGCCCAGCTGCTGCGCGGCAGCAACCGCCTCATCAACACTGAAGCATGCCACACCGCGCGGCGTCGGCACGCCGAATTCGCGCAGGATTTCTTTGCCCTGATATTCATGGATTTTCATGATGTCTAATTACCCGCCATGTGTTGATAGTAACTACTCGATCGCCTGCATACACAAGCGCA
>JAGVIV010000119.1 GCA_020055845.1 Betaproteobacteria bacterium
ACATCTGCCGGACATGGCCGTGGGCATTTATGACTGGTCGCTACTCATAGACCATCAGGAAAAAACCGCCCGCCTGGTCTCCAGATTGCGCGCGCCGGAAACGCTATCACAGCTACCCGGCATTTTGGCGCGCCTACAAAGCGAACCCGCGCCGCGCGCAAACACCTTCAGCATAAAGGCCCCGCCATGCGGCGACTTCCCCCGCGCCGACTATGATGCCGCCTTTGACAAGATACATGACTACCTAATCGCCGGTGACTGCTATCAAGTCAACCTGACACAACGTTTTACCGCGCAAGCATCGGGGGACGCACTCGATGCTTATCTAACACTGCGCGAAATCAGTCCGGCACCGTACTCAGCCTTTCTTAACTTGCCGCAAATGCAGATTCTCAGCACTTCCCCAGAGCGGTTTTTATCCCTATACAACAAAAAGGTTGAAACCAAGCCCATCAAAGGGACGCGCCCGCGCGGCATCGATGCGGCCCAGGATGAACAATTAAAAACTGAACTGCTCGGCAACACCAAAGACCGCGCGGAAAATCTGATGATTGTTGACTTGCTGCGCAACGACCTGAGCAAAAGCTGCCTACCCGGCTCCGTAACAGTGAACAAATTGTTCGAAATCGAAAGCTACGCCAATGTTCATCATCTGGTGAGCACCATCACCGGAAAGTTGCAGCCGGGCAAAGACGCACTTGCCTTGCTGCAAGACTGCTTCCCCGGAGGATCCATCACGGGCGCACCCAAAAAACGCGCCATGGAAATCATCGAACAACTGGAGACACAGCGTCGCGGGATATATTGCGGCTCGATCGGATATATCGGCTGGGACGGCAATATGGACACCAACATTGCAATCCGCACCATGATTTACACCCGCGGGGAAATCCATTTTTCCGTCGGCGGCGGCATTGTTGCCGACTCCGATTGCGATGCAGAATACCGAGAGACCTTAGACAAAGCAGCCGCCATGTTCCAACTTGCCATGCACTACACGCCCGAATCCGCGCGCAGCACTCCCCCGTACAAGTAAATCCTACGCAACAAACAGACATTCTCTGATTTCTTCAAGACTGCACACGCGGCAAAATACAAGCGCCCCAAAGCTGCATAGCGAGCATCTAAAAACACAATATGTCCGCATTGCGCAAAGGTTTACAAAGGCAGAGCGAAACGATCGCCCACTCCCCAGGTGATGCGGATATTCAGCACAAGCGCTGGTTTTTCCGCTGCGTCTGCGTCTCTCTGTGCCGCGACTAGGGCTTTTAGAATAAAAAATATACGCTACAGCGCAGACATTGGCATCCCGCGAAGTGTATATTCCCAATATCATCGTGTACGAATCGCGGTGGCAAAGCAGTTTTATGCTTTTGGGGTTTTGATTAATGTGTAGAAATGCCACAGAATGACCGCATTGATGCTCCCGATACAGGGAGTGCAAGCGACTGCTAGCGTCGTAGCAGATTCTAAAGTGTGCAGACTTTATGGAGCCTGAGTTATGTTTGTGATTATCGGATACATCATCGTATGCGGCAGCGTGTTCGGTGGCTTTGCCATGGCCGGCGGCCACTTGGGGGCGTTGTTCCAACCGATCGAACTGCTGATGATCGGGGGCGCGGCACTCGGCGCATTCCTGGTTGGCAATACCAGCAAAGCCATCAAAGCGACCTTGAAAGCCTTCCCCACCTGCTTCAAAGGCTCGGCCTACACCAAAGATTCGTACATGGAGCTGATGGCACTGCTTTACGAACTATTGGGCAAAGTGCGCAAAGAGGGTCTCATGTCCATCGAGGGTGATGTCGAAAAGCCGGATGAAAGCCCGATCTTTGCCAAGTACCCGAAGATATTGTCCGATCACCATGTCGTCGAGTTCATCACCGATTACCTGCGCATCATGGTGAGCGGCAACCTCAACGCCATGGAAATCGAAAACCTCATGGATGTCGAAATCGAGACACACCATCATGAAGCTCTGCTCCCCTCGCACACCATCGCCAAACTTGGCGACGGCATGCCGGCATTCGGTATCGTCGCTGCGGTGATGGGCGTGGTGCACACCATGGAGTCCGTCGGCATTCCCCCGGCCGAACTTGGCATGTTGATCGCGCACGCACTGGTGGGAACCTTCCTCGGTATTTTGCTGGCCTACGGATTCGTGGGCCCATTGGCGGGCCTGCTCGAACAAAAGGCGGAAGAATCCACCAAAATGTTCCAGACGATCAAAGTAACGCTGCTCGCCAATCTGAACGGTTACGCTCCGGCGATGGCCGTCGAGTTCGGCCGCAAAGTACTCATCTCGACCGAGCGCCCAGGCTTTACCGAACTTGAAGAGCACGTCAAACAAAAACGTTAAGAGCCAACGGGGATGCGGCAAGACGACTGCCCGGATAAAGAGCACAGACTTTAGCCGGGTACCTTACCCCCTTAAACAGAATTAAGCGGAACAAACGTTATGTCCAACGAAGAAAAACGACCGATAGTCATCAAGCGCATCAAAAAAGTATCCGCAGGTGCCCATGGCGGCGCGTGGAAAATCGCGTATGCCGACTTCGTGACTGCGATGATGGCCTTCTTTCTCCTCATGTGGCTATTGGGTTCGACCACCAAAGGCGACCTCAACGGCATCTCGGAATATTTTAAAACCCCGCTCAAGGTGGCTCTACTCGGCGGCGACGGCAGCGGTGATGCCACCAGCATTATCAAAGGCGGCGGCGAAGACCTCACACGCACGGCAGGACAAGTCAAAAAAGCCGATGTCCCCGTCGACAAAAAAGTCATCAGCCTCAAAGCCTCTATTGAGGAAATGATGCGCATGGAAAAAGACAAAGAGCTCAACAAACTCAAAGAACTCAAAGCCAACATCGAAAAGGCCATCAACAACAATCCCAAGCTGACCCCCTTCAAAAACCAGATTTTGCTCGACATCACCAGCGAAGGGCTGCGTATCCAGGTCGTCGACGAAAAGAACCGCCCCATGTTCAAGCTCGGCAAATCGGAACTAGAGCCGTATACCAAAGACATCCTGCACGAAATCGGCAACACCATGAACGCCCTGCCCAACAAAGTGAGCCTGAGCGGACACACCGACGGTCACCCCTTCTCCACGGACAGAAAAGGCTTCAGCAACTGGGATCTGTCTGCAGATCGCGCCAACGCTTCGCGCCGTGAACTCATCATCGGCGGCATGGATGAAACCAAGGTAATGCGCGTGGTAGGCATGTCGTCCGCGGTCCTGTTCGACAAAACCGACCCATTCAACCCGATTAACCGCCGCATCAGCATCATCGTGATGAATAAAAAAGCGGAAGAAGCCGCACAACACGACGGCGGAGAAGTGGCACTGGATGCCGACACCGGCGATGCACAAAAATCTCAAGGAGCGAGTGCCGTAAGCCCCGCCTCCGCAGTGCCCGCGCCGGTTCCGGCATCCGCAGTCGAGCCATCTCCCGCAGCACATTAAACACCTCCGTTCGGCGCGTGCTAAATGCCGGTATCGCGCCGAAAAGGACTTCTGTTCTTTGAATCAAAAGAACGATCAAGGCGGTAAAGTTCATCCCGTACAGGTGTATTGAGCGCCATCTGATTTGAAAAGATTAAAGATTTACACCGAATTGCCGTTATCAAGAACTAAGCGTCAAGAAATCATAAATAAACGAAGAGATTAAAGAGGGAGAGCTAACGATGAAAAACTGGTGGAGTGCTTTGTCACTAAAAAACAAACTGCAGATACCTATCCAAATCATTTTGGTGGTAATCATGGTGCTCACCCAGCGCTGGGCTTTCGATCAATTTGAAAATCGTGTGCTCCTCGAGGCGGAAGAAAAAGCCAAAGTCACCGCCGACGGCGTAATCAACGGCCTGAACATGCTCATGCTCAACGGCCTCATCAGCGATGTTGAACAACGCAAGCTGTACGTAAAGAAGATGGGCTCCTCCGAGAAGGTCGAAGAGCTGCGCGTCATCCGCAACAAACCGGTACAAGATCAGTTTGGCCCCGGCTTACCGGAAGAACAGGCCAAGGATGAACTGGACAAAACCACATTGGCAAGCGCCACCATACACAGCAAACTCAGCCATGAAAACGGCAAAGATACACTGCGCGTGGTCGTGCCTTTTATCGCAAAGAAAGAATTCCGCGGCACCAACTGTCTGCAATGCCACATGGTGCCCGAAGGCACGGTGAACGGCGCGGCCAGCATCACACTTAACCTGCACGAAGAATATGTGCTCATGAAGCAGGCCAGCCTGTGGCTTTGGGGTGGACAACTGCTGCTGCAAGTCTTTCTGTTCTTCGTCATCAGCTGGATCATAGACCGCGTCATCGCCCCGACCAAAGAGCTGCAACAGACTATGCTCAGGATGCAGATTGACGGCGACCTGACTCGGCGTGTGCAGATACACAGCACCGACGAAATCGGCCAAGCGGGCATGGCATTCAATGAACTCGCCAAGAGCTTCCAAACCATCGTCGGGCAGATGCACGGTTATGCCGACCAGGTAGTCGACTCGGCACATGCGCTGGCCAAAGACACGGCAAACATCGTATCCGGCTCGCAACGCCAAAGCGATGCCGCCACCGACACCGCGAGCGCGGTGGAAGAAATGAGCGTCAGCATCTCTTCCGTGGCCGACAACGCCACCCAGGTGGCGCTGCTCTCCTCTGAAAGTATGGTGCGCGCCAACCGCGGCCAAGCCAGCCTAAACGAGATGATGGGCGAAATCGCACAAGTGGAAAACGCGGTGCGCATGATGGCCGACTCAGTAAACGCCTTTGTGAAAAGCACCCAGACCATCACCAGCATGACGCAGCAAGTGCGCGACATCGCCGAGCAGACCAATCTGCTGGCGCTGAATGCCGCCATCGAAGCGGCGCGCGCCGGTGAGCAGGGCCGCGGCTTCGCCGTGGTCGCGGACGAAGTGCGCAAACTTGCCGAAAAATCCGCGCAATCCGCGAGCCAGATCGATGTCGTCACCAAGACACTGGGCGACCAGAGCGAACAGGTGGAGCGCAACGTACAGAGCGGACTTCTGTCCCTGCAAAGCAGCCAGAAACATATGCAGGAAGTTGCCACGGTACTGGTGCAGGCCAACGAAGCCGTCACCAGCGTCAACACCGGCGTAGACGACATCACGGCTTCTGCGAACGAGCAAAAGCGCGCCAGCCAGGACATCACCCGCAACGTCGAAAATATCGCCACGATGGCTGAAGCCAACTACGCCTCGGTGCAGGGTGCGGTACAAGCCGTGGACACGATGGGAAAAGTGGCCGAACAACTGAAACAAAGTGTCGAACATTTTAAAGTTTAACGGGCGGGATTCGGGAATCGACTTGATCCTGAATCACCATAACTGAGGAGCAAAAAATGAAAAGCTGGTGGCATAAGCTTGCACTGCGCAACAAACTGCAGATTCCCACGCAACTCGCGTTGCTGGTGGTGCTTACGCTCGCCCAGATCTGGGTGATGCGCCAGTTCGAGGAAAAGATGTTCCACAACGCGGCGCAAAGCGCGCAGAGCAGCGCGATGCAGTCCTTTCTCGCCCTCAATGGCATGATGCTCAACGGCAGCATCAGCCAGACAGAGACGCGCGCCACCTTCCTTAAAAAGATGACCAGCCAAGACGGCGTACTGGAATTCCATCTGGTGCGCGGCAAAGCCATCAACGATACGTTCGGCCCCGGGCTGCCGGAAGAAAACACCGGCGATGAACTGGACCGTGCCGCCATTGCGAGCAACACCGTACAGACCCGTATCCGCGATGACGACACGCACAATATGCGCGTCGTTGTACCCATCCCGGCCAAGCAGAACTTTCACGGCACCGACTGCCTGCAATGCCACGTCGTACCCGAAGGCACGGTGACCGGCGCGGTCAGCCTGACGGTCAATCTGGAACAAGAACAAGAAGCACTCGACCATCTGAATGCCACCCTGTGGGCCGGCCAGATTGGATTGCAGATTTTGCTGTTCTTCCTGATTGGCGCGCTCATACGCAATGTCACCGGCCCCGCGCAGCAACTGGAACAGACCATGCTGCTCATCAAAGCCAATGGCGACCTGTCCAAACGCGCACCGGTCACCAGCGGCGACGAAATCGGGCGCATGGCGGGGGTATTCAATTCCCTGCTCGACAACTTCCAGCAGATCGTGCGCGAAGTCCATGCCCATGCGGACAATGTGAGCGCTGCCGCAGTGCAGCTCACGACCAGCGCACATCAAGTGGCTGACAACTCGCAGCGCCAGAGCGATGCTGCGAGCAACACCGCGAGCGCGGTCGAAGAAATGAGCCTCAGCATCGCCTCCGTGGCCGACGCCACCAATGCCGTGGCAAGTCTGTCGCAGGAAAGTCTGCAGCGCGCCACCAGCGGACAACAGAACCTGCAACAGATGATAGGTGAAATAAACCGCGTGGAGAGCGCCGTCAAGCAGATGGCCGAATCCGTCGAAGCCTTTGTCAAGAGTTCGCAAAGCATCACCAGCATGACACAGCATGTGCGCGACATCGCCGAGCAAACCAATCTGCTGGCACTGAACGCCGCCATCGAAGCCGCACGCGCCGGCGAACAGGGACGCGGCTTCGCCGTGGTCGCAGATGAAGTGCGCAAGCTCGCGGAAAAATCCGCGCAGTCGGCCACACAAATCGATGAAGTCACCCAGGCACTCGGCGCACAAAGCGAACAAGTCGAGCGCAGCGTACAAAGCGGCTTGCAATCCCTACTCACCAGCCAGGCGCATATCGACAGTGTCGCCACGGTGCTCGCGCAGGCCAACGAATCGGTGACCGGCGTCAACGCGGGTGTGGACAACATCACCGCCTCGGTTAACGAACAAAAGCAGAGCAGCATGGAAATCGCGCGCAATGTCGAAAACATTGCCAGCATGGCCGAAGGCAACAACACTGCCGTGCAACGCACGGTGGATGCCGTGCAAGACATGGAGCGCCTAGCAGCGGCATTAAAGAGCAGCGTGGGACGCTTCAAAGTGTAGCGAAACAGATACCGTGGGTATCTCTTGTAAAAAAGTTTGCAGCAGAAATCCGCCCTTGTTTGACGGATAGAAAAGTAAGCGGGTGTTGTTAAATGAAGGAAGTGGGAATGTAACGGGAACCGGTCTGGTTCCCGTACCGGAACCGCGATCCTTAAATAAGTAAAGGGGAGCAAATATGTTAAGCAATATGACCATCAAAGCACGACTGATACTGTTACTGAGCGTCATCATGGGCATCAGTGTCATCACCTCGGTTGCAGCCTATATCGGCATCACCAATCTGCAATCTGCCGCGCAGGACATCGCCGAGCGCCGCATGCTGCTGGTGCGCACCGTGAACAAGACCATGTATGCGCTGGCGGACGAACGCGCGCAGCTCTTGCTGGCATTTCAACACAACCCGAGCGGTGAAGCAGCCAAATTGCACGACCATCCCGCGAGTAAACATTTCGACGCCATCGAAGCCGACAAGGCCAAACTCGATGAATATTTCGATGCCATGGACAAAAATACACATAGCGAGGCCGGTAAAAAATTGCTGGCCGAGCTGGTCGAGGCGCGCAAAGCCTACGGTGCAAGCGGCCTGTTGGTCGCGCTGAAAGCACTCGAAGACGGTAAATACGACGAAGCCGAACGGCTGCTGCTCTCGAAGGTCAACCCGACACTGGAAGCCGTATTAAAAGTCGGCCATGACGTGGCCGAACACGAAAATGAGAGCGCCAAAAATGCCACCAAAGCCGCGATGGATTCTGCCCACACCTCGGAGCTGTTACTGATCGCGGGCATTCTGCTGTCGGCCGCCGCCGGTTTGAGTTTGGGCTATTCCGTTATCTCCGGTGTAGCGCGCTCCACGGCCGATATGCGCGATGCCATGGCGCGTACCGCCACCGATGGCGACCTGACCCGCCGCGTGCCGGTCTACGGCACGGACGAAATCGCGCAATCCGCCCGCGCCTACAACGCACTGCTGGAGAGCTTCCGTGATGTCATCAGCCGTGTGCACGACAGCGCGGACCGCGTGATCGACACGGCCACCCAACTCTCTACCGCCTCCACCCAGATCACCCAGGGCTCACAGGCGCAAAGCGAAGCTGCGGCATCCACCGCGGCTGCCGTGGAAGAGATGACGGTCAGCATCACGTCAGTGTCCGAAAACACCAACGAAGTGCGCAAACTGTCCGAGCAGAGTCTGTCCAAGACGCGCGAAGGCAATCGCTCCACCTCCGAAATGATCAAAGACGTGAGCCAGGTGGAAACCACGGTGAACCAGATCGCCAGCTCGGTGAATGAATTCATCACCAGTGCGCGCACCATCGCCAGTATGACCCAGCAAGTCAAAGACATCGCCGACCAGACCAACCTGCTGGCGCTGAATGCCGCCATCGAAGCGGCGCGTGCCGGCGAGCAAGGACGCGGCTTCGCGGTGGTGGCGGACGAAGTGCGCAAACTCGCGGAAAAATCCGCGCAGTCCGCGGGCGAAATCGACCGCATCACCCAGTCGCTGGAACAGCAATCCAGCTCGGTAGAGAAGTCGGTACAGGACGGCCTGCGTTCTTTGCAGTCCACCCAGAAACACGTGGACGAAGTTTCCGCCGTATTGGCCGAGGCCGGCGGCGCGGTGGAAAAGTCCAGCGCAGGCGTGAACGACATCGCCTCCTCCGTATCGGAACAGTCGCTGGCCAGCAACGAGATTGCGCGCCATGTGGAAAGCATCGCGCAGATGGCGGAAGAAAACCATGCCGCCATCGCCCAGTCGGAACAGGGCATCGTGAACCTGAGCGAACTGGCGCGCGATTTGCAACAGGCAGTGAGCAAGTTCAAGGTCTGAAACACCGGAAATTGAAACAGCATTTATCAGCAGTTTAGATTAGGAGGGCATGATGTCCGATTTATTAAA
>JAGVIV010000182.1 GCA_020055845.1 Betaproteobacteria bacterium
CGCACCTCGTCGGCGACTACCGCAAATCCTCTACCCTGCTCACCTGCACGTGCCGCTTCGATAGCCGCATTCAGCGCCAACAGATTGGTTTGGTCGGCGATTTCCTGAATAGACTTGACGATATTTTGAATCTGTTCCGACTTTTTCCCCAAGTCTTCCACCGTAAGCGCGGCATTCATCACTGCGATATTGATCTTTTCCATATCGGACACAACTTGCTGCACAACTTTCCCGCCATCGCTGGCCAATGTTCTCGAATTGTCGGAAGTTTCGCGCACGTCTCCAGCATGGTTAGAAACCTGATCGATGCTCACAGTCAACTCTTCTACCGCCGCCGCCATGCTGACAGCGGAATCGGACTGGGCTTGCGAGCTTTTTTCGACATGCGACATCGTGGAAGATAAATGTTTGGCACGCACATCGATATCCCCCGAAACCGAAACAATCTGATCCACTACAGAGCCTAGCAATACCTTGGAGGACTGCACCGCACACAGTATCTCGCCCATCTCGTCGCGTCCCGAAATGTCCACCTGCGCCGTCATATCCCCGTTCACCAAATCGCCCAAATGATGGCGAATCTCCGCCACCCGACGCGTCACGAAATGGCTCACTACCCAACCGATAAAGAAAAACAACATCACTTGCAGAATCACTTGCCCAACGTTGATAATCGTCACAAAGCGCTGATGCTCAGCAAAATCTTTGCTCATATCGATTTCGATATCCGATACACCCGCGACACTTCCCTCCTCGCCGGCATGACAAGCCAAGCAGTCTGTACCGTGGAAGTTATGCGTAAACAGATAAGGGGTAACAACACGATAAAGGGTCTGATCCCCGCGGTGAACAAGCTCGTAATACGGCTGCTTACTTAGCATGACCTGACGCTGAACTGCGTCCTGCAACTTTTCTTCAGGTAAACCCGCGCCATATTGCTCTGCCACTGACTCACTGCGCGCCAATTGCAAATGAGTGATGCTTCCCGAACTGGCGAGTTTTTTGACCAATAATTGCCGGGTTTCCGGCTGCCCGATTTGTCCGGTAACCATCAGCATATTCGCGCTATCGATTACCTGGTTAGCGACGGCATCGGCTCGGTCCTGGACCGTCTCAATCAGGCGGGTCTTGACATGATCCGCCACAAAAAATGTAGCCGCGCCCACGACAATCAGGAGTGCGGGTTGCAATAACACTTGTAATTTTTTCTGCAGGGGCAGCTTGGCGAACCAGCGGCTTATAGAAAAGCGTCTAACGGGGGGCTTTCCGCTGCGGTAAAGCGCATCAGCAGCTTCCACCTCCGCGCGACTGGGTTTTTTTCTCAGGGAAATATAGCCGACGACATTGCCATTATTCAAAATAGGCGAGACATTCGCCCTGACCCAGTAATAGTCGCCGTTTTTGGCGCGGTTCTTTACATAACCGCGCCACGGATGTCCGGCCTTAACTGTAGACCACAGATCTGCAAAAGCCCATTCGGGCATCTCAGGATGGCGCACAATGTTATGGCTGCTGCCAATGAGCTCTTCTCGCGAGAATCCGCTGATCTCCACAAAAGCTTCACTTGCATACGTGATTACACCCTTGGTGTCTGTCTTGGTCACAAAGACCGCAGATTCCGGATAGTCAATTTCACGTTGCGTCACTGGTAGATTTTTTTTCATCACTCCCCCCGGGGAAATCATGGCGCCTATACGCCATCTTTATGCTGGCATAGTGACACAATATTTTCATACCCATAATAAAAATAGGCCCATAAATATGGGCCTATTTAGATGATGAATGAGAACTCCGGATTAAGGAACGATGCTGTCAATAATGACTTTAAGCTTGTCTTTACCGGGCTTGAGCGTCTTACTGACGCCCTGTAAGTCACCTGATTCTGCGATGGCATTACCCGATTTTGAAATACGCGCGATCACCACCACCTCACTGAAGTTTGACAGCTTCATCTGCGGCATCATCGCCAGACTGTCGTCCAAAGTGAAGTTCAAAGGTAAGTCTTTAACTTGTTTGCGCACGATAGCCAAAGGCATCTTTGGACCTTGCACAGCGCGAGCCAGAACAAACAGCGTGTCCGATGGGCTGACTTTGTCTTTAAACTCGGGACTCAAGGTGACAGTGCCGGAGATGCGTTCACTCCCACCTGCTGCAGGCTGCGTCTCGTTCTTTGCCGGCGATATTTGCTCCAGCATCGGCATTTTGCCCCCCTTGGATTGGGCCATGAAATCGCGCGCCTGCTGAATCCCGCTCTCTATCATTTTGGCGTCTTCACTATCGCCAGGCAAACCTTTTAACAAACGACTCCAATGGCGAATAGCAGCTTCATAATCGCCTCGCTCCATTGCTGCCGAACCTGCCAAAGCAAGAGACTTAGGATGATTCGGATCCAGAGAGAGCGCTTTGTCGATCAACTTGCTCGGAGGCCCGGCCAACTTTTGGCCATGCACCATCGCCAACATATCGGCATAATCAGCCCATATCCAAGCCTCATCACCAACGAATTTTGTTAGCTTTTCATAGGCTTTTACCGCATCGCTATAACGCTCCAATTCACCGTAGGCACGCGCCAACAACAACAAAGATTCCCCGTCGCTCGGATTTTTCTCGACCTTGTCTTCCAAAGCTTTGATGGCATCACTGGAGCGGATGTTGCCCGCGCCCCCCATCGCAGTCATGGCACCCTCGGGCGAAAACACGTTGAGATTGCCGACCTTCCAGTACAAGCCCACCGACATCAGCGGTAGAAGCAAGACCAGAATCACCGCCAGTGCTTTAAGTGGACTGCGCACAATTGCGGCACTCTTGTCGTCTTTGACTTCGTACAGCACACGCGATTCCAGTTCGCGCTTGCCTTGCTCATGCAGCTCCGGTGTCAACAAACCGTTGTTCAAGTCGGCATCCATCTCGGCCAGCTGGTCGCGGAATATCTCCAGATTCGCCGCATCGCGCAATACGGCATTGCTTGTATGGTTACGCTGCCACAAAGGCAAAACGATGAATAACGAGGCCACCAGGATAAGCAGCGCGCAAATAATCCAAAATGTTGTCATGCTTGATGATCTTTATCGTTATTGAGTAATGCGAGGGCACGCTGCTGTGCTTCAGCAGAAAGCGTTACTTCAGGTACAGTCTGCCGGCGTTTGCGCAATTGGAACAGCAATACTCCCCCGCCCACAAGCAGCAAACCAAACGGCCCAAACCACAGCAGCAATGTATAAGATTTCATCGGTGGCTCATACAGCACGAAGTCGCCGTATTTTGAAACCAGATAGTCAATGATCTCCTGATCACCCTTGCCTTTACTCATCTGCTCGCGCACTTCGCGGCGCAGGTCTTCCGCGAGTTCGGCATGGGAGCTGGCCAGCGATTCATTCTGGCAGACCAAGCAACGCAGCTTCTCCGCCAAACCAATCATGCGTTTTTCCAACACCGGATCGGCAGCCATATCCTTGGCCTCACCCGCATACGCCAATACCGGCATCAGGCACATCAACAGAACGAGCAAACGCTTCATGGTCTCTTCTCCAACTCGGCCACCAGCGGCAATATCTTTTCACGCAGATTCTGATGGGTGACAGGACCGATCTGTTTGTATTGAATGATTCCTTGTTTATCGATGACATATGTCTCAGGCACACCATAGACACCGTAATCGATACCGATACGCCCTTCGGTATCCGACACACTCAACACATACGGATCACCTCCGGCACTCAGGGTCATCTCCGCATCCACACGTTTGTCTTTATAGTCCAATCCGTAAACCGGCACGATATTCTTGCGTGCCAATTCCACCAACACCGGATGCTCTTCTTTGCAGGATACGCACCAGGAAGCCCAGACATTGAGCAGCCATACTCTCCCTTTCATTTCTGCAGGGGAGAATTGTTTGCCCGGTTCGTGCAATTGCGGCAAGGTGAATGCGGGTGCGGGCTTGCCTATCAGAGGTGATGGTACTTCGTGCGGATCGAGATTCAAACCGACATACAGAAATCCCGCAAGCACCACGAACACAACGAACGGCAAAATGAAGCGCATCATATCTTCTTCTCCTCCGACTCAGCGGCAGCTCGCTTCTTGGCATGAATGCGGTAGCGCCTATCACCTATCGCAAACATCCCGCCCAATGCCATCAGCAAACAACCTGCCCATATCCAATCCACGAACGGTTTGACGTACACACGCACCGCCCAAGCTCCGTCGCTATCCGGTATCGGCTCGCCCAAAGAGACATACAAATCCCCCAACAGACCCGGCTTGATGGCGGCTTCTGTCATCGGCATCCCGGAAGCGTTGTAGCTGCGCTTTTCAGGAAAGAGCTCACCAACGATGCGCTCGCCTTTTTTAATGACCATATGCCCGCGTGCAGCCGTATAGTTCGGCCCCTGCTGCTCAGTGATGCCGTCGAAACGAAACACATAACCACCGGCTTCCACTGTATCGCCAACATTCATTCGCACATCGCGCTCGGTCTCGTAGCCCTTCACCATCGTCACGCCGATAACAAAGACGGCGATACCCAAGTGGGCCAATTGCATACCGTAGTAACTACGCGACTGGCTCTTCAGGCGCTGCATCAAACTGCCTTCTTTGCCGATACGTTTGCGCAAATCCAAAAATCCAGTACAGATTACCCAGAATGCGAGCATGAAACCCAACGCTATCAGCGGTGTCCATTTACCCAACACCAATGGCAACAAAATGGCGATGACCATACTGGCAGCGAAAGCCCAGCGTACGCGCAACCAGATATCCGGCACGCTCGCTTGTTTCCAGCGCGCGATGGGGCCTAGTCCCATCATGATGATAAGCGGCACCATCAACGGAACGAACACGGTATTGAAGTATGGAGGACCGACAGACAGTTTGCCAAAACCCAACGCGTCCATGAACAAAGGGTAGAGCGTACCGAGAAAAACCGAGGCGGAGGCCACGGACAGCAATACATTATTAGTCAATAGCATCGACTCGCGCGAGATGATATCGAATTTCCCCCCAAGGCCGATTTTAGGCGCGCGCCATGCGAATAGCAGCAGCGAAGCACCTATCGTCACCACCAGAAAGGACAGAATGAATATGCCGCGCTTAGGATCGGTGGCAAATGCGTGTACCGATGTCAGCACACCGGAACGCACTAGGAAGGTCCCCAGCAAGCTGAGAGAGAAAGCCGCAATGGCCAACAACACCGTCCAGCTTTTAAATGCACCGCGTTTTTCAGTGACGGCAAGCGAGTGAATTAATGCCGTCCCGACCAACCAAGGCATAAATGAGGCATTCTCAACCGGATCCCAGAACCACCAACTGCCCCAACCCAACTCGTAATATGCCCACCAACTTCCCAAGGCAATACCCAGCGTCATAAATACCCATGCCACCGTGGTCCAAGGGCGCGACCAACGCGCCCAAGTCGAATCAAGCTGACCGCCCAGCAATGCCGACAAAGCGAAAGAGAATGCCACAGAAAACCCCACATAGCCCATGTACAACATAGGGGGGTGGATGACCAAACCCGGATCCTGCAACAGCGGATTCAAATCGCGCCCATCCATAGCGGCCGGCAACAAACGCTCGAAGGGATTAGAGGTGAACAGCATAAACAACAGGAAACCCACCGAAATCAAACCCATCACGCCGATTACCCGTGCGACCATTTCCTCGGGCAGATGTTTACTGAAGCTTGCCACGGCGATCGTCCACAAGGTCAGCATAAACGTCCACAACAATAAAGAACCCTCGTGCCCGCCCCACAATGCTGCAATACGGTATTCGATAGGCAGCTGCGAATTGGAATGTTGCGCCACATACAGCACGGAAAAGTCATTACTGATAAAGGATTGCAACAGGCAGGCAAATGCTAGGCTTACAAACACGAATTGGCCGAATGCCAATGGGCGCGTTGCTCCCATTAGCATGCTGTTACCCCGCGCCGCGCCAAATATAGGCAGAGCGCCCTGGAGCAAGGCAAGAAACAGCGCCACAATCAGCGCGAAATTTCCAATTTCTGGAATAATCATTTGAGGAATCATTGTGGGTTCCAATCTATTTAGCAGGAATGGCAATAACGCCAGAACTTGCACTTACCGCGGACTGTGCTTTGGCAGCCTCTTCCAATGCATGTTTAGCCTCAGGCGGCATGTAATTTTCATCATGCTTGGCCAACACTTCTTCTGCATAAAAAATATTGTCTCCTTGCAGCTTGCCTTGCGCCACAACACCTTTACCCTCTTTGAATAGATCCGGCAGGATGCCTTTGTAAGTGACATTCATCGTCTTGGATGTATCCGTGACATTGAAATGCACCGTCAGACCATCCCCCTCGCGCTTAACACTACCGGCCTCCACCAAACCACCGATACGGAAGCTGCGACCTTGAGGCGCTTCTTTGTTGTAGACCTGCGTCGGTGTGAAATACAGGCTGACATTGTCCTTCAACGCAAACAATACCAAACCTACGGCGGCGGCAACGATGGCGATTCCGCCCAGAATAAACAGAAGTCTTTTTTGACGCGCTTTCATTGACTCTCCCCCGCATCACGCATCAAGCGCAATTGCTGTAATGTAATTTTTCTTTTATGGCGTACCGTCAATATCTCGACGAGCAGCACGATCAAAGTGAGTCCATAAGAACCCCACACGTAAAAGCCGTAGCCATTCATGGCAAAGAATTCGGACCAGTTCATGCACGCACCTCATCCAATTCGTTTACCCATTGCGTGCTGCGCTCACGCTCCAGAATGATGCTGCGCACCCGTAGCAAAGTCACCGCAATAACGTACAGCCAGCACGCCACCAGCATGGTGAACATGGCTTGCTGCATGGCGACATGCATACTTGTCCCGGTGAACTTAACCGTGGATCCCTGATGCAGGGTATTCCACCACTTCACCGAAAAATAAATAATGGGCACATTGACCGAGCCAACAATTGCCAGCAATGCCCCCGCGCGGTCTGCGCGGCGAGGATCGTCGATAGCGGCCTGCAGCGCGATGAAACCAAGATACAAAAACAGCAAGATTAATTCGGAAGTGAGTCGGGCATCCCACACCCACCAAGCGCCCCACATTGGCTTGCCCCACAAAGCGCCTGTCCACAATGAAATAAAAGCAAACAACGCACCGGTAGGCGCCATTGCGGTTGCCATCATTGATGAGAGTCGTGTATTAAAGATCAAACCCAGCGCCGCATACCCTGCCATGATGAGATAAATGAACATGGACAAAATCGAAGCGGGAACATGAATAAAGATAATGCGGTAAGCCTCGCTTTGCACGGCATCCGGCGGAGCGACGAAAAAACCGATATAGATTCCCAGCACAAACAAAATTGCAGCAGGAACTGCAAACCAGGGAACCAGCTTGCCCGCCAAACCGTAAAAGGTACTAGGGGCAGAATACTTAAACCAATTGATTGCCAAATTTCACTCCATCGAGATACGTAAAGCCTGTGCCGTGACCCATGGCGTAAACACCAGAGCCAGTAACGACAGAGCACCTAACAAAGCCACATGCGGAACGATACTCATACCGGTATTGACCGCTTCAACCGCCCCCGTTCCAAAAATCAGCACGGGAATACACAAAGGCAGCACCAATAAGGACACCAGCACACCGCCGCCACGCAGCCCCAAAGTCAGTGCCGCGCCTATCGCGCCTATCATGCTCAATATCGGAGTACCAAGCAATAGCACAAGTATCAGTACCCACAAG
Source organism: Betaproteobacteria bacterium (assembly GCA_020055845.1). GTDB lineage: Bacteria > Pseudomonadota > Gammaproteobacteria > Burkholderiales > Gallionellaceae > PALSA-1006. The sequence continues at coordinate 7,710 of JAGVIV010000182.1, forward strand.
GATTGTGGCGACATATCGAACTGTAAACCCAGCACCGGAGCGATTAGAACCAGGGGTAAACCGGATAACATCCAATGCGCCACTATCTTACCCAACACCAGCATAGACAAGGACTGAGGTGCGAGCAACATCTGCTCCAGCGTACCATCGAGATGATCCGCGGAAAACATACGTCCCAGCGACAACATAGAAGCCAGCAGTGCCGCTACCCACACCACACCAGCAGCCATTTTGCGCAACATTTCGGGCTCAGGTCCGACACCGAGAGGGAACAAACTCACTACCATCACAAAAAACACCAATGTGGTGAGCACATCGGCACGTCTACGCATCGCCAACAGCATATCGCGCCGTATAACCAAACCTAGCAATCCGAACAGAGACAATTGATTCATGAGAGATTCAAATGCCTTGTCTGTATCCCCGCCACTTGCAGGGGTTGATGGGTGGTAAAAATCACCATCCCTCCCTTCGACAGATGTTCTCCAATAAGTTCCTCCATCAGACGCACAGCCCCTACATCGAGTGCGGTCAATGGTTCATCCAATATCCACAGGCGCGCACTACCCAATAGCAGCCGACTCAATGCGACACGACGACGCTGACCTTGCGAAAGCACTTTCACCGGCAGATGTTCGCGCCTAAGCAACCCCATGCGGCGCAATGCGGCCAGCGCATCTTTCTCCGTTACTGCACAACCCGCTAGACCGGCACTAA
>JAGVIV010000268.1 GCA_020055845.1 Betaproteobacteria bacterium
CTTGGCGCCCGCCTGCGTTGCCACCGCGCGGCGCAGTGGGGCCGGCAGCTCGTCGATGAACTGCCGGGCGTAATCGACATGGCGTTCGGTGTGGTGGCCGATGCTGGCGAGCAGGACCGCCGGCGTCACCGGCAGACCGCCGGCGCCGGTCGTGTCGGGTGCCGTGATCCTGCCTGTCTTCAGCTTGTGCTCGAAGAGACGCACGGCGCCGCGGCCGAGGATGCGCTCGATGCGCTGCTCGATCGGCGGGTGCGTGGCGAAGAAGCTCCCGTGCGCCGCGCCGAAGTACATGTGGCTTAGCTCGTCGGCGTGGAGCTGCATGACGCCGGAACCCGCCTGACCGATCCTGGCCAGCGCGCCGCCGATGCCTTCGGGATTGCGGGTGAACTGCACCGCCGCCGCGTCGGCCAGGAACTCGCGCTGGCGCGACACCGCCGCCTTGATCAGCGAGCCGAACAGCACGCCGATGGACCCGATGAGCCAGATGAAGAAGCCCACGGCCGCGAGACGAATGTCACCGCGGCCACGGAAGCGCTCCTGGTCGCCGCCAAAGCCGCTGCCCAACTGCATCATGAAGCTGCCCGCGCTGCCGATGAACACGAGGCCGGCGATGATGCCGACCAGCCGGATGTTGAGGCGCATGTCGCCGTTCAGGATGTGGCTGAATTCGTGCGCGACCACGCCCTGCAGTTCGTCGCGGCTCAACTGTTCGAGCGCGCCCTGCGTTACCGTCACCGCCGCCTGGTCGGGCGAATAGCCGGCGGCGAAGGCGTTGATGCCGCGCTGGTTGTCCATCACGTAGATGAGCGGCACGCGGATGCCGGCCGCGATGGCCATTTCCTCCACCACATTGACGAGCTGCTGCTCGGCGAGCGTCGCGCCCGGGCTTTTCACGCGCCGTGCGCCGACCAGTTCTGCCACCGCCGCGCCGCCGCCCGCCAGCGACGCCATGCGATGCAGCGTACCGCCGATGATCGTTGCGAGCACCGCAATCGCCGTCGCCCAATACACCGCAGCCGGAACCGCGCGCAAGGCCGCGCCAAAGGACGGCGCGCGCACGTCGGAGGCAAAGATGTAGATCATGCCCGCCAGCAGATCCAGCGCCGCGACGGTGAGCGCCACCGCGACGAGGAACAGCACGAGCATCAGCCGCGTCTGCCGCTCGGCGCGCTCCTGGCTGGCGAAAAAGTCCATCGCAAAAGGCGCGACGGACTAGCTGAAGGAAACCTTGACGGGCTTCTTCTCCTCGGCCGACTCGGTCGCTTCCAGCATCGTCGCCGGCTTGAACGAACCCATGGGCGCCACGAAGTTGTTGGGGAACACCTCGAGCGCCGTGTTGTAGTCCATCACCGCGTCGTTGTAGGCCTGGCGCGCGAAGGCGACCCGGTTCTCGGTGCTGGTCAGCTCTTCGGTGAGCTGCTTCATGTTCTCGCTCGCCTTCAGGTCCGGATACGACTCGACCAGCGCGAAGAGCCGCCCCAGGCTGTTGTCGAAAGCCGCCACGGCGCCCGCCATCTGCTGCACCGCCTCGCCGTCGGCCGGATTGGCCGAAGCCTTGCTCGTCGCCGCCTGCGCGCTGTTGCGCGCCGCGATCACCTGCTCCAGCGTGTTGCGCTCGTGGGCCATGTAGCCCTTCACCGTCTCGACCAGGTTGGGAATCAGGTCGTAGCGGCGCTTGAGCTGCACGTCGATCTGCGCGAAGGCGTTCTTGAAGCGGTTGCGCAGCCGCACTAGCCCGTTGTAGATCGACACGATCCACACCACCCCAACCACCACCAAACCCAGGAATATCCAGCCCGCCATGGTCGCTCCCGCTCAGTCGACGGCAAATCGCCGCGGGCATTCTAGCGCAGGGAGATTGCCGGGTTGGGCTGGGGCGGCGTCAGGCAAGCGCCGCGAAAGTCAGCCGTGGTGGTACGGCTCGTGTCGGCCAGGAGCGGCCTTCGAGCAGTGTGTCCGGAAAGGGACAATCGGCCTCGCTGCGGGTATGCTGTCGGCGTTTCTTAAGCCTGCCGCTTTTCACCTTTCATTTTGTACTGTATGAAACACCTCTCAATTCAACATAGAGTCGTTGGTGATGCGGGTTGCCGGGCGATTTGGTTACCCACGTTATGCAGCAAAACCGCTCCCAAAACACGTTAGATTTCATCATGCTTGCACTTGATGCCATCGAAGAAAACTCAAGACGCCTATACTTTGAGGCGTTGGGTGCACTCAACGCCGAGCACTTTGCAACTGTAGTTGCACTCTCGATATTTTCATTCGAAGAGGCGGCGAAATACGTCATCCTTAAACGCCAAGCCAAGCAACCGGAGCTACCCAAGAAACGAGTTTTCCGACATGAAGTGAAACACGAGGAGATTGGGGAATTTTTCTGGTATTGGGCAATCTTCTCGGTTCTGACGAAAACATTCGAAGACTTCAAATCATTTACTAGCGCGCTTCCTGACCCGGACCCCAAAGCCATGGAAATGATCCAAGGCCTTTCAGGCGGAAACGCCGTAGATTTTCTACGTTACAACATGTTTGAAAGCGAGGATGAAATGCGAGCCCATGTTCGGGCCCATTTCCCTCACCCTGATTTGCTTGACGTCGCGACTGCCGGCGCTAACGGAACAATTGAAGCAATTCGAAGGCAGGCCCTATATGTGGATCCATCGCCTGATCTCAATTCGGTGCTGAGTTCTCCTATTTCAATCGGGGGCAGCGATGCGGACGAGTGGCTCAAGATCGCGTTCTTTGGCCAGGAGTACATAAAGCTGGCAAAGAGGCTTTGGAATGAAATCTAACCTACGCTTCGAGAGGGAAGCTCCGCCCGCGAGCCGGCTCCGCGCCCGTCAAGCTGCACGTTATGCCCACAAAAGGAGCAGACAATGGAATCAAATACCACAGAGCACCAACTGCCCGAAAAACGGGCGGCCTTTGTCACGCGACTCTTTCGGGGCGATATTTCTTTACCCATAACCTATTGGGTATTTGGTGTTCTTATCGGCAACGTCGCCTTTCAGATCATTCTCAAAGTAATTGAATTCAGATACATCGATATTGCAACCAGCCAGGTTGGATCTTGGGCAGTAATGGCTTTCTATTGGCTCGCTATTGGTTACGGCATCTTTATGCTGATCGCAGTCTGGAGAAGTGCAGGCAACTTCAAAGGTAAGGCCGTTTGGGCTGGGCTTGCTCGTATTGCCGTTGTCTTAGGCACACTTGTCTTAATCGGCAATCTCATCATTGGCCTTAAGCAAGGTAGTGATACTGACCTTGCACTTAGTGAAGAAATAAAGATGATCAATAAGAGCCTTCCAAGCTTGATCGATAACGATACGAGAGTAGATCACGTATCAATTCAAGGCAAAGATGTTTACTACAACTACACGCTAGTGAATTGGCTTGCCGCTGATCTCGACATATCAAGGTTCATCTCTGTAATGACACCAAAGGTTAAAACAGGCCAATGCGCCAATGACGAAACACGTCCGCTCTTGAATGCAGGACGAAAGCTCGTATATATGTACCGCGACAAGGCCAGCAAACCGGTTGCAAAGATTGTTGTTGAGAAATCAGACTGCTTATAAGGCATAACATGACGGTCAACTGGACCTGCGCGAAAAACCGCGCAGGCCATTTACCTTTACGTTGAGCGTCCGCTTCCCGAGAAACCAACGGCAGCAACGGGCACGAAGCGGCCCTGTGAGCCGTACCACCACGGCTGACTTTCGCGGGC
>JAGVIV010000214.1 GCA_020055845.1 Betaproteobacteria bacterium
ATCAACAAAGAATAACTACCGTCCGTCATTCCCGCGCAGGCGGGAATCCAGCGTATTTATTCAACAGGCCTTTAGGCTGTGTCCTTGCGCGCAAGGGATTTTTTGTTTGACTGGATTCCCGCCTACGCGGGAATGACGAGACTCAAGATTTGCTGGATTAATATAACGTTATAGTAAAAACAACTCCGATGAAAACCGTACTTACCCAAGCACAACGCATCGTCGTCAAAGTCGGCAGCAGCCTCGTCACCAATCAAGGCGAAGGACTGGACACCGTTGCGATTGGCAACTGGGCACAGCAGATCGCCACCTTGCGCGACCGTGGCTGCGAAGTGGTACTGGTGTCCTCCGGCGCGATTGCAGAAGGCATGCAGCGCCTCGGCTGGAAGCAACGCCCCAGCGCGGTACACGAACTGCAGGCCGCCGCCGCTGTCGGGCAAATGGGATTGGTACAGGTTTACGAAAGCTGTTTCAGCAAACACGGTTTGCGCGCGGCGCAAGTGCTGCTTACCCACGCCGATCTGGCCGACCGTGAACGCTATCTGAACGCGCGCTCCACGCTGCGTACCCTGCTCACCCTGGGCGTCATTCCCATCATCAACGAGAACGACACCGTGGTCACCGACGAAATCAAATTCGGCGACAACGACACTCTGGGCGCGCTGGTCACCAATTTGATCGAAGCCGATGCCCTCGTCATCCTCACCGACCAGATCGGTCTGTTCAGCGCCGATCCGCGCAAAGACCCGCAAGCCACCCTCATCAGCCTCGCCCATGCCGGAGAGTCCTATCTGGAAAGCATGGCTGGCGGCGCAGGCAGCTCCATCGGACGCGGCGGCATGATCACCAAGGTGTTAGCCGCCAAGCGCGCCGCACGCAGCGGCGCGCATACCGCCATCGCCTCCGGTCACGAACGCGACGTGCTGCCACGCTTACTGCAAGGTGAATCCATTGGCACCCTGCTCACCGCCTCCGCATTGGCACTCGATGCCCGCAAGCAGTGGCTCGCGGATCATTTACAAGTGAGCGGAAAAATCAAACTGGATGCCGGAGCCGTGCGCGCCCTGCGCAACGAAGGTAAGAGCCTGCTCCCCATAGGTGCAAGCGAAGTCAGCGGAGAATTTCAGCGCGGTGCAGTCGTCGCCATATTGGACGAGAACGGAGCCGACATCGCGCGCGGCCTGGTCAACTACAGCGCCGATGAAGCCCGCCGCATCGCGCGCCACCCCAGCAGCGAGATCGAAGCCATCCTAGGCTACATCGACGAGTCCGAATTGATACATCGAGACAATCTAGTCCTGCTGTAAAACAGCAATACTAAGTTGCGGTGAAGACTAACCTTTAGGTTATGTCGTAACCACAACCTCCTGCTGTGAAACAGCAATACTAAGTTGCGGTGTAGACAAGATGCTGCAAAGCAGTATCTTGCGGTGTAGGCTATCCTTTAGGTTATGCCGTAACCACTAACCTTCTGGTTATGCCGTAATCACAAGGCATTCAACATGACTAAGGCACCTAAGCAAACAAGCAACTTGAAAGCGCTCTCGAAAATCCTGCTCGCGAGCTTGCTTGCGCCATTGGGCTTTCCATTACTGATAGTGCTTCTGTATCTGCTAATGTCACTCATCGCGCCATCAGCGATAGAAATATCCGAGTCGTTGCGGATCGGCGTGTACTCTGCCTTATTCTCGGCGCTGATCAATTACATTTACTTCTTTGTGAGCTACCTCCCAGTTTATGGGGTATTGCATAAACTGAAATTGGTTTGCCGCAAAAATCTCACCCGTGCCGGACTGGGCAGCGGCATCGTTTTCGGCTTGCTGTTCATCATCTGGTGGGCATATAGCGTGCAACTGGCGGGACAAAAAACAGAAGTTGAAGCAGGAATATTATTGATACTCCCGTGCTTTGCTGCCATCGGATATTTGAACGGATGGATATTTAGCCTGATCGCCGTTCAAAAATCTCCTGATGCAGCAGCTCCCAAAACAGCCGAATAAAATCTTGGCAGTGTTGCATTCATGTTTTATAAAGCGACATCAAAGCAATCAATCTAAGCCAAAGCGGCAGGTTGAAGTGGTCTTGAATAATGACGGCGACCGACCCGTTACGGCCTGTGGCGAACGTCCGTTATAAGGCAACCTAGTTTCGATGGCTAATTTCCGCATCGTGGACGTTGCTGACGGTCAAGATTTGAAAACTTTGCTAGAGCGACCGACTCTGACTAACCCTTAGCAGTCAATCAACCACGTCTTTCATAAGTGCTTTGAACATAACCGAAGGGATATGTCATTGTTGATTTATGATTGAACCAGATGTCTTTGGCTAGCGAACCAAACAAGTGAATCCCTTTACCTAACAGCACAGGAATAACTGTGACGGTGATTTCGTCAATTAGCCCATCTTGCAAAAATCGTTGAATAGTCAAACCACCATCAACATAAAGATGCTTCGCGCCTTCGCTACTTAGTCGATTAAATAACACGCGCGGCGCTTCATTTGAAGTTGTGACCATTTTTTTGAGGGTATCAGGAACCACTACTGACGAGCTAGAAAGCACAACTACCCTTTTATTCGCATACGGCCAATCCCCGAAAGTTAGAACTTTTTCATACGTGTTCCTACCCATTACCAACACGTCTACAGTATTCATAAACGCGTGGTAACCGCAGTCTTCACCTGAAGGCACGTCAGAGTTTGCCTGGTCTAACCAATCTAGGCGACCGTCTGCCCGTGCGATAAATCCGTCTAAGCTAGTGGCAATATAAACAGAGATTTTTGTTTGCATATCGTACTAAATACTTTAGGCAAGTTGTATACAAAATATAATCTGACAGTCTGTTCTGGCCGATCTGCGACCTTCGTGCCAGCATAATTACATGCCTCTCAACTGACTGCAATGTCCACAATTCCGCCATGTGTGAATGGCTGCTTTCCGGCATCATGTTTTAAACCCCGCCCTTCCGCTACTGGCACTTAACCACCATAGTGAACTTCAGCGTTCAATCTCAGAATCACGTTTGGATTTGTAGCGCTTCATCTCTAGCGCCTCTATTGCGGGAAAGTTATTGATGCGCGAACTCCGCCGCCCCGCACACATCCCGTCCATCCTCCGGTGTCTTTTTGCCGAACAGCGATTGCAGTGGCACCCACACCACCGAGGTGGCAAATTGCCCCACCATTCCCAGCACATCCACCACTCTGACCCCCACATGAAAATCGTCTAGTGTGCCACTCAGTTCGATGGGCAGTGCGAAGCTCAGGAATTGCGGGGTTTTGGCACGAGGTTGCACGTACAGGTTGATTTCTTGTGTGGCAAAATCCACGCCACCTTTGCCGGTGACGCGCATGCGGCTGGTGTCTATGATGATTTTTTTCTCGGACAGCTTGCCATCACTCAAAAAAAAATTCCCGATGGCGCAATTCACTTTTGACTCGCTCGACGCATCGACCGCGGGCAACAAGGCCATCAACACGTTCACTGCCCACACGTCCAGCAATCCCGATTTCAGATTCTCCGGCCACACGGCGAAATCGATGTTGCCCTTGCCGTAGCGCAGCAGCTCAGACAGATACTGGGCGCGGGCGCTGACATCGACATCCAGACTGAACACGCCGCGCATCTCGCTTTTTGGATCGATGCGGCGCGCCAGAATACCGTAATCGAATTTCTTGGCCTCGACGCGCAAATCCAGCGCCACATCTTTCTCGTCGGGTTCGTAAGCCATGCGCATCATGGCCGCACCGCCCGGCGTGTTGACCACGACGGGGCCGATTACAGCACGGCCATTCTCCAGCCTGGCCTCCAGCTTGCCGCTGCCGAGCAAATCTGTGCCAGACACCACTTGCCCCACGCGCACCGCCAGATAGGCATTCTGCCGCCGCAACACTTCGCGGCTCAACATCTGCTGGGTCTGCTTGCTCGCGGCATCGGCTTCCTGCTGCAATACCTGCTTGGATTTTTTATGCGCGGGCGCATCCGGTTTTTTCTTTTCCGGTGACCAGTCACCGAATCTAAAATCGTCCAGCTGAATACTGGGCGCACTCAGCGCCACATCGATGCGCGGCGGCACAGCTTTGGTATCGAGTTTGCCTTGGCCGCTGAGCACGCTGCTGCCCACCCGCAACTGCAATGCCGACACCTCATAGCCGCCGGATGTCATGTGGAATTTTCCGGATGCCAGCCACGGCCCCCACGGCGGCAGCGAGGTGTGCGCCAGTGCATTGAAATTGTCCAAACGGCTTGCACTCATATCAAGCGCAAGCTCGATATCCCGCGTGGCAAAAGGCCGGTCTATATCGCCCGCCAGCTGGATGGCGGCACCGGAACTGCTCGCATTGAATTTAAACGGAATCGGCAAATTCGGATTAATCAAGTCGGCGGCCTTGGCGGTCTGTATCCCGATATACACGGGAACCGCATCTAACGCGCCGTACAGTTCAAGGCGCACAGGCGCTCCGGCGGCGGAACTCAGCTCGCCTTTGTCGAGCGCAATACTCGTCTTGGCACCGGTATTGGCATCGCGCAAAGTAAAGTGGCCGCCTTCAAAGTTAAGCAGCA
>JAGVIV010000033.1 GCA_020055845.1 Betaproteobacteria bacterium
AACTTCATGGAGTGAGTTTTTAATCAAAACAGCTGAAAGTGTTGCAGAATTGAAGTGCTTAGAAGAAGAGAACAACAGAATCTTCATCGTCGCCTACGGTCTTCAAGACGAACTCTCCCCAGAAGTTCCCGAAGAACAGATCACTCTCACCCGTGCCAACCGTGAGAAGGACAGCCAGCGCCTAATCTCCTACGCTGTCGGCTGCATGATGGGGCGTTACAGTCTGGATGAGCCGGGTCTGATTTACGCACATGCCGGTAACGTCGGCTTCGATTCCGCCCGCTATCAGTCCTTTCCAGCCGACGCCGATGGTATCGTGCCGCTCACTGACGAATTCTGGTTTGAGGATGATGCCGCCAACCGCATCCGCGAATTCCTGCTATCAGTATGGGGTAACGAACCGCTGGAAGAGAACATGGCTTGGCTGGCGGAAAGTCTTGGCATGAAGGGTAACGAAACCCCGGAAGAGACTATTCGCCGTTATCTCGCGTCCAGCTTTTTCAAGAATCACCTGCAAACCTACAAGAAACGCCCGATCTACTGGCTGTTCTCCAGCGGTAAGCAAGGTGCATTCCAAGCTATCGTCTATCTGCACCGCTACCACGAAGGCACCCTTGCCCGGATGCGTGCCGAATATGTCGTACCATTGACCAGCAAAATTCAGTCGCGTATCGAGATGCTGACCAAGGATGCCGAAGTTGCCACCGTGACCGCTGCCCGCAACAAGATCAACAAGGAGATCGAAGCGCTGCGCAAGAAACACGTCGAGCTGCTCGCCTATGACGAAAAACTTCGCCACTATGCCGATATGCGCATCCAACTCGATCTGGATGATGGCGTGAAAGTGAACTACGGTAAGTTTGGCGATCTGCTTGCAGAAGTGAAAGCGGTGACCGGTGGGAGTGGAGATGAGTGACTCCACCATGACACACCCTCTGGCGCTGCCGCCCGATGTGCTGGCCGATTACCAGGACTGGCTCAAGACCATCAAGCAGAGAATCCATGCGACACGGATGAAAGTCGCGTTGACCGCCAATGGGGAGTTGATTTCCCTCTACTACGAAATTGGGGCACAAATTGTTGATCGGGAGTCTCATGCCCAGTGGGGCAGCGGATTCATCGACGCCTTCAGTCACGACTTGAGACAAGCCTTCCCGGAGGTCGGCGGCTTTTCATCCAAAAACCTGCGGTATTGCCGGGCTTTCTTTCGCTTTTACTGCGATCCTGCAATTTGGCAACAGGCTGTTGCCAAATTACGCGATGCCGTGTGGGCAGGCGCTGAAACGGAATTATCTGCGTTGCTGTCAAACATCCCTTGGGGACACAACATCCAGATTTTCACTAAATGCGGCAGCGTGACCGAAGCCCGCTTTTACATCGAGCAAACCCTAGAGCAAGGCTGGAGCCGCGATGTGCTGGCGCTGCAACTCAAGTCAAACTTGTATGCCCGCGCAGGCAAAGCGGTGACCAACTTTTCCCGCACCTTGCCATTGCCACAGTCTGACCTGGCTCAGCAAACCCTCAAAGATCCTTACACCTTCGATTTTATGGCGATGACGGCACCTTTCAACGAGCGGGATGTAGAGCGCCAGCTCACACAGCACATCACCCAGTTTTTGCTGGAATTGGGTAAAGGCTTTGCCTTCATTGGCCGACAGTACCACCTGGAAGTGGCGGGCAACGATTACTACATCGACCTGTTGTTCTACCACGTCACACTGAAATGCTATGTTGTGGTGGAGCTCAAAAACCGTAAATTTATCCCCGAGTACGCAGGCAAACTTAATTTTTACCTGTCTGCCGTGGATAGCCTGCTCAAACGCAGCGATGACCAGCCCACCATTGGTCTGCTGCTGTGCCGCGACAAAAACAACGTCGAGGTGGAATTTGCGCTGCGCGATATGAACAAACCGATGGGCGTGAGCGAATACACTCTGGTGGAAGCCTTGCCTGACAATCTGAAGGGTGCATTGCCTACAGTGGAGGAAATCGAGAATGACTTGCAGAAAATGCAAGAAGTGGAAGATGGCAATAGCAACAGTGGCCGTCAATGATCGGTTCAATAGTGTTCAGTGGCTTAATGAAAAGCTCAGACAGGTCAGCGAAGTTACCCTGCGTCGGACATTTATGTGGGTGCGTGTTGTGGTGCATCTGGCTGAAGTGCTGCCAGTGGGACATGCAATTGAACAAGTAACCGAACAAGTAACCGAACAAGTAACCGAACAAGTAACCGAACAAGTAACCGGCTTCTTGAAATATATGGAAGAAGGAGTAGCAAAAATTCTATCCCAGAAATATAGGCTGACGGCTTTGTCCAATAGCTTGTTGGACAATTCACAACCA
>JAGVIV010000101.1 GCA_020055845.1 Betaproteobacteria bacterium
AGCCGGGATGATCGGCGCGCTCCAACAGCAGCACATCGGGGCCTGCCCTGAGCCCAGTCGAAGGGGCGGCGGTATAGATCACCACCAAGGCTGAAACCGGCTGCTTATACGCCATCGGCAAAAAACACCCAGAACGGTTTGCCTTGCGACTTCCAATAGCTCACGGTGTCGGTGAGGATGTGCGTCACGATTTCATGGTCGGCATCGCTCAGCCCCAGCTTCTCATCGCCCCCGCACAGCAACAGCACATATCCGGCAGAGGGCTGCCACGAGAGATCGCCCAACACATCGGCCAGCGCATCCCAGTTGTGGCCAAACCAATCAGGTGCGACTAGCACCTGTGCCATGGTTGCAAGAAACTCGCCTTTGCCTTGCACTGCCGCAATATCCACCTCGAACAAAGTCAAGCCGGACAGCGCCACATTCGCCTCCAACATGGCCACCGGACAACTCAAGCGATAGACGCCTGCCTCGTTCAAATCCTGCAAGCGCACACATAAATCTTCACTCATGGATTACTCCTTGATGCGTTTAAATGTTTGATAGTGATCGCCAGTGTAATAACACTCGGGGACGATGCCGCAGACGATACGCCGCGCGCCGCGATTATGCGCCCCCGGCGTTCTCACGGTGTACTCGTGATAGTAGCCGCGCGACTGCTGCGGCAACTGATGTTCGCGGTTGCCGAACACGATGCCATCGCGCGGATAAGGGAACGGGCCGCCCTGTTTGATGAGATGAAAGGTATCGCGTGCCTCGCCGGGCAACTCGGCAACAGCGACATTGGAAATGGCAGCGCTGTCATGTGGATGATGATTGCGTGCTTGCGCAAACGGCAAGCACAGCAGCAAGCTGACCAGCAGCCACCACCGTGCTTGTGCCATATGTCGCATGTTATTCCTTGGCAGCTTCGGTCGTTGCAGGCTGACGCAAACGGATATGCAGTTCGCGCAGTTGCTTTTCGTCCACCGCAGACGGCGCTTGGGTCAGCAGACATTGCGCACGTTGCGTCTTGGGGAAGGCGATCACGTCGCGAATAGATTCGGCACCTGTCATCATGGTGACGATACGATCCAGACCGAAGGCCAAGCCGCCGTGGGGCGGTGCGCCGTATTGCAATGCGTCCAGCAGGAATCCGAACTTGAGCTGCGCTTCTTCCGCACCGATGTTGAGTGCGCGGAATACTTTGCTCTGCACCTCTTCTTTGTGGATACGCACCGAGCCGCCGCCGATTTCCCAGCCGTTCAATGCGAGGTCGTAGGCCTTGGCCAGACACTTGCCGGGATCGGTTTCGAGGAATTGCAGATGTTCATCTTTGGGGGCGGTGAACGGATGGTGGCAAGCGTTCCAACGCTTGGCTTCGTCGTCGTATTCAAACATCGGGAAGTCCACCACCCACAGCAGCTCCCATGCTTTGCCGTTGAGGTAGCCTTTTTCGTGACCGATCTTGCTGCGCAACGCGCCCAGCGCGTCGTTAACGATCTTGGTCTTGTCCGCGCCGAAGAAAATGATGTCGCCGTTCTGTGCGCCGGTGCGGGCGATGATGGTTTTCAAAGCCGCCTCATTCAGGTTCTTCACGATAGGCGATTGCAGGCCGGTTTCGTTCAGTTGCGTGATGTCGTTGACCTTGATGTAAGCCAAGCCCTTCGCGCCGTAGATGGTGACAAACTTGGTGTAGTCGTCGATTTCGCCGCGCGAAAACGCGCCGCCGTTCGGCACGCGCAATGCCGCAACGCGGCCGTTTTCAGAATTGGCCACACCTGAAAACACCTTGAACGCCACGTCTTTCACAGCCTCCGTGACATCGGTGATTTCCAGCGTCACGCGCATGTCCGGCTTGTCCGAGCCGTAACGGTTCATCGCCTCGGCATAGCTCATGCGCGGGAACGGATTGGGCAGCGCGACATCCAGCACTTCTTTAAACACGGTGCGGATCATCTCTTCCATCAGCACCATGATCTGCTCTTCCGACATAAAGGAAGTCTCGACGTCCACCTGGGTGAATTCGGGTTGACGGTCGGCGCGCAAGTCTTCGTCGCGGAAGCATTTGGTGAGCTGGTAATAGCGGTCGAAGCCCGCCACCATGAGCAGCTGCTTGAATAACTGAGGGGATTGAGGCAACGCAAAAAACTCGCCCGCATGCACGCGCGAAGGCACGAGGTA
>JAGVIV010000116.1 GCA_020055845.1 Betaproteobacteria bacterium
GGATCTGTTTCTGCGCTTCGATGAGCATGCTGAAGGGCACTTTTCCCGTTTCGTATCCAGCCAGTGCCGACTGATAGGTGAGCTCTGCTTGCGGTAGCAACCGTGTCGCAATGAGTGATTCGGTGCGGCGTGCCGACTCCAGCGCCGACAGTGCCTCAGAGAGTTCCGCTTGCATCTGGTCGAGTAGCGCCTGTTTGCGTGCAGTCGAGGCGGACAACATCGCCTCTGTCTCGCCTTCTTGTGCGCGGCGTGAGGATTGTTGCAGTGGAATGTTCAATTCCAACATCAAGTCCCACTGTTTGATCGTGTTGCCGCTCTGGGTAGGGGCGACGCCGAAAATGAAGTCCGGGTAACGTTTTGCGTAGCTCAACTCACGGCTCTTTTCAGCGGATTTAATATCCGCCTCGGCGATGCGCAGTTGCGGGTTCCGCATGAGCAGTTGTTCCAGCAAGGCGGCTTCGTCGAGGGCTGCGGGCGGGGGCATGTTGCGTAATTGTTCTGGCTCGGCGAGTGGTGCACTTGTTGGGCGCGATAGCAGCGCGTTGAGTCTTGCATGGCTGTGGTGATGCTCGTTTTGCAACGCGATGAGTTCGCCGCGTAGCATGGTCTTTTCCACTTGCACTTGGATCACATCCTGTTGGGTGGCCAGGCCATGGGCATAACGGGTCTGCACGATCTGTTCCATGTTGTCCAGCAGGTCTAATGTCTGCTGCGTCAGGCGTTCACTCGCGGCGGTGTAGTGATTCATCGCATAAGCCTGCTTGATGCTGTTCGCCAGTTCAGTCCAAGTCGCGGCCATCTGCCCATCGGCTTGTGCGACCTTGGCTTCTGACACCTCGCGTTGCAGTCCGCGATTGCCTAACCACGGCATGCTCTGCATCACCAGATAACGTGTGCCTCCATTCCGAGTCACATCCATCGGCTCGATACGCAACACGGGGTCGGGTAGCGCGGCAGAAGGTTCGGCGCGTTTGGTGGCCGCCTCCACATCGAATCGCGCTGCGGCAAGGTTGGGGTTGTGCTCGCGCGCGTAGCGCAACAAACCTTCAACGTTGCTGCCGAGCGTGGTGGTGCCGTCCGTCTTAACGGTGGGCGCATGGGTGAGGGCGGTGCTGCTTTGTAGCGGCAGTACCTCGGCATGGCTGCTGGATAGCCACACGCCGCCAACCAAGATGGTGAACCCAAATAAACCATTAAAACCTAACCCCCTCCAGCTCCCCCTTGTGCGAGCACCCGCTGCGCGGATTGCCTGCTTACCCCACTTCAGGGGGAGAGCAGGTTCAGCTCCTCCCCTGACAAGGGGAGGTTGGGAGGGGTTTATGTCTTTTGGACAATCTGGAATTAGTGCTAAATAAATTTTCATGTGTCGCGTCCTGTTGCCATTGCAATACAAACGGACAGCCGAAAACGACTGCCGAACGGGCAGGACGAGGAACGTTCAGGAATTACAGACGGACTCGTCCTGCGTTAGACGCGGGCGAGGGGTGGTGGATCGAGTGGGGCGGAAAGATGAGAGACGAAAGTCTCGGGGATAGAACTAACAGCCTGCGAACCAGTTTTGGTCAGTTGCATGGCAACCACCGGTGTGTCGAGATAAGCCGTGCAAGCCAGATGACAAACGCCGCAAGCAGTGCAACCAGAATCGCTTGCCTGCATGGCTTCGTGGTCATCCTGCATCATGTCGTCATGCGACATGGACATCATCTCAGCCGACTCATGGCATTCACCCGGCTGCAACTGCATCGCAAGCGAAGCCGCCAGTGCGCTACCGCTAGAGAGCGGCAACCACAACAGCATGAATACGGCGATGAATTTTCGGAATTGCTTGAACATGAGATGCAGTGTGGCGAAGTGGCAGGCGATAGTCAATCGGTGGGTGGCTTGGGGGAGGGCACCAATTCCCTTCTGGCAGACTTACGGTTTGCGGCGTTGGGAGGGCAGGTGCTGTTTGCCCTGCACCAGATCCTTGGTTGGGATCCAGTTGGTCTTCGTCTTGGGCTTGTCGGTCTGGATGTTCTTGCCGTGGTGGCTGTGTTGAGCCGCCTTGTAGCTCTGAATCGCCGCCAACAGCTGCTCTTGGGTGACACGAATGCTTGGGTGTTTGTCCTTGGCATCAAAGTCGGTGAGCTGTTGCTTGATGCGGGCCAATCGGGTGGCACTGTCATCCTTGGCGCGCAGCACCGCCATCATCGCTTGCGCCGCAGCAGAGAGGGTATAGCCACCCTCTGCCTCGGCGATCAAACCACAAACGCTCATGCGCGCAAACGCATCCACCAGTTTTGACTTGGCCGGAATCTCGCCTTGCTTGGCCATCGCCAGTGCGGTGATGATCTCGTCCAGCGCGGCCGGGCGACGCTTAGCCGCAACGGTGAGGGACAACAGCAGGGCGGCATCATCGTCGTGAACGGGGTACATGGTGAACCTTTGCAGAGTTTGGAATTTAAGGGGGCTGCATCGTATTGTATTTTGATATGCGATGCAGCCACATTTAGATTAGCTCTGCAAATAATCAAATGCGCGTAATCTCATAGAGTTTTGGTTCGTTCTTTGCATTGCGTTCAAGCACATGAATCTTGTCTGCACTATGCGAAACCCACATCAGTACGGAAGAGCTGGTTGCAGCATTTCCCAATAAAGTAGCAAACGATTTTGATGCATCATCTTTCTTTTTTCGTTGCACCGATCCGACAATAGTCATGCCATGAATAACACATGTATATATCTCAGTTTGTTGCAAAGGTTCAGGTTTTTCATTCGTATATGGATTTACGATGGAGCTTAATCCAAGCACTTCATACCAACCAGTCGCAATTACGCTTGTACCATCTACTGAAAATTCCAATGTGCAGTTTGGAGATTTCCATTTCCCAGTAAAATCTACTGCTGTAGTCTTTACGAGAGACCGGCCATATTGTCTGTAAAATTCAGAAATCAGTTTGGACTTTTCATTAGTTTCAATCTCTTTCTTATCTTCTGTTTCCAGCGCATTCGAAATTGAGGAAAGCGTGGTTTCTACGTTTTTATGGTGATTTTCAACTTTTAGCGCAGCATGGATCGTTGTTTTTGCCTCTTCGGAAAAACCAGCATCACGAAGTCTTATTGCGAGATTGCTCATGGCAAGGGTTTCCCCAAGCGATTCAGATTTTTTGTATGCAGCAACTGACTTTATTGGTAAACCAAGCCTCTCAAAGGAGACACCTAGATTATTCCATGCAGATGCATTTCGTTCTGCCGGTGGTATTCTTGAATAGTGGAATGCGGCCAAGTTGTCTTGGCCTACTTCTGAATATTTGTAAGCTAGTGAGAAGCGTGCATCTGTGTTGCCAGGATTGATTTCAATGAGTCGCTCTAATACGGCCAAAACTGTTTCATCATCCTTCTCTTGTTCAGCAATAGATTTCTTTGCCTGAAGTACTTCTAACTCACCATGTCGTATCTTTTCGCTCTGATTAATCATACGAGCCTCTAACTCGTGTGCTCTGAATCGAGAGCCTGCTTTAAGGAAATTTAGTGAGGCGCTTCCTAATAATTCAAGGCGGATTCTAGGATGAAGTGCAATTTTGAGTAACGCAGGTCAGGTGGGTGAGATGCAGTA
>JAGVIV010000280.1 GCA_020055845.1 Betaproteobacteria bacterium
AAGATTTGTATCCAGTCAACTCATACTCGCTTTTATAAAGAACGAGGTAGCCGTTGGATCGTCCATTAGTTCCAATCGTGTAGCGCCCACTCATTTCTGAGGTGAAATCTGCAATTGGTTCGTCAATTTCATTCCAAAAATCTGTTTGCAGCATGTCGTATGCCGCATTCGATTGTTCGGAAGTCAGGCCAAGTTTATTGACCTTTATGCAGTGCGCATAGCTTGTTGAGTGATTCCAGCCGTTCATGGTGTTGTATCTATAATGACCAGCCAAAAAATCAATCATCGCTTTTTTGCTGCGCTTGTCTATCGTCGTTTCAAAAAACATGGTGATCTCCTTCTTAATGAAAAAAATGGAGACATCACGCCCCAAGGGGAACGAAGTCCCCAGTTGGGTGGTTAATGAAACGCTTTTGTCAGACTATCAACTGCCTCGTTTGTAACGTCCTGTATGACACATGCAATGTGATTCACGGAGGAATTTTCGCAGTGCATCTCAAACAGCACGTAATTACATCCGTCTGATAACCCAGAATGTAGCGAGGCAAATTGCTTGGACAGTCGAGACATTTTCTTCAAGCATTTTAAGTCGCCCTTGGTAACCGGACAACTCCCAACATAAGCGATACTGTTCATATCAACCCCCTTTCGGCGAATGACAATGCGCTTTCGTCACCAATGATGAAGTGATCCAGCGCACGCACATCTACCAGAGCCAATGCCTGTTTCAGCGCATTGGTCAATAGTTGATCGGCCTGACTTGGTTCGGCCAGACCGGAAGGATGGTTGTGAGCCAGCATGACTGCTGCCGCGTTGTGCATCAGCGCGCGTTTTACAACCTCGCGCGGATACACACTGGTTTGCGTCAGCGTGCCGTGAAATAACTCTTCTGCGGCGATCAGTCGGTGTTGCGTGTCGAGAAACAACACCACAAACACCTCTTGCTGCCGCCCACCCAACAACAACTTCAGATATTCCTTAACTTGAACCGGATTATTGAGGTTGATTGGATTTTGGGTGAGGTCCTCGGATAGCGCACGCATAACCAGCTCTTTTGCTGCTGAGATGATCGCTGCAGGCGCGTATTGAGGTTGCTTTTCGCAGACAGCCGTAGTTTGGCGGTTGGCGCGCATTCCAAACAACACGGAAAGCGAGGTATGCGAAAGTGCTTGAGCCTTATCTTTCCCGACCAACATAGCCAGCAAGTCGGGTGTACTAAGGCTTTGTGCTGCGATGGTTTGGCAAGTCATTTTATGTCTCCTTTTTAACGAAAAAAAGGGGACACGAACCCATACAGGGAAGTGTCCCCGCATGGGTTGATTGGATATTGCTTCGGTACTTCATTGACGATTGCTCGTCTTCTGTTTATTTGGATTGGCCAGCCACCAATATCAACTCAAGGCATTACGCGATGAGCATGAATTCTCTTTTTGTGACGTACTCGTTGAGTGCGCCATAAAAAACCACCCCAATCAAGGGGTGGAAGAACTTTAGACGACTTCCGCCGTTTCTTCAACAGCGGTGTTTTCGCCCTTGTTCAAGTCAAGCTCGGCTTCGATTTCTCGTTGCCGTTGTTTCAGCCACTCCAACCGCGCAGCCTTATCAAACGGCTTTGCGGCTTCGGCATGAATATCAGCCATGCGTTTTTCGGTTCTGGCCAGATACTCCAGTTCTTCCTGAAGTACCATTTCCATCCGGTTGAGCGTATTTTCGAGTACACGCACAAAACCTTGTGCTGATTCCGCGTGGTTGCAGCGATACTCAATACCACCCAGGATCACCAGCACCATTCCTTCAAGCACTGTCACTTTCGCAGCAATAGGGAATCCGGCAATCTGACCAATGTTCCGATCACGCTTAGCTTTGTTTCCGTACACGGCTTGGAGTATTGCCTTGCCCGCCTCAACGCGGTCTGAATAGCGATTCCCTTCAACTTCGATCAGGAATTTGCTACCAGATACGTCTTGTCGAGCAGCCATGTCGGATTCAATGCCGCTAATTCTGGCCTGGACACGCTCGATGCGACCTGGCAACGTCGCCAGCTCCTGCTTGTTGCGCCATTGTTGCTGATCCCATTGAGAGCGGAGCAACGACAGCTTGGCAAGCTCGGTATCAACACCTGCTTTTTCCAACACCAGCGGATTGCCCGATGCCAGGGCTTTCACCTCGGCATACGACAGCGCGGCCAATTCAACATCCTCTGCGCTACGCATCCCGGTATCCCCCTGCATAACCTGAGCGATGAATCTCGCCTTGGTTTCAAGCGTCTGCCAGATGTAGGCATCGAACGAGCCTTCTGTTACATAACGGTAGATGCGCACGCTTTC
>JAGVIV010000342.1 GCA_020055845.1 Betaproteobacteria bacterium
GTGGCAGTTACCCCGAACATGGGAACTGCGCCCGGTCGCGTTCCTTGTACTATCCGGCATTGCAACGGGTTTCTCATGGCTCTTTTATTACCGGGCGTTGCAACTGGCACCGGCCTCCCAGGTAGCGCCTATCGACAAGTTGAGCGTGGCGTTTGCTATCGTGCTTGGCGTGGTATTCCTTGGCGAAGCGCTGACTGTCAAGCTCGCCATAGGAGGTGTTCTGATTATCTCCGGCGTGCTGTTCATCGCATGGCCTTGAAGATATAAGGAGTCTGACGATGACCTACTTTCACATACTGGCCATCGTTACGCCATTCGTGCAGGTCGGAAGGGTGCCTCTAAAAATTCAATTTCCTAAGCCAGACAAGGCGCGAGAAAAAAATTGCGCCGCCGCATATGCGGTCATGACACGGTGCGGTGGAGCCGTCTGGTGCGGGAATGACCGCGAGCGCCATCTCCCGCAAACGGCTGCTTCGCAGTAACGTGTCGATGGCGCATATGCAAGAAGTAATTTTTTGTGAGCAACGCGGTATGGCGACGGAAATTGGATTTTTAGAGGTGCCCGCACTTACCCGGCAAGGGATTTCGCTACCTTTGCACCGTTATAGTTACGGACGCCGTTTAATGGGGCTTCGATCAAGAGCTTATTCTCACCCCCCGTTGACGAGTGCCGTGAAGTCTGACCACTGTTCGATGCGGAAGGCACGAATGTCGCGTACCGACTTCGTAAACCATGTGCGAGTACGCAGCGATTGAATCGCCAGAAAGAGATTGGCCATATCTTCATTATCCGTCACATACAGACTTCCCTGCACTCGACGAAAGCCATGCTCGCCTAAGACATCACTGATTTCGGTATATGCCTGTGAGACTCCCTTGGGATGGTTCTTTTCGGTGTCGGCTACCGTCAGATCAAAAGAAACTGCGTACATCAGCGTGCCTCTGGGTCGTCACAAACATGAGTCAGCCGGTACTCGACTGACTCACCTGTTTCGACCATCTTGACCTCTACCATCCAGTCTCCATCATCCATCTGGCGAAGTGGCTTGCCAACTTCGTACTTTGGCCCGAATGCACCAAAGCTCTTAATCTTGCCCGTGGGTACGGACGGGGCAATCATCACTGCTTGCATGGCATATTTCCTTATCAGAACTCGTTTCAGGGTAGTTGGTTTAGAATAGCATAACAAGATGACAGCGGTCACGCATCTTGAAATGTTCGGCAGGAACCGTGTGTTCCGCCCTACCCTGCTACAAAACTAGACTCGACCAGCACGATGTCGGATACGAACAATCCACCGTGCTCTTCCCCGTGCGCGTCGAATACTGCCTTGGCACGCTGTGCCTGCGCCTCGTTGTCACGGGTGACAAGCCGCACCAAGACGTTGGTATCAAGCGCAATCATTTGCGCGCACGTTGGTTGCGCGCTTTTGTCGCCGCGACGATGCCTTCATCCATCTCCTTGATGCTGAGTGGCTTAACTCCGGGGCGATGAACCAAGCCGAACAGGTTGTCGGAGCCTCGCACCAGCACGCGAACCCGCAAACTGCCGTCCTCCTCAACCTCGAAATCGAGCTTGCTGCCGGTCGCAATGTGGAGCTGGTCACGTATATTCTTTGGGACGGTTACTTGCCCCTTGTCAGTCACTGTCGCAAGCATTATTGCCTCCTTAAATTTTTCGCTAATTCCGACTTATTATTTCATGTAAGGAATTTTATGTAAATCTGAATATGTTCTGATGGCATGGAGCTGCCTGTGATGTCCTGTCACTTCTGGATTGTACTAAGCAAAAGACTGTTGGATGTGTTAATGCAAGCTCCTGCCAATTTACGGTCGCCGTTTGCTGGGGCTTCGATCAACAGCTTGCACCCCATCACTTAGCCTTCCAGCACTGGGCAGGGGCACACTCCAACTCCTGTACCATGCATTTGCGCTTCGCTTATTGGCACCCTACAATGCGCCTTACGCGAGTTGAAATTGTATTCCTGTATCGTGCAAAAATATCGCTTCGCTACCGATCTGACTCAAGGAGGAACGCCATGAATACAGATGCACTTGAAGACACCGCACTACATCTCCCCCTGAAACAACGTGCCGAACTTGCGCACAAATTGTTACTCAGCCTTGAAATTCAAAATGAGGATGAGATTGCAGAGGCATGGCGTGTCGA
>JAGVIV010000003.1 GCA_020055845.1 Betaproteobacteria bacterium
ATACTGCGCGGCCAACTCGGTTTTGAGGGCTGCATCTTCAGCGACGATCTTTCCATGGAAGGGGCGACGGTGGCGGGCGGCATCGTGCAGCGCGCGGAAGCGGCACTGCATGCCGGAGCCGACATGGTGCTGGTGTGCAACAAGCCGGAGTCCGCGGATGAGTTGCTGGACGGTCTGGTGTGGGAGATGTCCGCCACCAGCAAAGCAAGATTGGCGCACATGCGCGGTCACAGTCATCCCGACACGCTGGTGCAGCTGCACGAGAACGGGGACTATGTGAAAGCTCTGCATGAGATTGCCGGAATCGGCAGCGTCAGCGGGGAGCTGTCTTTAGTATAATTACCCCATAGCATTAATCGGTGTCGCGACATGAGTGAATTACAGATCGGTTTATTGGCCATCGGCATCGTGGTGGTGGCCGGAGTCTACGGTTACGGTTTCTGGCAGCAGCGCCAATACCGCAACAAATTCGGCGGCACGTTCAGCGAGCAGCGCGACGATGTTTTGTACAGACCGCGCTCCGCCGAGACGGACGAGCAGATTGCGGAAGAGGTCGCCGCGCTGGAAGACAAGGAAGTGCAGCAGGCTTTGGCCGACGACGAGATTTGCGGGCTGCTCGGTGCGGAGACCGATTATGTCGTCACCATTACCCTTAACTCGCCCTTGGGCAGCGATGTGCTTGCGCCGCTGTGGGCTTTGCGTTTCGACTTCGGTAAGAGCGTTAATGCCTGCGGTTTGAACACCCTCAGCGGGCATTGGGAACGTCTTATCCCGGAAAGCCATCCCGCGTACAGCGCGTTCAAAATTGCTTTGCAGCTGGCTGACCGGTCCGGTCCGGTGAGCGAAGTGCGTTTGACAACCTTTCATGATGTATTGCGCGATGTGGCCGAGCAAGTGCAGGCCGATATCGTGCTGCCTCCCGTGGCGGATGCACTCGCACAGGCACAGGCGCTAGATGATTTCTGCGCCGGGGTGGATCAAATGATCGGTCTAAACATATTGCCGGGCGGCGAACGTCTGTTGTTCGGCAGCGAGATTGCCAAGGTGGCGGAGCAGCACGGTATGCAGTTGCAGGCGGACGGAACCTTTCATCTGCTGGATGCGCGCGGTCTGACGCTGTCCACACTGATCTGCATGGACGGTGCGCTGTTCCAGCATCACACTCTCAACCAGATGCGCGTCACCGGCCTGACGCTGTTGTTGGATGTGCCCAGAATGGAAAACCCGGCGCGGTGTTTTGACGAGATGGCAGTATTGGCCCGCGAACTCGCCAAGGATATGCGTGCCAGCCTGGTGGATGACCATCGTGTGGCGTTGGGCGATGCCGCCATCGCGCAGATACGCGAGCAGGTCGCCGAGGTCGAGAGCCGTATGCTGGCCGGCAAGGTTGTGCCGGGTAGTGCCCAGGCACTTAGATTGTTTGCCTGATGGTGAATCAAGAAGTCTCGCGCCGCGCAAAACATTTGCGTGACGAAATAAAATTCCACGAACATCGTTATTACGTGTTGGATGCGCCGCTGATTCCCGATGCGGAATACGACAAGCTGTATCGCGAGCTGCAAACCCTTGAAGCACAATATCCTGAATTGCTCACACCCGATTCGCCCACACAACGTGTAGGCGGCAAAATTCTGGACGGCTTTGTATCCGTGCGCCATGCCGTGCCAATGTTGTCCATCCGCACCGAAACCGACATCCGCGACGAAGGCGCGATGGCTTTTGACGCGAGGGTGCGGCGCGAATTGGGATTGGCTGAATCCGACCCGCAACTTGATTATCTCTGCGAACTGAAATTCGACGGACTCGCCATCAATTTGCGTTATGAACAGGGCATTTTGGTGCAGGCGGCCACGCGCGGCGATGGCGAGAGCGGCGAGAATGTCACGCAGAACGTCAAGCATGCCATCCGTCAGATTCCGCTGTCTTTGACAGGCGACTATCCGCCGGTTTTGGAAGTGCGCGGCGAGGTGTATATGCGCAGGGACGACTTCGAGCGATACAACGAGGGCCAGCGTTTGCAGGGCTTGCCTACGCTGGTGAATCCGCGCAACGCGGCGGCGGGAAGTATTCGCCAGCTCGATCCGGCGCTGGCCGCGCGGCGACCGCTGTCTTTTTTTGCTTATGGTTTGGGCGAGGTGCAGGGCTGGGCATGGCGTACGACACATCGGGAAGTGCTGGATCAATTGGCGGCATGGGGATTCCCCGTTGATGAGAACTATCGCATTGCTCGCGGTGCGCAGGCGCTGGTGGAATTTCATCGTGATATTGCAGCCAAGCGCGATGCGCTTGCGTTCGACATCGACGGCGTGGTGTACAAGGTCAACAGTCTCGCATTGCAGGAGCAGCTCGGTTTCGTAACGCGCGAGCCGCGCTGGGCGGTGGCGCACAAGTTCCCGGCGGAGGAACAGCTCACCGTCGTGCGCGCCATCGACATCCAGGTCGGACGCACGGGCAAACTCACACCGGTGGCAAAACTGGAGCCGGTATTTGTCGGCGGCACCACGGTGAGCAATGCCACGCTGCATAACGAGGACGAGACGCGGCGCAAGGATGTGCGTATCGGTGACACGGTGATCGTGCGCCGCGCGGGCGATGTGATTCCCGAAGTGGCTGGTGTGCTGCTGGAGCGGCGTCCGGCGAACGCGGGGGAAGCCTTCGATTTGTTCCGGCGTTTGCAGGGAAAATGTCCGGTGTGCGGCAGTACCATCGTGCGTGAAGAGGGCGAGGCCGACTGGCGTTGCAGTGGCGGCCTGTTCTGTCCGGCGCAGCGCAAGCAGGCGCTGCTGCATTTCGCTGGACGGCGCGCAATGGACATCGAGGGGCTGGGCGACAAGCTGGTCGAGCAACTGGTGGATGTGCAAGGGGTGCATTCGCCCGCGGATCTGTATGTGCTGGGTATGTCGGCGCTCGTCGATCTGGAGCGTATGGGTGAAAAATCCGCGCTTAATCTGCTGGAGGCCATCGAACACAGCAAGCACACCACGCTGGCGCGTTTTGTTTACGCGCTGGGTATCCGCAATGTCGGCGAGGCGACGGCGAAAGATTTGGCAAAGCATTTCGGCGCGCTGGAAAATCTGATGCGGGCGGATGAAGCCGCGCTGCAATTGGTGCCCGATGTCGGCCCCATCGTGGCGCAAAGCATCGTGATGTTCTTCTCCGAACCGCACAATATTGAGGTCGTCAAAGCGCTGCGCGAACATGGCGTGCAATGGGCCGAACACGAGATGCAAGCTGTGCGAGAATTGCCGCTGGCCGGCAAGACCTTTGTGCTCACGGGAACGCTGCCTAGTCTGAGCCGGGATGAGGCAAAGTCGCGGCTGGAAGCACTGGGTGCAAAAGTGGCGGGCAGCGTGTCAAAAAAGACAAATTTTGTAGTGGCGGGTGCGGAAGCGGGTAGCAAGCTGGACAAGGCCGTCGAACTGGGTGTGCCGGTTTGGAGCGAAGCCGAATTGAACGAATTATTTACACAGTACAAGGCAATATGAAAAAAATTACCAAGGCGGTATTTCCGGTTGCAGGGATGGGGAGCCGATTCCTTCCCGCCACCAAGGCGACGGCGAAGGAGATGTTGCCCATCGTTGATAAGCCGCTCATTCAGTATGCGGTGGAAGAAGCGATCGAGGCGGGCATTACCGATATGGTGTTCATCACCGGGCGGCACAAGCGTGCCATCGAGGACCATTTCGACAAAGCCTATGAACTGGAGGCCGAGCTTGCCGCTAATGGCAAGGACGAGCTGCTGCGTATCGTGCAGTCGGTGGTACCCCGAAACGTGAACTGCATTTACATCCGCCAGTCGGCCCCGCTGGGCTTGGGGCATGCGGTATTGTGCGCTAAGCCGGTGGTGCAGGACGAGCCTTTTGCCGTGCTGCTGGCAGATGACTTGATCGACGGGCAGCCATCTGTGTTGAAGCAAATG
This sequence comes from Betaproteobacteria bacterium, assembly GCA_020055845.1. Lineage (GTDB taxonomy): Bacteria > Pseudomonadota > Gammaproteobacteria > Burkholderiales > Gallionellaceae > PALSA-1006. The sequence goes on from JAGVIV010000003.1 coordinate 3,920, forward strand.
GTGGATGTGTTTGCGCAGTACCAAAGCTCCATCCTCGGTGTGCAGGAGGTGCCGCGCGCCAATACCCGTCAATACGGCATTGTTAGCAGCACGAATTTGGACACGAACATTGAGCGCGTGCACGGCATCGTGGAAAAACCCAAGCCGGATGTTGCGCCTTCAACCTTGGCGGTGGTGGGGCGCTACATTTTGACACCGCGCATCTTTGATCATCTGGAAAACGTGCGACCCGGTGCGGGTGGCGAGATACAGCTCACCGACGGTATCGCGGCATTGCTGGAGGAAGAACGGCTGCTGGCTTACCGCTTCAACGGCATGCGCTATGACTGCGGCTCCAAGCTGGGGTATCTAAAAGCGCAAGTGGCTTATGGTTTAAAGCACAAAGAGTTGAGCGCTGATTTCGCAGATTACCTGAAGTCGCTCTGATGTTATCGAATCAGCAAGCCCGTGATGTTTTGCAAAGTGCCGAGCTGCTTTATTCGGAAGATGAGGTGCGCGCCGCGTTGTTGCGCGTGGCCAAAGACATTAATGCGACACTGGCCGGTCAGCATCCGCTGTTGCTGTCTGTGATGGGCGGTGCGGTGGTGTTTACCGGGCAACTGCTGCCGTTGCTCGATTTTCCGCTCGAATTCGACTATGTGCATGTCTCGCGCTACGGGGATGCAAGACAGGGCGGCGAGATGCAT
>JAGVIV010000075.1 GCA_020055845.1 Betaproteobacteria bacterium
CCACTCGGTATAACCCAACAGATGCTGGAGATCACGCGCAAGCCAGAACTCAACCCCGCCCTCGGTCTGCTGTGCGTGCGCTTCAAAGCTATCTGTCAGAGAGTGAATCAGGTCGGTTTTCATGGTGTGATCTCCGTAGATGCTTCAGCTTTTACTCTATGCCACTCGGGAAAAACTATTGCGATGCTGACCCCTTTGATTTATAGAGGGTCGCGTCCGGCGACATTCGTATAGCGAATCTCATCAACCTCTCCGTTGACCACAATGATCTCAGCGCGAGATTCACGGTTTTGAAACTTACCGTGGACATGCACTGGCTCATGCTCATTGGCATAGAACATAATGATTAAACCAAAATATTCGTAGAGTTTGCGCATTACATGCCTCCTTCAAAACTATTGTGAAGCCCCCCCTTGATTCGTACCTTTATTTTCTACTTTGAGTCTTGCCCCTTCAACTCCGATTGACCGTTATTGCAGGATGACGGTTGCGACGTTTTTGGCTTTTGTAAATTACTATTGATAACTACATGCTGCTCCACATTGCCACAGCTCGCATGCCCATTTGCATCAATCGTCTTGTCCTTGTCACTAGCCAACAAATTAAGAAGCAAATGCTCTGAGTCACTACAACTCGATTTGTCTGAAATGCCGCCATTTTTTGTATAAGCAGAAATACCTGCATGAACACCCACAGTGAAGAGAATAAAAAACATAACTACTCCACCCCACTTTGCCCCATTTTTTGTTTTCTGATAAATGGGTTCTCCCTTTTTTATACGCTCCCACTCATCCTTAATAATTGCTCTCGACACTGCGACAAGATCAGCGCAATAAACTTCAATTTGCCCCCGTATTTCGGCCACCTTCTCTTTGTCCCGAGCTTCAAATAATCCTTTCATTTGACCAGTGATAGAATCAAATTTTTGCTCAACAATCGCGAACAATGGGTCATTAGGCTTGAAATGAAGTCGGGCAAAATTGTATGCCTGATTTAAATCCTTTCGAACAGAGTTCATTTCCTTCTGAGTCATCTCCAAACGACTAATTTGCAAATCAAGCCGTTGCTGTATCAGTTTCTTTTTTTCGACATCAGCTTCAAGCGCCACCTGTTCCGAAAGATCATACATTGAGCCAAGAATCACCCCTTGCGTATCAAGCAAAGACACAAGTGATCGGACGTGAGCCACAGCGTCTGCAAGTGTCTTTCGAACAGAATTAGTCCACTCTTCACGATAATCAGTTACTCGACTTTCCTTGTCATTAACCAATTTCACAAAGCTGATTACCGCAGTTAGCAAACCTGCCATTAGTGCGAATAATGCTGAGAATAGAATTTTGTCCATTTCTGTTTTACCCCCCGCTAGTTCAAGCACATCAAAATAATCACAACATGGCGCTTACCGACTAATCGGCTTATACCGAATCCGCTTAGGCTTCGCGCCTTCCTCACCCAAACGCTTCTTCTTGTCAGCCTCATATTCCTGATAGTTACCGTCAAAGAACACCCACTTGGAATCACCTTCGCAAGCGAGGATGTGGGTGGCGATGCGGTCGAGGAACCAGCGGTCGTGGGAGATGACGGCGACGCAGCCGGCGAATTCGAGCAGCGCATCTTCGAGGGCGCGCAGAGTTTCCACGTCGAGGTCGTTGGAGGGTTCGTCGAGCAGCAGCACGTTGCCGCCGGAGATGAGGGTTTGCGCCAGGTGCAGACGACCACGCTCACCACCGGAGAGTTGGCCGACGAGCTTGCCTTGATCCGAGCCTTTGAAATTGAAGCGGCCAATGTAGGCGCGCGCCGGGGTTTCGTATTTGCCCACGGTCAAAATATCGTTGCCGCCGGAGATGGCATCGAACACGGTCTTGTTGGCTTCAAGCGAATCGCGCGCTTGGTCTACGTGCGCGATCTTCACGGTCTGGCCGATCTTCACGGTGCCGCTGTCCGGCTGTTCTTTGCCGGTGATCATGCGGAACAGTGTCGATTTACCCGCACCGTTGGGGCCGATGATGCCGACGATGGCGCCGGGCGGAATCTTGAAGCTGAGGTTGTCGATCAGCAAGCGGTCGCCGTAGGCTTTGCTCACGCCGTCGAACTCAATGACTTCGTTACCCAACCGTTCACCGACGGGGATGAAGATTTCATGCGTTTCGTTGCGCGCTTGGTGCTCTTGCGAATTCAGTTCTTCAAATCGTGCGATACGCGCTTTGGATTTGGCCTGACGCGCTTTCGGATTTTGGCGCACCCAATCCAGCTCCTGCTTCATCGCTTTCGAATGTGCGTCGAGTTGTTTCTGTTCCAGCGCCAGACGCGCGCCCTTTTGTTCCAGCCAGCTTGAGTAGTTGCCCTTCCAGGGGATGCCTTCACCACGGTCGAGTTCCAAAATCCATTCGGCGGCGTTATCGAGGAAGTAACGGTCGTGGGTGACGGCGACCACAGTGCCGGGGAAGCGCACGAGGAATTGTTCCAGCCATTCCACCGACTCGGCATCCAAGTGGTTGGTCGGCTCGTCCAGCAGCAGCATGTCGGGCTTTTCCAGCAGCAGCTTGCACAGCGCCACGCGGCGCTTTTCACCGCCGGATAAATTCTTAACCACCGCATCCCACTCCGGCAGCCGCAGCGCATCGGCTGCGATTTCCATCTGATGCGAAGCATCACTGCCGCTGGCTGCGATGATGTTTTCCAAACGCGCTTGCTCGGCGGCGAGCGCGTCGAAGTCGGCGTTCTCTTCGGCATAAGCCGCGTACACCGCATCCAGCTTGGCTTGCGCTTCCATCACTTCGCCCAGCGCGGATTCCACTTCTTGGCGCACGGTCTTCTCGGGATCGAGCTTCGGCTCTTGCTCCAGATAACCGATGCGGATGTTCGGCAGGTGTTGCACCTCGCCGTCGTATTCTTTGTCCTGCTTCGCCATGATGCGCAGCACGGTGGATTTACCCGAGCCGTTCAGACCCAGCAGGCCAATCTTGGCACCGGGGAAGAAGCTCAGGGAGATGTCTTTGATGATCTGACGCTTGGGGGGAACGATCTTGCTCACGCGGAGCATGGACATTACATATTGACCTTGTACCATTTTGATTTCAATGAGTTGATAAAGATGCGTAAGTTTAACTCAAATAAGGGCTTAGCCGCTTGCCCGCAAAATCCCTTTGCGACATCAGTCCTCCCGCGTTTCCAGTTGGCTTTATGTTAAGCAACAAAGTCATTTACAATCCAAGCTCAAACATCATCCCCGCAGGAAAGAGCACATGAGCCAGATCGAAAACCATTGGGATGAAATCTCACATATCGAGACCGAGATAAAGCGGCATATGGTTGCGCTGGGCTTGGATTGGCACAATGAAACCGCCATGTCACAGCTGGCCATCGAGTGCAAAGCCTTCACCCCCGATAGCGCCAAGGCCGCTTACGCCACCCACGACCGCCACCAGCAGACCCGCGCCGAATTGTTTGCGCTGGTCTCGGTGATGATACGCACCATGGAAAGCGCCGCGAATGACAACCGCGATGTCCACGGCGGCGAAGTGTGGAAAGCATTTGCCAAACATCTGTACCACTAAGCCGATTCCCTCCCGAGAAAAAAGCACCGGGCACACCCATCGCCCTATGCTTCTTTCTTGCTGTTCAAACTGATTACCAACACCCCGCTCAACACCAGCAGCGAACCCGCAATCTGCAACAGCGAAACGTGTTCATCCAAAAACACATACGCCATGTAGATGGTGCTCACCGGGCCGATGGAACCGATGAGCGAAGCGCTGCCCGAACCGATGCGGCGAATGGCGAAGGACAGCAAAAACACCGGTGACACGGTGGAGAAAATCGCCATGGCGATGGAGAGTTCGTACACGCGCAAAGGCAAGTCGAGCGCGCTCATGGAACGCATCACCCCGAACTGCAACAAGCTGGCGACACTCGCCACCACCATTGCATAGGCGGTAAAACGCAGCGTGCCGATGCGCGCGATGGCATGCCCCGCCCCCACCAGATAAATGGAGTAAGACAAGGTGCTGGCGAACACCAGCGCTGCGCCCACCACGATGCCGCTCTCTTTCACGCCCACGTCATGCAGAAACACCAGCGCAATACCCGCATAACACAAGCCCATCGCCGCGATCACTTTGCGGCCGATGGCGCGCTTGTAGAGGATGGCAGAGAGAATCACCGTCATGGTCGGATAGAGGAACAGAATCAATCGCTCCAACCCGGCGGAGATGTATTGCAGCCCGAGAAAATCAAGAAAGCTGGAGCAGTAGTAGCCGATTAAGCCCAAGCCCAACACCAGCAGGCGGTCGTGCGTATTCAGCGGTGCGGCATGTTGCCTCCACACCCACACCGCCACGCCGATAAAGAACGGCACCGAGAACACCATGCGCAAAGCCAGCAGCGTGATTGCATCCACGTTGTCGAGATACGCCAGCTTCACCAGAATCGCCTTCGCCGAAAAGCCGACCGCAGCCAGCAGCGCGAAAACAACGCCGAGAAACACATCCCGATTTGCGAAGGTATTGCCAGTAGAACTTGCCATGATGTTAAGACCCCGAGTGATGGACTAATGCGGGTCTTGGACGAAAGCAACTACGGAAGACCCGCAGTTGCCCTGTTAAAAATGCTGACGTTAAAACAGGAACGCGCTGCGGCAGTGGGCTAGCATGGCTAGCCACAGTCGCTTGGCGTGATGAGAATTGGCAGTGATGAGTTGCGTTTGCATGGGGACGAAATATACGGGGCGAAAAGAGCGCGGTCAACCCGTGCCCTCTTTCCTTCCGCAATTAGCGCGAATAAGTCGCGGTGATCTTCGCCGTCGCCAAGCCTGTCGCGTGCAACATAAATCCGATCAGTGCGGCGCTGGCTTCTTCCGGCACTTCGAGCTTGTCCACTTTCAGCGCATGCACGGTGAAAATATAATGATGCGGTTTATCGCCGGGCGGCGGACATGCACCGCCGAAGGCACGCGCTCCGCCATCATTGCGGCCTTGCTTTGTACCGGCAGGCAGCGCGGCTTTGACCACCGTCGCGGCAGGCAGACCTGTCGCACTGGAGGGAATGTCGTACGCCAGCCAATGCCACCAGCCGCTGCCTGTGGGCGCATCCGGGTCGTACACCGTCACCGCGAAACTGCGCGTGCCTGCCGGTGCGTTTTTCCAATTCAGCGCCGGAGAAAGATTGCCGCCCGTGCAACCAAAGTTATTGCCGACTTGAGCCGCGTTCAGCACTTTTCCTTCCGCCACGTCCGGGCTGGATAACTCAAACGCCCAAGCACTACTGGCAAGTAACAGGGAGGAAACAACGCCAATAAAAATACGCTTCATGAATTTCTCCTTTGAGTGGTTACGATGGACACAGTGTAGTGCAGGGCGATGATGCGAAACGCTCAACAAGAGGCGTGAATCGCTCAAGCTATTAGTCTCAGCAACTATTCGCCACTTCCGCCGGATCAATCCCGAAGCGCTCAGCAAAGTTGCGGCGAAAACTGGGAATGGAGCGGTAGCCGTGATCCAGCGCCACCGCTTTCACCGGTTTGCGCGTGACCTGCAATTGCATCAATGCCGAGTGCAATCGCGCTTCCTGAATCAAAGCGCGCAGCGAAGTCCCCTCGGCCACGAGACGTCTGCGCAAGGTTGCACCACTGATACAAAACTCATCCTCGAAATGCGCAGAAGCCCATTCGTGCGCGGGAGCGGAGGACACGGCTAACCGGATGCGCGCGGACAGGCTTGGGTCGTGCGCCGCGAGAAATTGGCAATGTCCGGCGCGGGATAACGCCAGCAGAATACCGAGCAGGCGGTAGTTACGTTGCGCCGCATCGGTCGTATCCGCATCACTGATATAGGCCAGCAGCGCCTCCATCACGATAGAGAGATCGCCCACACTCACCGCCTCGCCCTGCGTCGGCTCCGCACCGGTCAACAAGCTGCGCGCCATATTCACCACGTCCCAGGGGAACGGGATTGCCCACGCACGATACGGCGCGGCATCATCGGGGATATTCTCGATATCGGCCTGCATGGCGTAATGCGTCATCAGGAATTGTCCCGTGGCGCATTCCCATGTCCCGCCTAGTGCATGGAAGCGCTTCGTACCCGCCAACGGAATCATCAGCAACGGCATATCACAAGCCACCGCATGCAACCGGTAGCGATGCAGCGCAACAGTGGCGCTGGCGGCAAAGCTAGATTTCTCAAGTGCGGCGGTGAGCTGCTGGACAACTTGGGTGGATTGTTTATCGGTATGAGAAGGCATGAATTTGCTATCGTGAGGTTGCCTTAAAATTGCGGAGGAAACTAGCGATGCTTGAAGCGCTGAATAGCTTGGCGCCCATCTCTCACGCGACCTACTGCCACATCATCCAGCCCTTTACCTATTTCATCAATCAACGATAGGTAAATACGCTCGCGCTCCAAGCGCTGATTACAATCAAGTCGCTCGGAGACACTCAGGACAGCAATAATTTTGGCTGCGGGGAAAACAGTTTTCATGGTTGAGAACACATCCGGCGTAATGCCAGCTGTTTTGAAATGAGCCATGTGTATCGCGCTTAGTTGGCGCTTTCAGCACTACCCCGCCAACCCCACATAAACATTCTGCACGTCGTCGTCCTCGTCAATCGCTTCAAGAAAAGCCTGCACTTCTTCGAGTTCGGCTTCGTTGGCGATGCTGACGGGATTCTTGGGACGGTAGCCCAGTTGCGCGGACACGACGGTGAAGCCTTGCGCGGGCAGGGCTTTGCACACGGTATCCATATCGGTGACATCGGTGATGAACAAAGTTGCACCTTCCTCGGAAGGCTCCAGGTCTTGCGCACCGGCTTCGATGGCGGCGACTTCGGGGTCGGCCTCTTTGTTGTTCGGGGTGGCTTCGATCATGCCGACATAGCTGAAGTCCCACGAGACCGAGCCTTCCGTGCCGAGCTGGCCTTTGCGGAACAGCACGTTCATGCTGGACTTGGTACGGTTCACATTGTCGGAGAGACATTCGACGATGACAGGCACGCGGTGCGGGGCAAAACCTTCGTAGACGAGGCGTTCCAATTGCGCGCCGCCGTCGAGCAGACCCGCGCCTTTTTTGATGGCGCGATCCAGCGTGTCTTTGGGCATGGAGGCTTTTTTGGCTTGTTCGACCACGAGGCGCAAACGCGAGTTGGAGTCGGGATCGGCTCCGCCTTTTGCGGCCACCATAATCTCTTTGGCGAGCTTGCCGAAGATTTTACCCTTTGCGTTTGCTGCGATTTCTTTGTGCCTAGCTTTCCACTGTGCGCCCATGTCTGTTCTCTTGTCAGTTGGTTTGAAAAATTTCTTGGGGATTTTTCCCGAGGGCGCATATTGCCTCAAGTGGAGGGTGGGTTCAATCTCGAAAAACAGAATACTCCCTTCGCCCGCAAGCGGGAGAGGGGCTTATGAGCCGTTCGCGACATCCTCCACCACCTGCAGGAACGCATCGCCGTACTTTGCCAGCTTGGCTTGCCCGATACCGCTGATGCGCCCCATCGCGTCCAGCGTCTGCGGTTTGTGGTTAAGAATTTCCAGCAGCGTGCTGTCGTGGAAGATGACGTAAGGTGGCACGCCCTGTTCGCGAGCGAGTTCCATGCGTTTGGCTTTGAGTGCTTGCCACAACGGATCTTCGTTGGCACCGGCGAATGCTTCGCGTATGCGCGAGCCGCGCTCGGCTTTACTACTGCTCCGTTTGACCGGATCGGCATCGCGGCGCAACCACACCTCCTGCTCCCCTTTTAACACTGGGCGTGCCTCTTCGGTGAGCTTCAGTCCGCCGTACGCTTCCATATCCACGCTGATGAATCCGGCGGCCACGAGCTGGCGGTAAACACTGCTCCATTGCTGCTGCGCCAATTCTTTGCCGATACCGAAAGTACTGAGTTGCTGATGGTTGAACTGCTCGATTTTGGGTGTGGCTTTACCCAGCAACACGTCGATGAGATGCGCGACACCGAAGCGTTGCCCGGTGCGGTACACGCAGGACAGCGCCATACGCGCGGCCTCGGTGGCGTTCCATGTATCCACGGGAGTCAGGCAGTTGTCGCATTGGCCGCAATCACCGGGATGCTCTTCGCCAAAATAACGCAGAATGGTTTGGTGGCGGCATGCGGTGGATTCACAGAAGCCCAACAGCGCGTCGAGCTTTTGCAACTCGACGCGCTTGCGCTCTTCGGGCGCATCACCGGACAGCAGCATCTGGCGCATGGACACTACATCGCCCAAGCCGTAAGCCATCCACGCATTCGCGGGCAAACCGTCGCGCCCTGCACGGCCGGTTTCCTGATAATAACCTTCCATACTCTTGGGCAAATCGAGGTGGGCCACGAAACGCACGTTGGGCTTGTCGATGCCCATACCGAAAGCGACAGTGGCCACCATGATGATGCTTTCTTCGCGCAGGAATCGGCGCTGGTTTTTGTTGCGCACTGCAGCGTCCAATCCGGCGTGGTAAGGCAGCGCATCCCAGCCCTGCTCTTTCAGCCACGCGGCGGTCTCGTCCACTTTTTTACGCGACAGGCAATACACGATGCCCGCATCGTCGGGATGTTCGTTTTCGAGAAAGGTCTGCAACTGTTTGCGCGCGTTGTCTTTGAGCGTGACGCGATAACGGATGTTGGGACGGTCGAAGCTGGAGACGAACTGCTGCGCCTGTTCCAACGCCAGCCGCTCGATAATTTCTCTGCGCGTGGGCGCATCCGCCGTGGCGGTGAGCGCGATGCGCGGAATACCGGGGAAGCGTTCGTGCAGCACGGTCAGCGCGCGGTATTCGGGGCGGAAATCGTGCCCCCATTGCGACACGCAATGGGCTTCGTCAATGGCGAACAGGCCGATCTTGTTTTCCTGCTGCAAGCGTTCCAGCAGATTCAAAAAACCTTCCGTCATCAGACGTTCCGGCGCGACATACAGCAGCTTCAATTCGCCGCGCAGCAAACGTCCCCAAATCTCCCGCGCGGCATCAGCATCCAGACTTGAATTGAGAAAGGCCGCGGACACACCGAGCTGCGTGAGCGCATCCACCTGATCCTGCATGAGCGCGATGAGCGGCGACACCACGATACCCACTCCCTCGCGCAGCAGCGCGGGCAACTGGTAACACAGCGACTTACCGCCACCCGTGGGCATGAGCACCAGCGCGTCGCCGCCGCCCGCAACATGCTCGACGATAGCCTGCTGCGCCCCGCGAAACGAGGTGTAACCGAAGGTGTCGCGCAAGATTTGGTGGGCGGAACTGGAGCTCATAACGGCGGCGGTGCAATCAAAGGTGCGCAGCTTAACTCGAAGCGCCTGATTCGTGGGCGGCATCAGCCATTTTTCCCGCTCGCCCGTTTAGTTGCATAGCTAACCAATATCGGATATGGTGCGCCCATGTTCGATGAATGCCTCTACTTCAACACAGTCGCACTGGCCCGTCGCCTTGAGCGGGAATGGACGATTGCCTTCAAGCCCTTCGGGCTGAGTCCGTCGCAGGCCTTTCTGCTGCGCACGATACTGAACCGGCCGGGTTTGCTACAGCGCGAGCTGGCCGACGCGCTGGCGATTTCGCGCCCGACCGCGACCCGCGTGCTAGACGGCTTGGCAAACAAAGGATTGATCGAACGCAGGGATTCGGAACGCGACGGGCGCGAATACGCAATCCACCCCACGCGCAAAGCCGCCGCGCTGTTGTCCCCGCTGAACGAGGCCAGCGCCAAAGTCACCAAGCGCCTCAAGAAACAACTGAGCGAGGAGGTGTTTGCCAATACCGTGAGCCGGATGCGCGGGGTTCGCGCCGCGCTTGAATGATTTTTTTGCCCAAATAGTTGCATCACTAACCATAGGAGAGAAACATGCCCATATTAATGGTCAAAGTCAGCGCCCCCAGATCCGCCGAGCTGAGCGGCTCGATTTCCGCCATCCTGCTCGAACTGACCTCGCGCATCCTACACAAGAAACCGGAGGTGACTTCCATCGCCATCGACTATATCGATCCGCGCGACTGGATTGTGGCGGGACGCTCGCTCGCGGAGCAGGGCAAGAGCAGTATCTATTTCGATGTCAAAATCACCGACGAGACCAACACCAAAGCCGAAAAAGCACAGTACATCCGCGAAGCCTTTTCCGCCTTCGCCCAGCTGCTCGGCAACCTGCACGAGGAAAGTTATATCTACGTCGAGGATGTGCGCGCCAGCGCCTACGGCTACGGCGGCCTGACCCAGGAGTACCGCTACCAACACCCCGCAGCATAGCCCCCGAAAAAATTTCGGGAGGCGATGTTATGATGCGCGCAGACCCACACCAGCGAGGACTGATATGAGTATCCGCAATATTCCCACCACCCCGTTCTCCGACCAGAAGCCCGGCACTTCCGGTCTGCGCAAAAAAGTCCGCGTATTCCAGCAGGCGCACTATCTGGAAAATTTCGTGCAAGCCATCTTCGACAGCATCGCAGCGCCCAAGGGGGCGACACTGGTGCTGGGCGGCGACGGGCGTTACTACAACCAGACCGCGATACAAACGATTCTCAAGATGGCGGCGGCAAACGGTTTCGGCAAAGTGCTGGTGGGGCGCGGCGGCATCCTGTCCACACCCGCGGCGTCCTGCGTGATCCGCAAACACAAGACTTTCGGTGGCATCATCCTTTCCGCCAGCCACAATCCCGGCGGCGCGGACGGCGACTTCGGCATCAAATACAACAGCAGCAACGGCGGTCCCGCCACCGAAACGGTGACCGAGGCGATTTATGCCAAGAGCAAGACCCTCGGCAGTTACCGTATTCTCGAGGCCGAAGATGTCTCGCTGTATAAATTTGGCAGCACGCTGTTGGGCAATATGCAGGTCGAGGTGATTGATCCGGTGAGCGACTACGCCGAGCTGATGGAATCGCTGTTCGATTTTACGGCGATACGCGCGCTGTTCGCGTCGGGCTTCCGCATCAAGTTCGACGCCATGCACGCGGTGAACGGGCCGTATGCCCAGGAGATACTTGAGCATCGCCTGGGGGCAGCTCCCGGCAGCGTGATGAATGCATTGCCGCTGGAAGATTTCGGCGGCGGCCATCCCGACCCCAACCTGACCTATGCGCACGAGCTGGTGGAAATCATGTACGACGAGGATGATGCCCCGGATTTCGGCGCAGCCTCCGACGGCGACGGCGACCGCAATATGATTCTGGGCAACCATTTCTTCGTCACCCCGTCCGACAGTCTCGCTCTGCTGGCAGCCAACGCCACTCTGATCCCCGGATACAAACAGGGACTGGCGGGTGTTGCACGCTCGATGCCAACCAGTGCGGCGGTGGATCGCGTGGCGCAGGCGCTGAATATTCCCTGCTATGAAACACCTACCGGCTGGAAATTCTTTGGCAACCTGATGGACGCGGGGAAAGTCACGCTGTGCGGCGAGGAAAGTTTCGGCACCGGCTCCAGCCATGTGCGCGAAAAAGACGGGCTGTGGGCGGTACTGTTCTGGCTCAACATCATTGCCGTGCGCAAACAATCGGTGGAACTCATCGTGCGCGAACACTGGGCGAAATACGGGCGCAATTTTTATTCGCGCTACGACTATGAAGGACTGCCCACCGAGGCGGCTAACGGCGTGATGCAGCATCTGCGCGCCAGTTTCGCCACGCTAGGCGGCACACAGTTCGGACGATACACGGTCAAAACCTGCGACGATTTCAGCTACACCGATCCGGTGGACAAAAGCATCAGTACAGCACAGGGTGTGCGCATCATCTTCAGTGACGGTTCGCGTATCGTGTTCCGCCTATCCGGCACAGGTACCGAAGGGGCGACATTGCGGGTGTATCTGGAGGCATTCGAGGCCGATGAAGAGCACCATCATCTCGATGCGCAAGTGGCGCTGAAAGATCTCATCGACATCGCCCTGCAGATTTCGGAATTGCGGCAACGCACGGGACGCGAACAACCGACCGTGATTACCTGAAAAAGAACGGGGGAACTCCTCCGTTTAACATCGAATCAAGCTTTAGCGCAGCAGCGTCAATACCGAGTTGGGCGATTGGTTGGCCTGTGTCGCCATCGCCGTACCCGCTTGTTGCAGAATCTGCGAGCGGGTCAAAGCGGAAGTCTCCGCGGCGTAGTCCGTATCCATGATGCGGCTGCGCGAGGAACTCTGATTCTCGGATGCGATTTGCAAATTGGCGATGGCCGATTCAAAACGGGTCTGTGCCGCGCCAAACGAAGATCGCAGCGAGGTTGTCGCCGCAATATCCACATCCAGTTTGGCAATCTCCGCCTGTGCCGTGGCCGATGAATCGCCCAGTGTTGACGAGGTCGGCTGCAATGCGGCCGGGGTGGTAATGGTCAGGTCGTCGATACCCGAATGACTGTTGGCACCCACCTGAAAAGTCTGCTGCACGGGCGCGGAGAGCAGCGCGATATTGTTGAATGAGGTCGAGGCGATAACGCGCAGATTTTCTGCATGCAGCTGCACGAATTCGGTATTCAACGATGACATATCCGCATTCGATGTGGCATTTGCGCCCTGCACTGCCAGCTCGCGCATACGCGCCAGATTTTTTTGGATGTTCCCCAGCGCGCTTTCCGCCGTTTGCGCGAGCGAGATACCGTCGCTTGCATTGCGCACCGCCTGATTCGCGCCGCGTATCTGGCTTTCCATGCGCGAAGAAATTGCCAGACCTGCAGCATCGTCCTTGGAACTGTTCACGCGCATACCGGAAGACAAGCGTTGCACCGAAGTATGCAAGCTCCCCTGAGACGTATTCAGGTTGCGCTGCGCGTTCATGGACGCGAGATTGGTGTTTATAAATGACGGCATCTTAAATTCCTTCCGAGTGCTCGTATCCAAGACAACGAGTTATCCACGTTCGCAGGAGTATAGCCGGATGCAGATTCGGTCAAAGTCGCGAACAAAGACAGGAAATCAGCCCATTCCCGACGATGCCCCACGCACAAAAAGCGCCGTCTTAGATTGCCAATGAAAACATCACGCGGCGACTTCCCTGACCACTCCCGCAATCCTCTCCGCCCACTGTTTAACCTGCGCGCCATCCTCGCCTTCCACCATCACCCGCAACAGCGGCTCGGTGCCGGACGGACGCAACAGCACGCGGCCTTTGCCGTTCAAAGCATGTTCGGCCTCACCCACCACGGCTTTGACCGCAGGACGCTCCAACAACTCCGCCGCCTTGCCGCTGACCTTCACGTTGATCAGAATCTGCGGGTACATCACCAGAGGCTCGGCCGCTTGCGCCAGCGTCTGCTTTCCCTCGCGCAAGGCGTGCAAGACCTGCAGCGCCGAGACAATGCCGTCGCCGGTGCTGTGTTTGTCGAGACAGATGATGTGGCCGGAATTCTCGCCGCCCAACTGCCAGCCTTTTTGCTGCAACACTTCCATCACGTAGCGGTCGCCCACTTTGGCGCGCGCGAAAGGCACGCCGAGTTTTTGCATGGCATGTTCAAAGGCGAGATTGCTCATCAACGTGCCGACCACGCCGCCTTTCATCGCGCCCTGCGCCTGACGGTGGCGGGTGATGATGTACAGCAGCTGGTCGCCGTCGTAGAGCACACCGGCCGCATCAACCATCACCAGACGGTCGCCGTCACCGTCCAGCGCGATGCCAAGATCGGCACGATTTTCAATCACGGCCTTTTGCAGATTCTTGGGCGATGTCGCGCCGTAACCGTCATTGATGTTTTTGCCGTTTGGCTCTGCGCCGATAGCAAGCACGTCGGCACCGAGCTCGTGAAACACGTTGCGCGCGATGTGGTAAGTCGCGCCATGCGCACTGTCCACCACGATTTTCATACCGCGCAGATTCATGTCCGCCGGGAAAGTACTCTTGCAAAATTCGATGTAACGCCCGACCGCATCGTCGAGACGCTTGGCCTTGCCCAGCCCTTCCGAGGCGTTGGTCTGCATCGGATTATCCAGCTCGGCTTCGATTGCAAGCTCGACCTCGTCCGGCAATTTGGTGCCGTCAGCGGAAAAGAATTTGATGCCGTTGTCCTCG
>JAGVIV010000100.1 GCA_020055845.1 Betaproteobacteria bacterium
GTTATGCAATTCGCCCAGAGCGGCAAAGCTCAATTAGAACTTCTTGTTCAGACCCAAAGCGATCATGCTGGAATTGCCGCCAGCAGTCAGTGTCGCTGCGCTCAAAGCACTGTTGTCCACGCTGTAAGCACGTGTCGCAGTACCTTGGCTCATACCGCTGTAAGCAACATAAGCAGTCGTTGTCTTAGACAGACCTTGCAGATAGCCCACGGTATAACCGGAAGCGTTGCTGTTGGACAGTGACGCAATATTGGAAGCAGCATAACTCAGAGCCACGGCACCAGGACCGGCAGGAATCACCGCACCCAGGCTGTAAGCAGAATCGGCGCTACCCAACGTGCCGGTTTGACCATTTTTGCTGGACTGGAAAGTGCCTTTCAGTGTGGCGACACCAAAATCGTAGGAAGCGCCCAAAGCATACTCTGTGACATTGCTGGTACTTGCAGGATTGCTCGTGCCGGCATAGACCAAACCAACGGACAAAGGACCGTTGTCATAGTTCGCCGAAGCCAGCGCTGCTGTTACATTGTTATCAGCCGCAGTAGAAGCAAGCCCCAGATTTCCCGTACCGACCAGCGCAGTAGAATAGTTCACTGCAAATGAAAAGCCGCCGAAGTCCGGAGAGATGTAAGCCAAAGCACGTTGTGCACGTGAGGCAACAGCCTTGGAGCCAATCAGGAAGTTCGTGTTGCCATTGCCAGCGCCAGCGCTGCCCGCATAAGTGATGTTTTGCAGCGGCGAAATTGAAGAGCCCGCAGTCACGTCATACTTGCTTCCCCAGTCGTAGCCGGTGGTTTGCAGGTAACCGGTTGCAACCGTACCAAAGCTACCAGCCAAACCCAACAGCTGTTGACGCGCAGTCGCGGTGGTCAAACCATCTTTGGTTTGTGTGTCTGCCAGACCATATTCCAAAACCGCAATCGCTTTCAGACCGCCATCCAGCTCTTCCGATGCCTTAACACCCAAACGAGAAGCTGACAAACCGCCAGACACAGTCAACAACTGGCTCTTTTGACCATCGGCAGATGCGCTCACAACAGCAGCATCCAATACGCCGTATACGGTCGAATCAGCGAAGGCAGGAGCGGAAAAAGCCGCAGCAACAACAGCCAGAGTGATGATTTTCTTTTGCATATTTGTAACTCCTCAATGAATTAACGTTATTTTCGGTCATGAAGACGTCCAGCTCACACACCGTCCGAGACCGCCTCAAACTGGTATTGCCATCGCAATCTCAAAGCATCGCCACGCACACCACCAGCACAACCCAAAAACCATTTCGTAATAATGGTCGAAGAGGATTCTGATACAAAAGCAACAGACACGTCCAAATTCTTAACATTAATTTAACGTTTGCGTGTCTTTTTTACAACACCTGAAGATGCGTAAATACATTGGGAGCACGCTATCTTGATGTAACAACAAATAAAAACGGGCACCCGAAGGTGCCCGTTTAACTTCTGTTTACGCACCCTCACAAGGAGGGCGGGCAATTAGAAGGATACGATCAGACCTGTACCGAAAGCAGATTGCGTTGAACCCGCGTTCGTACCATATGTAGTACCTGCATTAAAGCCGTAAGTCGCCGCAGTATCGTTCTTCAGTGCTGTGTAAGCAGCAAACAACTCGGTACGCTTAGACAGGCCATAACCATAACGCAGTGAAGTTTGGTTTGCGCCAGTGGCTGCGACAGAAGTTTCACCAGCCTTTGCATAACTCAAAGCAATCTTGCTCGAGCCAAATTTGTACTCACCAACCAACTCAGCATTGTTTTGAGTATAGCTAAGCGCAGCAGTTTTATTAACTGTGATGTTCTCAGCAGTCAGACCCAACCAAAAGTCACCAATTGTGTAGCGAGCAACCAAACGTTGTGCAGAGTCTGTCTTTCCTGAAAAGTTCACATCAGCACGGCTCTCACCTGCGATAGACACATAGATATCTTCAACGTCATAAGTTGCCGCCAAAGATGCCAAGCTCTTATTTTGTGTCGCTGTGGGAGCTTCGTCTGGGCTATAAGAAACAGTTAGTTTTACACCGCCCAGCGATGGGGACCAATATTGAACGTCATTTGCCTGACGTGTATTGTAATTCGAGTTAATCGTGTCAGCGCCACCGGCACGACCGATCAAGTTAATTGAACTGAATACAGTAGTATTGTCAAACAATTCAACTTTATTGTGAGCAATCTTGAAAGGAGTATCCCAGTTACCCACGATTACTGTACCAAAGCCACCTTCCAGACCTACGCCGCTATTACGCGTGCCATTGCCGAAACCACCATTCTTTGTAGCGCTTGCTGCACCAGACCCATCGGCATCAAACTGCGCTTCAAACTGATAGATTCCGCTCAAGCCATCACCCAAATCTTCTTTACCCTTCACACCGAAACGCGAAGCATTGGTTTGAACACGAGTTGCATTGCTTACAGCAGCCTTGTCATTGTTAACAGACTCAATATTCAAAAATGCCTTACCGTAAACGGTCACGTTTGCGTTATCAGCGAATGCTGGGGCAGAGATTGCGGCGGCGACAGCCAACGCGATAATTTTCTTTTGCATCTTTAAAACTCCTTAAATTTAAGTTTGTTTTGTCCAACCAGCGACTAACCGAATCATCAGCCGGCTCGCTAGCCGACAGAATCAAAATTCCCTCGAGTGAGAATTCGGAGCGAATTTTGCCGCAAAAAATCGCATACACAGACTTGTAACAAAAATTTCATGTAGTAGTTGTTTTTTTACAACACCCCAAACACCCGCGCCAGCTCTGCACCGGGGGCATCCGCACGCATAAATGCCTCACCGACCAGAAAGCCACTTACCTGATGTTCTCGCATGAGTTTCACATCATCTGCCGTGAAAATACCGCTTTCAGTCACAACGATGCGCCCTTGTGGAATACGCGGCAATAGCTCTAGCGTGGTCGCCAGACTGACCTCAAAGGTGCGCAGATTGCGGTTGTTGATGCCGATCAGCGGTGTACTCAGTTGTAATGCCACATCCAATTCATCGCCGTTATGCACTTCGACCAGCACCGCCATGCCAAGCTGCTGCGCCAGTGCTTCAAACGACTGCATTTGCTTCAACGACAGCTCGGCGGCGATCAACAGAATCGCATCCGCTCCCATCGCACGCGCCTCATAAATCTGATATTCATCCACCATGAAGTCTTTGCGCAACACCGGCAACTCACAGGCTGCGCGCGCTTGCTTCAAATACTCCGCACTACCTTGAAAAAATTGCTCGTCGGTCAACACCGACAGACACGCCGCACCGTGTCGCGCATAACTTGCAGCAATTTCGGCCGGACGAAAGTCGGCACGAATCACACCTTTGCTCGGACTGGCTTTTTTGATTTCGGCAATCACGGCGGATTGCCCCGCCGCGATTTTGCTGCGTATCGCAGCAACAAAATCACGCGAGGGAGCCGCATGCCCGGCTTCTCCACGGATTTGCGACAAGGGTTTTGCGGCTTTGGCTGCAGCCACTTCCTGCACTTTGACGGCAATAATTTTTTTAAGGATGTCGGACATAGTCAATTGCAACTCGGTAAATTTTTCGTTGCCCAAAAAACTTTTTAGACGAAAAACTCTCGCCACAAACGGGAAGTTGGATAAGGCGCACATTCTAACGCAAGCAGGATGCTAAAATGCGCGCCACTTGCAACACTGGAAACATCATGGAAGACGTAAAACAATACATGAAGTCCGTCGGACAGCAGGCTCGCGCCGCTTCGCGCCTAATGGCGCAGGCTGAAACCGCCGTTAAAAACCGCGCGCTGCTGGCCATTGCGGATGCCATCCTAAACGACAGCGCCAAGCTCATCGCCGAGAACGCCAAAGATGTCGCTTCCGCCAAGGCCAACGGCCTAGATGCCGCCTCGGTAGACCGCCTCACCCTCACCGAAAAAACTGTCAAAGGCATGGCCGAGGGCTTGCAGCAAATCGCCACACTGCCCGATTTAATCGGCGCCATCAGCGACATGAGCTATCGTCCATCCGGCATACAAGTCGGCAAGATGCGCGTGCCGCTCGGCGTCATCGGCATCATCTACGAATCGCGCCCGAACGTGACGGCGGATGCCGCTGGCCTGTGCATCAAATCGGGTAACGCCTGTATTTTGCGCGGCGGCTCGGAGGCCATCCATTCCAATCAAGCCATCGCGGCCTGCGTACACGCGGGACTCAAAGCGGCGGGCTTGCCCGAGACAGCGGTGCAAGTGGTGACCACCACCGACCGCGCCGCTGTGGGCGAACTCATCACCATGAAAGAATATGTGGACGTGATCGTGCCACGCGGCGGCAAGAGCCTGATCGCGCGCATCTCCGATGAAGCCAAGGTTCCCGTCATCAAGCATCTGGACGGTATCTGCCATGTGTATATCGACGACGAAGCCGACCTTGCGAAAGCCATCCGCATCGCCGACAACGCCAAGACGCACCGCTACGGCGTGTGCAACGCGATGGAGACGCTGCTGGTGAATGCTAGCGTGGCCGCGAAAGTGCTGCCCGATTTGTGCAAAATCTATCTGGACAAAGGCGTGGAGCTGCGCGGCGACGAAGCCTCGCGCAAACTCGTCGCACAGATGAGCGCCGCCTCCGAGGAAGACTGGCGCACCGAATACCTCGCGCCGATTTTGAGCGTGCGCATCGTGGCGAATCTGGACGAAGCGATCGACCACATCAACACCTACAGCTCGCAGCACACCGACAGCATCGTCACCGAGAACTACACCAAGGCCATGCGCTTCCTGCGCGAAGTGGA
>JAGVIV010000291.1 GCA_020055845.1 Betaproteobacteria bacterium
CCCCCGAAGCCGTTCTGTGTCGGCCACACACAACATGGCCTCATTAACGCGATAGGGGATCGCCCCAAAATCAAGTTCAGTCTCAGCACCACATAAGTTTTTCACCATCTCGACGAAGCTGCGTATTGTGACTGCATCCCCAGAACCAACATCAATTGCGTCGCTGGAAGCAAAGCCGAATTGCCGTTCCAAGATGCAGTCATATGCGCGCACTACGTCGTCGATGTGAATGAAGTCGCGGCGCTGTTCGCCTGCTGTCAGAGCGAGGTACGGTTCGTTCCGGCGACAAGCATCAATGACATGCGACGTGAACTTGGAGCGATCATCGCCAGGCCCGTACATGTGCTGTAATCGGATGTCGATGAAGCGTAGCCGTTCAGGCATCTGCTCCGCCAAGGCGGCGCCCCAAGCTGAGAACTGTGTTTTGCTAAGTGCGTAGAGGCTGACGTTTGGTGCCAGCACTGTGCCAGTGTTTAGCACGGTGAGTGGCAAGGCTCCATCAACTGTGGGCAGTGTCAGCGCTGCTTGCAGCAGTGCGGTTCCCAGCCGAAGGTTGCTATCTAACATGACCAAAGGTGACTCTCCGTTGCGGCCATAAGAGCTTGCAGTGTGAATAATTACATTGGGCTCGAACGTGTGAACGGCCTCCATCACTGATTGAATATCGCTCACCCTCACCAACTTGACCTGCGTAAGAAGGTCGTCAATGCGGTGCGTTACAGAACCAGGACGAGCCAACAGGCAGAGTTCATGTCCTGCATGTGCCCAATACCGGGCGAGAGAACTACCAAGAAAGCCAGTAGCCCCGGTTAGCAGCAAGCGCTTGGTCATCATGAATCAGAAGTTCAAGCCAAAGAACTCTTCTAGCTTGTCCGCGATATAGTCCAGTTGCTGTTGCCCCAATGCCGGGAAAGTGCCCAGCCAGAATGTGTAATTCATCACCACATCGGTGTTGGTCAGGTCTCCGCTGACGCGGTAATTCCGGCCTACCATATAGGGTTGTTTGGTCAGATTGCCGGCGAACAGCAGGCGCGTGCCAATCTTGTTTTCTTCCAAGAAATTGATCAGGTCGGCGCGCTTTATACCGGCGCTCTCCTTGACGATCAGTGGAAAGCCGAACCACGACGGTTCGGAGTTCGGCGTTGCTTCCGGCAGGTGCAGGAATTCTGCGGCGCTGGCCAGCTTGGCCTTCAGGTACGCAAAATTGGCACGACGCTTGGCGATGAACTCCTCGACCCTGTGCAGCTGCGCCAGCCCGCAGGCGGCTTGCATGTCAGAGATCTTCAAGTTGTAGCCAAGGTGGCTGTAGGTGTACTTGTGGTCGTAACCATCGGGCAAGTCGCCACCGAGTTCTTTCTTGGTCCAGCAGAATCGTTTGTTGCAGGTATTGTCTTTGCCTGGCGGACAGTAGCAGTCGCGGCCCCAGTCGCGGAAGGATTCTGCGATCAGCTTCAACTCAGGGTTGTTTGTGAACACTGCGCCGCCTTCACCCATAGTGATGTGGTGAGCGGGGTAAAAGCTCAATGTGGCAATGTCACCAAACGTACCCACCATTTGGCCGTTGTATGTAGCGCCAAGTGCATCGCAACAGTCTTCAACCAGCCACAGGTTGTATTTCCTGCAAAGTGCAGTTACTACCTCAAGGTTAAATGGGTTGCCTAGGCTGTGGGCCAGCATGATGGCTTTGGTTTTGGTCGAAATTGCGGCTTCGATCTTCGATGCATCGATGTTGTGCGTTGCCAAGTCCACATCAACAAATACTGGCACTGCACCAAATTGGATGATGGGGTTGACGGTGGTCGGGAAGCCTGCGGCCACACCGATCACTTCATCGCCCGACTTGATCGCACGATCGCCTAGTTTGGCGCTGGTCAGCGTCGAGAAAGCTACCAAGTTGGCCGATGAGCCTGAGTTAACGGTGATCAGGTATTTGACGCCCAAGAACTCTGCGAGGCGCTGTTCGAACATGGCGTTGAAGCGGCCAGTGGTCAACCAACCGTCCAACGAAGCGTCGACCATGTTCTTGAGTTCGTCCGCACCAATAACCTTTCCGGATACCGGAACCGGTGTTTCACCAGCCACGAAGGGCTTGGGGGCATAAACAATATCGGCGTATTGCTGGACGAGTTGGGCGATTTCCTGGCGAATACTATCGGCCGTTTTGTTGTGAGATTGAATGGTAGAGGTCGTCATATTGAAATCTGGTTAAACAGGTGGCCGTTGATAGTCGCTGATCTGCTGCAGGCATTTAGATTGCACATCGGCCTTGGCAAGCCAGTGATGGTGCCACTCGGTAATTTTGGCAAGCGCTGTGGACAGGTTCCAGCGCGGTTGCCAGCCCAATTTGGCTTTCGCTTTGGAGATATCTAATTTGAGGTAGTTGGCTTCATGTGGATGTGCGCCACCATCCAGTTGCCAAAGGTCTTCATCGCCCCAAGTTTCAACCATGTGCTCAACGATCCACTGGACCGGGCGGGCATCTTCGTCATGTGGTCCAAAATTCCAACCTTCCGCGAAGGTTTGCCCGTCTACGTAAAGGCGTTCAGCGAGCATCAGATACCCGGATAAGGGTTCTAGGACATGTTGCCAAGGCCTGGTGGCATGAGGATTGCGAATGATGACCGGCTGAGATTTTTCGAAAGCCCGTAGGATGTCGGGCACCAAGCGGTCTGCGGCCCAGTCTCCACCACCGATCACATTGCCGGCACGGGCTGAAGCCAAGGCAATTCCACTTTGCTGAAAGAACGAGCGCCGGTAGGCGCTGGTGATCAGTTCTGAGCAGCCCTTGCTGTTGCTGTAAGGATCGTAGCCACCCATCGGCTCATCTTCACGGTAGCCCCAGACCCACTCTTTGTTGTCGTAGCACTTGTCGGTGGTAACGTTAACGACGGCTTTGGCGGTGCCGACCTGACGTGTGGCTTCCAGAACATGCACGGTGCCCATAACATTGGTGGCATAGGTCTCAACGGGCGCTTGGTATGAGTAGCGCACCAGCGGCTGTGCGGCCATGTGGATGACGATGTCGGGCCTGCAAGCATGCATCGCCGCCAGGACGGTTGTGTAGTCACGAATGTCACCAATCGTACTTTGCATGCCTGCCCCGACGTTGGCTTCATCAAACAGTGCGGGCGTTGTGGGTGGGTTCAGCGCCAAACCATGCAGCTCTGCTCCCATGGATTGCAACCAGAGGCTGAGCCAACTGCCTTTGAAACCGGTATGGCCTGTCAGAAAGACGCGCTTACCCTGCCAGAAATTCGGATTCACGCCTTGCATGATCAATTCCATTTCTTCCAGGGGGCTTTCCCACTGGCCCAGAGTTCTTCAAGGAGATGTTTGTCTCGGAGAGTATCCATCGGCTGCCAGAAACCGTGGTGCTCGTAAGCCATGAGCTGACCGTCTTCCGCCAGCTTCATCAGGGGCTCTTGTTCCCAGATCGTCTGGTCGCCCTTGATGTGACCTAGGACCTTCGGGGAAAGGACAAAGAAGCCGCCATTGATCATTGCGCCGTCGCCTTTGGGCTTTTCCTTGAAGCTCATCACCTGCTTTTGCTGAATGTCCAGGGCGCCAAAGCGACCCGGGGGATAGGTGGCGGTCAGCGTTGCCCATTTGCCGTGCTGGCGGTGAAAGTCGATGCTGGCGGAGATATCGATATCGCCTACCCCATCACCGTAGGTGAAGCAAAACGCTTCTTCGTCCTTCACGTATTCCGCCACTCGCCGCAAGCGTCCACCGGTCATCGACTCGTCGCCTGTATCCACCAGCGTGACTTTCCAGTGTTCCGCACGCTTTTCATGAACGTGCATGCTGTTGGCGTGCATGTCGAAAGTCACGTCCGACATGTGCAAGAAGTAGTTGGCGAAATACTCCTTGATGACATAACCCTTGTAACCACAGCAAATCACGAAGTCGTGAATGCCATGTTGGGAGTACATCTTCATGATGTGCCAAAGAATTGGCTTGCCACCAATTTCCACCATGGGTTTCGGGCGGGTAGAGGTTTCTTCGCTCAAACGTGTACCGAGCCCCCCTGCAAGAATCACTGCTTTCATTAGATTTTTTCCTGTTCAACTTACGGCTGAGCAGACAAACGCATCGGAATGAAAGCGTCGTTCTGGCAGTCCTTTACTGATTAGCAGTTCACGGGCACTGTGAATCATGGCGTCTGATCCACAAGCGTAAAAAACGGCTTGGGTAAGGTCTATTTCATCGGCAATCAATGCATCCTGAACATGGCCACGCGCACCGGTCCAGTCGATTGCTGCAGCTGCACGCGAAAGGACCGGAACATAGCGATGTTTTGTATTCACCGCGGACACATCCCAGTACAAATCATCGGGCGTGCGGCCACCCCAATACACAGTAATGGAACGGGGTCGGTTTTCTGCGGGAAGGCTATGCGCACCCTCCAACATCGCCTTAACAGGGGCAATACCTGTTC
>JAGVIV010000188.1 GCA_020055845.1 Betaproteobacteria bacterium
AACTTCAGAACATCTTTGGCTGATTCGGCATTGGCTTGGCTAGTGTGCATCAGGATGAAAGTTGCGCCAGTGATGGGCCAGCTTTCTTTGCCTGGTTGGTTAACCAAAATCTGGTAGAAGCCTTCTTCAGCTTTCCATTTTGCGTTGGCAGCTGCTGCCTTGAAGTTTTCCGCTACTGGGCTAACAAATTGGCCGTCGCGATTCTTCAGTTGCACATAGGCCATCTTGTTTTGCAGCGCATAAGCATATTCAACGTAACCGATAGAGTTCTTGATGCTCTTCACGTTGGATGCAACACCTTCGTTGCCTTTGCCGCCCATGCCAACAGGCCATTGCACAGCAGATGACGCGCCTACAGTGCGGAACCATTCGGTGCTGACTTTGGAAAGATAAGTGGTGAAAATAAACGAAGTGCCCGAACCGTCTGCACGATGCACAACATTGATGCCTGCGTCAGGCAGGGCTACGCCTGCGTTGTCAGCGGCGATTTTTGGATCATTCCATTTGCTGATTTTGCCCAAGTAGATAGCAGCCAGTGTTTCACCTGTGAGTTTCAGTTGGCCTGGAGCAACGCCGTCAACATTGATAACGGGAACAACACCGCCAATAACGGTCGGGAATTGAGTCAAGCCAGCCATGCCCAAATCATTTTGATTCAAAGGCGCATCGGTTGCGCCGAAATTGACAGTCTTAGCCTTGATTTGCTTGATGCCGCCGCCGGAACCGATGGATTGGTAGTTCAGGCCGATACCGGTCTGAGCTTTATATGCTTCTGCCCATTTTGCGTAGACGGGGTAAGGGAAAGTGGCGCCTGCACCTGTAATATCGGCTGCGAAGGCGGCAGTGGATAGCAGTGCGGCGCTCAGGCCGATACTGCTTAGAAGGCGGTTCAATTTACTCATGGGATCTCCTGGGTGTGTGATTGGATTACAGTTTCAGTTGCTTGCCGTTATCAGCGTCCCACATCATATATAGTGCTTGTTACACAATTATTACACGAGTGCTGAATGCCTTTTTTGTAAAATTAGCCTCCGCAGAATTATTTTGCCTGTGGGAGTAAACGGGTGCTCGGTTAGCGCGATTGACCGTTCCGCTTTTCGCAGGTAGGATTCGGGACTTTCGTGGCTGTGGGAATAACAAGAGATGCGCCGCAAATTAGTTGTCGGAAATTGGAAAATGTATGGTCGGCTGGCGCGCAATAAGGCGCTATTGGAAGGTGTTGTGGCCGGCGTGCGTGCGTTGAAGGCGGCAGATTATGCGGTGTGTGTTCCCTATCCTTATCTTGCCCAGGCTGAGGCGATGTTGGCTGGTAGTAACGTGGCGTGGGGTGCCCAGAATTTGAGTCCCCATGAAGAAGGCGCTTATACCGGTGCCGTTGCTCCCGGAATGCTGGTTGATTTCGGCTGCCGTTACGTGATTATCGGTCATTCGGAGCGCCGTGGCCTGTTCCATGAGAACAACGAAATTGCATCGGCTAAATTCGAGGCGGCAATAAAAGCTGGCTTGACACCGATATTCTGTGTCGGAGAAACCTTGGCGGAGCGCGAAGCCGGTGTCACTGAGCAGGCGGTGGCGACCCAGTTGGATGCGATTTTAAATCGCAGCGGGGCGCAAAGTTTGGCCAAGGCGGTGCTGGCTTATGAGCCAGTATGGGCGATCGGTACCGGTAAAACGGCTTCTCCAGAGCAGGCGCAGGCGGTCCATGCATTTATCCGCCAGCGTGTCGCGCAACAGGATAGCCATGTCGCGCAGGCTTTGTGTATACTCTACGGCGGTAGCGTAAAAGCCGCCAATGCGGTGGAGCTATTCGCGATGCCAGACATTGATGGCGGCTTGATTGGCGGGGCGTCTTTAGTGGCTGAGGATTTTGTGGCTATCTGTCGCGCAGCGCAGTAAAAATAATAATATGTACCCAGCTTATGCTTGGGTTTACCTAAATAAATATTAGATTCTTGGAGTGGTAAGTGGAGACATTAGTTTGGGTTGTTCATGTAATAACTGCCGTTGTGTTGATTGGTCTCGTGTTGATTCAGCATGGTAAAGGTGCCGATATGGGCGCTGCTTTTGGTACGGGTTCCGCGGGAAGTCTGTTTGGTTCAAGTGGTTCTGCAAACTTTTTGAGCCGGAGTACCGCAGTGGCGGCCACCGTTTTCTTTGTCACCAGCCTTTCTTTGACTTATTTATATGCGCATCCGTCGCAAGACCAGGGCGTGATGGGTAAGATTGATGCAAGCAAGACTGCGCAGCCGCTCGCGCCAGCGCCCGCGCTGATTGACGAGCCGGGCTCGAAGTCGAAAGAAATTCCTAAGTAAAAAATTGATTGAGTAGCAAGTAATATGCGGAGTTGGCGGAATTGGTAGACGCGCAGCCTTGAGGTGGCTGTGTCCGTAAGGACGTGAGGGTTCGAGTCCCTTGCCCCGCACCAAACATTGAGCCAAAGCATCTAGATTTTGGTTGATTAATAATAAACTAGAGAGGCATGCAGTATCTGTCGCAGATGCTGTTTGCAGAGGGGGAGACTCAGTATGTTGGAAAACTATTTTCCAGTCCTGTTGTTTATCTGCGTCGGTCTGGCCATAGGCGTCATCCCATTGCTTCTGGGCAGATTTGTTGCGCCGCATCGTCCCGATAGCGCCAAGCTTTCTCCGTATGAGTGCGGCTTCGAAGCCTTCGAGGACGCGCGTATGAAATTCGACGTGCGCTACTATTTGGTCGCCATTCTTTTTATCCTGTTCGATCTTGAAATCGCGTTTCTCTTTCCTTGGGCTGTCGTGCTTAAAGAAATTGGCCTGTTCGGATTTCTGTCCATGATGGTCTTCCTTGGAATACTGGTTGTCGGCTTTGTCTATGAATGGATGAAAGGGGCGTTGGAATGGGAATAGAAGGCGTTCT
>JAGVIV010000295.1 GCA_020055845.1 Betaproteobacteria bacterium
CAGCTTTTGCAGCTCGTCCGCGCCGACATTTTCCGACATCAATTTATGCGTGGCATCCAGCAACTGTTCGCGGGTGACTTTTATCCCCAGCGGCGTGAGAAACCATATCGTGACATTCTTGATTTGCTTCCCGTCCAGCACCTCCGCGACCGAATGCTTACTCTCCTGCAAATATAATGCGATGACATAGACATCGAGCATGCCGCCCATAAATCGCGACCCCGCGCCGTTCAACACCAGCGGCTTGTCTCCGGCCTGAACCTTTTCCGGCACTTTCACACCGGCGATCTCCAGCGCGCCCGCGCTACAGCTCAGCGACAACAACAAAAGCGACAACAAGATACGTTTCATCTCGACTCCCCGGCTTAACCCAGCAACGCCTTCTTCACATCTTCTTTAACCGGCTTGGTGCCCAACCAGATAGACAACAAAGCTCGGTAGAAATCCTCACCCGCGATGTCGCCCAGACTATTGCCATTCAAACTCACGCGGGTTCCGCTCGCGGGCAACCAGTCGAACGCGATCACATCGCCGCGCTTCACCTTTTTGACCGCCGCAAACAATTTATCGAATGCCGCCATGCGCTCATTCAAGGCCGCCAGTTGCGCCTCGCTGTGATTTTTTTCGATTCCCTTGCGGAAGCCGTTCAGGAATCGCTCCAGATCACCCTCGCCCACCAGCACATGCAAAGCGATACGTTTGGGCTTGGAATCGCCCAATATCGCGCCCGTGTCGTGCTGCTTCTCGGAAAGATACAGGGCAACGGCATACATCTTGAAGAACACGATACTGCGCACGCCGGCACCGTTCAACACCAGCGGACTGTTCTCCAGTTGCACACTCTCTTCCAGCTTGAGACCTTCCAACTCCAACGCAGACACCTGCATCGACACACACAACAAAAATATCGCGACTAGTTTTTTCATTTCGTCCCCAAATTAATCAATGTAATTTCACACAGTGCCATTGCGACCGGATAGGCCGCAATCTTAACTCAGATGAGACCGCGCACCGATTAGTTCCCTGCCACACTGCCAACAGGGGAATCTCCCGTCCGCGGAAATTGGATTTACAAAGCCTCGAAGATACCGGCAGCACCCATGCCCGTACCGATACACATGGTCACCATACCGTACTTCTGCTTGCGGCGGCGCAGCCCGTGCAACAAAGTCGCCGTGCGGATCGCACCCGTCGCACCGAGAGGATGTCCTAGCGCAATCGCGCCGCCTAGCGGATTCACAATAGCTGGATCAAGACCGATGTCGTTAATCACCGCCAACGACTGCGCGGCAAACGCCTCGTTAAGCTCGATCCAGCCCATATCCTGCAAGTTCAAACCTACCTGCTTCAACACGCGCGGAATCGCTTCTTTCGGGCCGATGCCCATAATTTCCGGTGGTACGCCCGCCACACTGAAACCGAGAAATTTTCCGATAGGCGTGAGGTTGTAGCGCTTCAATGCAGACTCGGAGCACAGCAACACCGCCCCCGCCCCGTCCGACATCTGCGAACTGTTGCCCGCCGTCACCGAGCCTTTTTGCGCGAACACCGTCTTGAGTTTACCCAGCGCTTCGAGCGAAGTATCCGCACGCGGCCCTTCGTCCTGAGCCACCGCGCGTGCCTTCACTTTTACTTCCCTCGAATTCAAATCCGGCAAGTGTTCGCTGATGTGGAACGGCGAAATCTCATCATTGAACTCACCGCCGTTAATCGCCGCAATGGCGCGCTGATGGCTCTGCAACGCAAACGCATCCTGTGCCTCGCGCGACACATGCCAACGCTCCGCCACCTTCTCCGCCGTCAACCCCATGCCGTAAGCGATGCCGTAATGCTCGTTGTGCTCGAAGATGGCCGGATTAAACGCGATCTTGTTACCCATCATCGGCACCATACTCATGCTCTCCACACCCGCCGCCAGCATCACCTCGGCCTCGCCCAAGCGAATGCGATCCGCCGCCAATGCCACCGCCTGCAAGCCGGAAGAACAAAAGCGATTCACCGTCAGCCCCGGCACCGTGTTTGGGATGCCCGCCAACAGCAGCGCAATGCGCGCCACATTCATCCCCTGCTCCGCCTCCGGCATCGCACAGCCGACGATCACATCGCCTATGCTGGCCGGGTCGAGCGACGGCGCTTGCGCCAGCACACTCTTCAACACATGCGCCAGCAGATCATCGGGCCGCGTATTGCGGAACATACCGCGCGGCGCTTTACCGACCGGCGTGCGGGTGGCAGCAACAATGTAGGCTTCCTGGACTTGTTTGCTCATAACTATCTCCCGCAATGCGTTAGTTTTCGGCTTTCAGCGTTTGCAACTCTTTCAACAACACAGGGACATCGTCTTGGATGATGCTCCACAACGTATCATTGTCTATTCCCAAGTAACCATGTATCAGTTTGTTGCGGGTTGCGACCAACATGCGCCAAGGTATCTGCGGATAGCTCTGGCGCACCTCATCGGGAATATTCGTGGACGCCTCCCCGATCAATTCCAGATTGCGTATCGTCGCATCGTAATTCAAGCCACTATCCACAAAGCGCTCTTGATCCAGCCCATCTGTATAAGCGATAACCTTTTCGGCAAAACCGATCATGTCATCCAGATAGAACCCCCACTCGCGGTCAGCATCTTTAGACATGCACAGCCTCCTTCTCGATAAAAGGACGCAACTCGGGGCGCAATGCCTTCTCCGTCACCAAATCAACCGGACAGCCAAGCAAATCTTCCAGATAGAACTGCACGCCGAAATAGCGTGCAGACGTAGCCGGTCCATCGAATGCCACCAGCACATCCACATCGCTCCCCTGCTGCGCCGCATCACGCACCACCGAGCCAAACAAGGCCAGACGCGACACACCGAAGCGCCGCATCAGTTCATGTTTGTGTTCTATGAGCAACTGCAATGTTGTTGAACGATTCATTTCATATTCCTAAAAAATTGTGGTGCGCCCCGATTGCCCGAACCTGACCCCATATCATTAGTGGGTTAAGCGGTGTTGTCATTTCGTTATGCGAATATCAAATTATTCCGTGGTACGTCCCCTATTACTTCATATCAGCGCTATTATTTCTCTGCCTCAATAGCGGCAACAGTTACCTTGAGCCTATCTGCATAACTGTAAATCTCATCCACATCAGCTAAAGGCAAACGCTCTTCATCTTTTCCGTTAAACAAACCCAGCACCAACTTTGAACTGTT
The DNA here is from genome assembly GCA_020055845.1 of Betaproteobacteria bacterium. Taxonomy (GTDB): domain Bacteria; phylum Pseudomonadota; class Gammaproteobacteria; order Burkholderiales; family Gallionellaceae; genus PALSA-1006. Next base: position 3,201 of record JAGVIV010000295.1, read on the forward strand.
GTTAAATCGAAGCCTACAAATTGGCTTGCGGTTATTGTCGTCCAGCAAGACCGCGCAATAGCTTTGCGCATCTCTCATAAAGACACGGCGGGGATTGATCACATCGCGCAAAATAGATTTGACTATGTGAAAGCCCTCAATCTCTTCAATTGTGGTGGAAACAGCATTGCCTTCGTCATCCGCATCACTATGCTGAGCAACCTCAATAACTTCAGGCGTTGAGACAGCCAAAGTTTCCGGCCTCATCGCGACCTTTAGTCTTTCATTTATTTTGTCGCTAATAAGTTGTTGGAATGCGCGCTTCGAAAGCGCAGTGAATTGATCTTTTACTGCTGGCGTAAAACGTCGCCCCGAAAGTAAATCAGTAGAAACGAGACGAACAAAATCTTCCGATGGGTTTGTCATCCAGTCAGACAAAAGATTACGAATTGCACGCGTGTACTTTAGTTCATTGGCTGTAGCGAGAATAGTATCGAGATCGAATGAACTCTTTGCGAATTTTTTTAACTCTTCTACTTCCTGATCTTTAAAGTCGAGAATATTGAACTCAAGAAATGGCTTCTCATCCATCTTATTGGGTTGTTCTAAATCAGTAAAAAAACGATAAACCAATCCATTGGTCAGGACACCAAATCTGGCTTCAGTTACGTGAAAATACCGAAACAACTGAGAGGCGTGATTGATCCCTAAATCAGCTCCGCATTTTTTGCATTCAAAAAGGACAATCGGTTTGCCATCTTTAAGAATGGCGTAATCAACCTTCTCTCCTTTTTTTGTTCCAATATCAGCAACAAGCTCTGGTGTCACTTCCAGCGGATTAAACACGTCGTAACCAAGCAACTGGATGAAAGGCATAATCATCGCGTTCTTTGTTGCCTCTTCCGTTTGAATCACATCCTTGGTTCCCTCTATGCGCGTTGCAAGTGATTTAAGTTGATCAATAAAGTCCACCATCTTTTTCCCCTTTCAGTTAAATGCGATTTATTTATAGAGTTACTAATTCCGCAACGGCTTCCCGTTCTTCAACATATGCTCAATCCTTGCCTGCGTCTTCTCGGTCGCCAGCAACTCCATGAAGTTCTTACGTTCCAAATCAAGCAACCAATCCTCATCGACCAAGCTGCCCGCTTCCACATCGCCACCGCACATCGTCTCCGCGACGCGGCAACCGATGTTGTAGTCGTGCTCGGAGATGAAGCCACCTTCACGCATGTTGATCATGGCGGCTTTGAGGGTGGCGATGCCGGTGCGTCCTGCCACGGGGATTTGGCGTTGGTGCATGGGCGGGCGATAGGCAGTGGCGGTGAGGGCTTTGGCTTCTTCTTTGGCAACGTGCAGGAGTTCAAAGCGGTTGAGCACGATGCGGTCGGAGGATTTCAAGTAGCCCATTTCGCGCGCGAGTTCGGCGCTCTTGGCCACCTCGCCCATGGCAATTTTTTGAAAATATCGTTTGAGATGCGGGAAGATGTCGCCGCCTCTGGCTTCGGCTGCCGCGCGTTGCGCCATTTCTTTGCACCCGCCGCCTGCGGGCAGCAAACCCACTCCAACCTCTACCAAGCCTATGTAAGTTTCCAGCGTGGCGACGATGCGTGTGCAGTGGATGGAAAATTCGCAGCCACCGCCTAGCGCCAAGCCATCCACTGCGGCGAGGGTGGGCACCTGCGCATACTTGAGCCGCATCGAAGTCTGTTGAAATTTGGCAACCACGGCTTCGACGTGGGGCACGTTGCCGACAGCGGCGTTGAGCACGTCGCCGATGCCGCCGCGCCCCGCAACGGTATATTTGACGCGGTTTACCGCACCTTTAATTTTGCCGAACAGCCCCGCATCCTGTGCGGGTTCTTGCACGCCCTGCATCAGTTGCAGCAGGTTTGCTCCGGCGGAAAACGGTGGCTCGGTCTGCCACAAGATGAGCGCGCTGAAATGCGCTTCGGCTTCGTCCACCGCACGCAAGATGCCTTCCAGCACTTCGTTGCTGACGGTGTGCATTTTGCTCTTGAAGCTGAGGATGGCGATGTTGTCGCCTGTGTGCCACAGGCGCACTTCAGGTGTCTCGAACACGGTTTCGCCGTCGTGGCGCTCTTCGCCGATGAGGGCGTCGGGGTAGAGTTGGCGGAGGTAGACGGGAAGAGTGGAGCGGGGTTGATAGCCCCTCACCCCTAGCCCCTCTCCCGCTTGCGGGCGAGGGGAGTAACTGCCCTGTGCGGTGTGTACGCCGGTGCGGTTGTCTTCGGTCGCCCATGCGGGCAGTGGCGCGCTGGCCATTGCTTTGCCTGCGGCGATGTCGTCGGCAATCCAGCCAGCCACTTGTTGCCAGCCTGCGGCCTGCCAGATTTCAAACGGGCCGTTGTCCCAGCCGAAGCCCCAACGCACGGCGAGATCGACATCTCTTGCGTTGTCGGCGATGTGTTCCAATTGCAGGGCGCAGTAATGGAACACATCGCGGAAAGTCGCCCACAGAAATTGCGCTTGAGGGTGCGGATTGCGGCGCAGGCCGGAGAGTTTCATGCCCCAGTCGCGTTCGCGCAAAATCTCTTTTACCTCTTCATCTATCTTGCTGTCGGAGAGCCGGTATTCTTTGCTACTCAGGTCGAGAACCTGTATCTCCTTACCCACCTTCTGGTAAATACCGCGCTTGCTCTTCTGGCCGAGAGCGCCTTTAGCCACAAGCTCGTTAAACCAGTCCGGCAGCTCGAAATACTTATGCCACGGATCGTCAGTTAAGTTATCGCGCATGGTGTTGACCACGTGCGCAAACACGTCGAGACCGACCACATCGAGCGTGCGGAAGGTGGCGCTCTTGGGGCGACCAAGGTAACGCCCGGTGAGCGCGTCCACCCTGTCGAAGCCGAGACCGAATACGGTGGCATGGTGTTGGGTGGCAAGCATGGAAAACACACCGATGCGGTTGGCGATGAAGTTGGGAGTGTCTTTTGCGCGCACCACGCCTTTGCCCAGCGTCGAGACCAGAAAGGTTTCCAGTTGGTCGAGCAGCGGCGCATCGGTGCCGGTGCAGGCAATCAACTCCACCAGATGCATGTAGCGCGGCGGATTGAAAAAGTGGATGCCGCAAAAACGGTGGCGCAGCTTTTCGGGAAAAGCTTCAGCCAATTTGTTGATAGAGAGGCCGGAGGTGTTGCTCGCGAATATCGCATTCGCATGCAGGAACGGCGCGACCTTGCGGTACAGGTCGGACTTCCAGTCGATGCGCTCGGCGATGGCTTCGATCACCAGATCGCATTCGCGCAATTTTTCCAGATGCTGCTCGTAGTTCGCAGGTTGGATAAAAGTAATTTTGGCGGGACTGGCGATAGGCGAGGGCTCCAGCTTTTTCAAGCCTTCCAGCGCTTTGTTCACATTGCCATTCGGCTCGCCTTCTTTCGCGGGCAATTCAAACAACAAGGTTTCAACATTGGCGTTGACCAGATGCGCGGCAATCTGCGCTCCCATCACCCCGGCACCGAGCACGGCCACTTTGCGGATCACCAGATTTTTATTCACGCGTCTCTCCAAATAAAAAAGGGGAGGCATCACCTCCCCCTTGTTCGCCCGGCCTTAGAAGCTGTGGCCGTACTGCAGACTGTAGATATTCACCGCGTTGGAATAATTTCCCTGCAAGGAACCGGAACCCGCCGCGCTTAGATTTTGGCTGATGCTCGTGCTGTTCATGAA
>JAGVIV010000154.1 GCA_020055845.1 Betaproteobacteria bacterium
ATCATGGCAACCATGACCGTTTCATCCAAAGGACAAGTCGTTCTCCCCGCCGACATTCGGCGGCGGCTCGGCTTGATGGCGGGTACGCAGATGGAAATTATCGAGGAGCTGGACGGTGTGCGCCTAGTGGTGTCGCGACCTGTGAAGGCTGCCAACATCGCCGCCTGCGCTGGAATGGTGACGGCGACATCAAAAGGCAAGGCGCGCAATCTCGCTGATTTTGATCCGGCCTCATTACTGAGCAAGCAAAAATGAATGCGGTAGATACCAATGTGCTGGCGCGTTTCTTCATTAATGATGAGGATGATCGTGAGGCTGCGCGACAACGCCCTGCTGCGATTGCGGCACTGTCTGGCGCAGTGTTTGTGCCTGTATCGGTGACTCTGGAGTTTGAATGGGTGATGCGCGGCTTTTACGAACTCTCTCGCAAAGACATCCAGCGAGTATTTGAGTCGCTATGCGGCCTAGAAAATGTACAAATCGAAGACCGCAGCATCGTGCTCGCCGCGCTGGATGCTTATCAGCATGGACTGGATTTTGCCGATGCACTGCACTTGGCTCGCGCCGATTTTTGCAGCACGTTTTTAAGTTTCGATCAGCGCCTGAAAAAACGCGCTCATGCAGCCGGATTGTCGCCTACGGTGGAAACACCCAAGGCCTGACCATTTCCCGAGGACGATGCCAATGGCACAACGAGCTAACTACTGGTCATGCAGCAAGTTTGCCAAGTGGATTTCCATCAGGTTTGGCGCGCGTCCGAAGATGGACAGCGGTACATCTGAAGAATGGGCCGAATGGCGCAAGGATGTGCGTAAAAATCATCCAGTCGTTTTCTGGTTCACCGAAGAATTCCTTGACGATGCGCAAAACTTTATCTGGTGGCCTTACGATAAAGTTTGCGATGCCCGCTTCTATCTATTCAACCGCTATGTGAGCAAAACTCATTACATCAAAACGGGGCTTGAGGCTGGTGAATATCATTCAATTGATAATCGCCTGCTGCACGGCATGTTCACCGAACTGGTGGACTTTATCGAAGTAGAAAAGGCGTACCACCATTGCGTATTCAGCGATGAAAAACGTGCACAATACAAATTGCCGTGGTGGCGAGGTGGCTGGCGCTGGTTGCGCTGGGGGATATGGCGTTGCCCGCAAGCGGGATTGGATTATCTCGAATGGGAAAGCAGCCTGAAATTCGATGATGAGTGGATGGATAAATCCGACCCGAGGTATGGCTCCCTTACGCCGCAAGCTCTCGCCGCCATGGAACAGAAGCGGCTGTATGACTGGTGGAAAAATATTCGGCCGAACCGTCCAGACCCTTACGACGAATCCGGGTGGAGCGATTTCTGCGAACGCAGACGTGCGGCACAGGCGGGCGAAGACGATGAGCCGTGGTCTATGATTTTCAATGATAAGACTGACGAAGAACGTGCAGAAAGCAAACGCTTGATGGATGTGCTGAACGACATCGAAAAACGCTACGATGATGAAGATGAGGCGATGATGGTTGCGCTTATAAAGATTCGCGAACACCTGTGGACATAGCATGTTGTTCGTGCGCATACGAACATAGAATCGACAAGCCTTCGACTGAGGCTTGCCAGAATAGTGGATATGCGGCGGCAGACCATATCGAGGATATCCTCGATATGGTCGATATTGGCTCGGAGTACGGCGTAAATTATCCGATGTCAAGCCGTTGCGTTATGAGCAAATTGAGAGTGCAAAAAAAATCTGACAAAAATGAAGACCCGCACTAACCGCCGATGAACTACGACTACCTCTGCCAACTGCGCAATAACCACCCGGCTTGGCGTTTGCTCACGCTGGATAATGCGCCGCTGATTGCCGGATTTTTGCACCATGCGTTTATCCGCCCAAATAAACGCGCCATTCGCCAGCGCGAACTGGTTTCGGCACTGGACGATTATTTGTACGACTTGCGTTTATCCTACGGGGAAAAGCTTTATCCCCGTCCGGCCAAGGAATACCTCGATGCCTGGGCGCATGCGGACTCTGCTTTTTTGCGCAAATATTATCCACCGCAGGAAGATGAGGCGGAATACGACTTGTCCGCCGCAACAGAAAAGGCTCTGGAGTGGCTGGACAGTTTGCGCGAGAAACAGTTCGTGGGAACCGAGTCGCGGCTGCTGACGATATTCGAGTTGCTGCGCAATCTGGTGCATGAAACCGAAAGCAACGCGGAAACACGGATTGCCGAACTGAACAAGCGCAAAGCAGAAATTGAGGCAGAAATTTCGCGCTTGCAGGCGGGCGATACACCGCTGTCGCTACCCTCCTCCACGCAAGTTAAAGAGCGATATTTCCAGATTGAGGAAACGGCGCGGCAACTGCTTTCTGACTTTCGTCAGGTGGAAGCCAACTTCCGCCAACTAGATCAAAAAACCCGCGAGCGCATCGCGCTGGCAGACAAACCCAAAGCCGAACTGCTGGCGGAAATTTTTGGTGAGCAGGATGCCATCGGCTCGTCCGATCAGGGGCGCAGTTTTGAAGCATTCTGGACATTCCTGATGTCGCTGGAACGACGCGAGGAGCTGCAAGCGTTATTGGCTCAGGCACTGGAGCTTCCGGAAATTGCGGGAATGACCCAAGACAGGTGGCTGGCGGATTATCGTTTCCATCTTTCGGAAGCGGGTGAAAAAGTTCAGCGCACCGCCGCGCAACTGGTGGAGCAGTTGCGCCGTTTTCTCGACAGCCAGATGTGGCTGGATAACAAACGTATCGCCGAGCTAATCCGCGACATCGAGAAACAGTCTCTTGCCCTCAAGCACAATCCGCCCAAGGAAAACAGCTTTGCGACTTTGCCGGAACCGAAGATCGACTTCACGATTCCCTTCACCCGCAGCCTGTTTTCGCCCCCGCGCAAAATCCGCATGACCGACGCCGCACCGTTGTTGGGCGAGAGCGATTGTTCCGCCGACGCATTGTTCAACCAGCACCACGTTGATGAAGATCTGCTGCGCAACCGGATTGCGCTGATGCTGTCCGAAAACAGCCAAGTCGCTCTGTCCGACATCGTTGAAAAATATCCCGTCACACGCGGCATGGCGGAAATCGTCACCTACATCAACATGGCGAATCGGGATGAAAAATCCACCCTCAATGAAAACCGTCGCCAACAAATTCCATGGCTCGATGCGGAAGGCAGGCAACGCTA
>JAGVIV010000165.1 GCA_020055845.1 Betaproteobacteria bacterium
CTTTCTCGATTTGGTTGCTTCCGCCGTGGTGGGCGTGATGATCGCGCATATGGGCATCAAGTTTGCACGCGATGCATTGGCCGAGCTGGTCGATACCGGGCTGGATGAAGAAGAGGTGCGTGCCATACGCCACACTTTGAAAGCTACGCCTGGCGTAGTGGGTCTGCACGATTTGCGCACGCGCAAGATGGCGGACAATGCTTTGGTGGATGCGCACATCATGGTTGACCCCAAGGTCAGCGTCTCCGAAGGTCATTACATCGCCGAGGCTGCGCGTGCGGCCGTACTCAGTCAACATCACGTTCTGGATGTGCTGGTACACATCGACCCCGAGGAGGATATTTTGGCCAAGCCAAATTCCAACCTGCCGCCGCGCGAGGCATTGCTTAAACACCTCGCCGAACGTCTGGGTAGCGAATTCGTCCTCACTAACAATCGCATTGTGCTGCATTACTTGAGCGGCAAGGTCGATGCCGAGCTCCTTCTGGAGCCGGGCCAATACCAGGAACCAGCGGCAACTGAAGCACTGCAGCTGAAATGTGCGGCAATTACGTTGGATGACCCCTTCTTTCGCAATATTCAAATCCAGCGCAAATGTGCACCGAAATAGTGCGCGCCGTCTTTTGACGCCCCATCTCTGGGCGCACTTTTTTACCCATTTGGTTGGGTGAATATGGCAAAATACGTGCCTTGTAACTGAAGAGTGGCTGGCACAGATTGTGCTGAGATCACCTGAGATTTTTTATTTTGGTTTGTCGTTTAGATAATTATTTGGGAGAGTGTGATGTTCAAGTCAGCAGCTGAAGCCATTAAGTCCATTCAAGGTGGCGAGTATAAATTCGTCGACCTGCGTTTTACCGACACACGCGGCAAAGAGCAGCACGTAGGCGTACCAGCCAAGTATTTCGGCGAAGATAAATTTACCGACGGTCATGCTTTCGATGGTTCATCTATCGCCGGTTGGAAAGGCATTCAAGCCTCCGACATGCTGCTGATGCCGGATCCTACCTCTGCGTATTTGGATCCGTTCATGGACGAGCCAACCTTGGTGATCACTTGCGACGTGGTAGAGCCTTCTGATGGTAAAGGTTATGACCGCGATCCACGCTCTATCGCTAAACGTGCCGAGGCTTATCTGAAGTCTTCCGGCATTGGCGACACTGCATTCTTCGGTCCCGAGCCAGAGTTCTTCATTTTTGACTCAGTGAACTGGAACACCGACATGTCCGGTTGCTTCGTGAAGATCAATTCCGAAGAGGCTGCATGGTCATCCGGCGAGAAATACGACGGCGGAAACACCGGTCACCGTCCAGTGGTTAAGGGCGGCTACTTCCCCGTTCCTCCCGTTGATAGCTTGAACGACATCCGCGCTGCAATGTGCTTGGCACTGGAAGACATCGGCATCGAAGTTGAAGTGCATCACCATGAAGTGGCGACTGCCGGTCAATGCGAAATCGGTACCAAGTTCAGCACGCTGGTAAAGCGCGCCGACCAGACTCAAGCGTTGAAGTATGTGGTTCACAACGTTGCGCACCAATATGGCAAGACAGCGACATTTATGCCTAAGCCAATCGTTGGCGACAACGGTTCCGGTATGCATGTGCACCAGTCCATTTGGAAGGGCGGCAAGAACACTTTCGCGGGTAACGGTTACGCCGGTCTGTCCGAGACAGCCCTGTTCTACATCGGCGGTATCATCAAGCATGCCAAAGCACTGAACGCGATCTGCAACCCCGGCACTAACTCCTACAAGCGTCTGGTTCCTCACTACGAGGCTCCGGTGAAGTTGGCTTACTCGGCAAAGAACCGTTCCGCTTCGATCCGTATTCCTCACGTTGCCAGCGACAAGGCACGCCGTATCGAAACACGTTTCCCCGATCCGACAGCGAACCCGTACCTGTGTTTCTCCGCGCTGATGATGGCCGGTTTGGATGGTATCCAGAACAAGATTCACCCCGGTGATCCGGCTGACAAGAACTTGTACGACCTGCCGCCGGAAGAAGATGCAAAGATCCCAACCGTGTGCGCCTCGCTGGACGAAGCATTGGAAAATCTGGACAAGGATCGTGAGTTCCTGACACGCGGTGGTGTGTTCTCCAGCGACTTCATCGACGCTTTCATCGCGTTGAAGATGGAAGAAGTAAACC
>JAGVIV010000036.1 GCA_020055845.1 Betaproteobacteria bacterium
CGGGCGCTGCCCGATGCCCGTGACGGCCTCAAGCCGGTGCATCGGCGCGTGCTGTTCGCCATGCACGAACTTTCCAACGACTGGAACCGTGCTTACAAAAAATCGGCGCGTATCGTCGGTGACGTAATCGGTAAATACCACCCGCACGGCGACACGGCGGTGTACGACACCATCGTGCGTATGGCGCAGGACTTCTCCTTGCGTTACCCGTTGGTGGACGGCCAGGGTAACTTCGGCTCGGTGGACGGCGACAATGCGGCGGCCATGCGTTACACCGAAATCCGTATGGCGCGTATCGCGCACGAATTGCTGGCTGATCTGGATAAAGAGACCGTGGACTTCGGGCCGAACTACGACGGTTCGGAGCACGAGCCGCTGGTGTTCCCGGCGCGCTTCCCCAACCTGTTGGTGAACGGTTCGTCCGGTATCGCCGTGGGTATGGCGACCAACATTCCTCCGCATAATCTGTCCGAAGTCATCGATGCCTGTTTCGCGCTGCTGAAAAATCCCGACATCGACATCGAAGAGCTGATCGACATCGTGCCCGCGCCGGACTTCCCGACGGCGGGTTTCATCTACGGCCTGGCCGGGGTGAAAGAAGGTTACCGTACCGGACGTGGTCGTGTGGTGATGCGCGGGCGCACGCACTTCGAGGATTTGGACAAGGGCGGTACTCGCCAGGCCATTATCATTGACGAGCTGCCCTACCAGGTGAACAAGGCCAATCTGCTCATCAAGGTGGGCGAGTTGGTGCGCGAGAAGAAGATCGAAGGTATCACCGAGATTCGCGACGAGTCGGATAAGTCCGGTATGCGCGCGGTGATTGAACTGCGCCGCGGCGAGATGCCGGAAGTCGTGCTCAACCATTTGTACAAGCAGACGCAGTTGCAGGACAGCTTCGGTATGAACATGGTGGCCCTGTTGGACGGCCAGCCCAAGTTGCTCAACCTGAAACAATTCCTGGACGCATTCCTGCGCCACCGTCGCGAAGTGGTGACGCGCCGCACGATATTTGAACTGCGCAAAGCGCGCGAACGCGGCCATATTCTGGAAGGTCTGGCGGTTGCGCTGTCCAATGTGGACGAGATCATCGCGCTCATCAAGGCGGCAGCAACACCGGCTATCGCCAAGCAGGATTTGATGGCGAAGTCGTGGCGTTCGTCGCTGGTGGAAGAGATGCTGAGCCGTGTGAGCGATGCGTCGCGTCCCGAAACCCTGTCGCCCGAATTCGGCATGCTGGGCAGCGGCAGTCAGCGCGCCTACAAACTTTCCGATGTGCAGGCGCAGGCCATTCTTGAGCTGCGTCTGCAGCGCCTGACCGGACTGGAGCAGGACAAGATCGTCGGCGAGTACCGCGAAGTGATGGAAAAAATCACCGACCTGCTCGATATTCTGGCCAAGCCGGAACGCGTGACTCAGATCATCAACGACGAGCTGGTGGCCATCAAATCCCAATACGGCGACAAGCGCCGCAGCGAGATCATCACCCACACGCACGACATGAGCATGGAAGATTTCGTGACACCGGAAGATGTCGTGGTCACCCTGTCTCACGGCGGCTATATGAAGGCGCAAAAGCTGGATGAATACGCCGCGCAGAAACGCGGCGGTCGCGGCAAGCAGGCGGCTTCGACCAAGGAAGACGACTTCGTCGACAACCTGTTCATTGCCAACACGCACGATTACATCCTGTGCTTCTCCAGTCGCGGCCGCGTGTACTGGCTCAAGGTTTACGATGTGCCGCTGGGTACACGCATCAGCCGTGGCAAGCCGATTGTGAACCTGCTGCCGCTGGAAGAAGGCGAGAAAATCAACGCCATTCTGCCGGTGAGAGATTTCCCCGAAGACAAGTTCGTGTTCTTTGCCACCAGCGACGGCACGGTGAAGAAGACCCCGCTGTCCGATTTTGCCAACCCGCGCAAGGCCGGCATCATTGCTATCAACCTCGACGAGGGCGACTTCCTCATCGGCGTGGCAATCACCGACGGCAAGCATGATGTGATGCTGTTCTCCGACGAGGGGCGCGCAGTGCGCTTCGACGAAGACGATGTGCGTCAGCTGAGCCGTAACACGCGCGGCGTGCGCGGCATGAATCTCGCCAAGGGGGGCAAGGTGATTGCCCTGCTGGTAGCTGAGAACGAGGAGCAGAGTGTGCTCACCGCGACCGAAAACGGTTACGGCAAACGCACTCCAATCGCCGAGTACACCCGCCACGGACGCGGCACACAAGGTATCACCGCGATCCAAACTTCCGAGCGCAACGGCAAGGTGGTGGCGGCAACACTGGTCAACACCGAGGACGAAATCATGCTGATCGGCACCAATGGCGTGCTGATTCGCACCCGAGTCAAAGAGATTCGCGAGATGAGCCGTGCCACCCAGGGCGTGACGCTGATCAATCTGGAGAAGGGCGAGAAGCTGGCCGGATTGAGCCGCATTGCCGAGACGGAAGACGATGGTGCTGAAGGTGCCGATGCGGAAGAGGGCGCAGACAACAGCATCGACGACGCGGAAGATCAAAACTAATCTCAAGAGAGAATATGTATGACGGTTTTTAATTTTGCGGCTGGTCCGGCCGTTTTGCCGCATGCGGTGCTGCAACAGGCCAAGGATGAATTGCTGGACTGGCACGGTTCCGGCGTGTCGGTGATGGAGATGTCGCACCGCGGCAAGGAATTCATCGGCATCGCGGCGCAGGCCGAAGCGGATTTGCGCGAGCTGATGGGCATTCCGAAAAACTACAAAGTGCTGTTCCTGCAAGGCGGCGCACACCAGCAGTTCTCGATGATTCCGCTCAACCTGCTGCGCGGCAAATTGTCCGCCGATTATGTGGATACCGGTATCTGGGCCAAGAAAGCCATCACCGAGGCGAAGAAATTTTGCTACGTGAATGAAGTCGCCAGCAATGCCGACAAGAAGGCGACTTATGTGCCTGCATTCAAATCGTGGAAGCTGGATGAGGACGCGGCCTACGTGCACTACACCACGAA
>JAGVIV010000149.1 GCA_020055845.1 Betaproteobacteria bacterium
AAGGCACCGGATTTTGATTCCGGCATTCGTAGGTTCGATCCCTACCTCCCCAGCCAGATCCGCATGGGCGCTTGCGCCCATTTTAATTTAAGGGGTTCACGTGGCTCACGATAGCTTGATGGTGTTCACCGGCAATGCCAATCCCAAGCTCGCCGAAAGTGTTGCGAAGCATCTCGATATACATCTAGGGCGCGCGACGGTCAGCCGCTTCTCCGATGGCGAAGTGATGGTGGAGATTCTTGAACACGTGCGCGGTAAAGACGTGTTCGTCCTGCAGTCAACCTGTGCTCCGACCAATGATAGTTTGATGGAAGTGATGGTCATGGTGGACGCGCTGAAGCGCGCATCCGCTGGGCGTATCACGGCTGCGCTGCCTTATTTTGGCTATGCGCGCCAGGATCGCCGTCCGCGTTCCGCGCGCGTGGCGATTACTGCGAAAGTGGTGGCGGACATGCTGACCGGCGTTGGCGTGGATCGCGTGCTGACCATGGACTTGCACGCCGACCAGATTCAAGGCTTCTTCTCGATTCCGGTCGACAATATTTATGCCGCACCGATTTTGTTGTCGGACGTGTGGAAACAAAATTACCCCAACCTGATTGTGGTTTCACCGGATGTCGGCGGTGTGGTGCGCGCTCGCGCACTGGCCAAGCGTCTGGAGTCCGATCTGGCGATTATCGACAAGCGTCGTCCCAAGCCGAACGTGGCGAAGGTGATGAACATCATCGGCGATGTCGAAGGTCGCACCTGCATCATCATGGATGACATGGTGGATACCGCGAATACTTTGTGTGAAGCCGCAAATGCCCTGAAAGAAAAAGGTGCGGCACGCGTGATTGCTTACTGTACCCATCCGGTACTGTCTGGTCCGGCGATTGAGCGTCTGGAGAAGTCGGCGATTGACGAGCTGGTGGTGACCGATACCATCCCGTTGCGCGAGGAAGCGCGCAACTGCAAGCGTATTCGTCAACTGAGCGTGGCCGAGCTGCTGGCGGAGACCATGCGCCGTATCAATGCGGAAGAGTCGGTTAGTTCGCTGTTTATGGAATAAGTCTTTGCGGTGACCGTGTTGGTCATCGCACAACCCGAAGCCTCTGGTCGCGGAGCGCTTCATTAGAAGTGGAGAAGTAAAATGGCAATCGAAATAGCAGCAGTATCACGCAAAACGCAAGGAACGGGTGCGAGCCGCCGTCTGCGTAAAGCGAATCGTGTCCCCGGTGTGGTCTATGGCAACGGCGACGCAGTGGCGATCGACATCGACCACAACACCCTGTACTACGCGCTGCGCAACGAAGCATTCCACGCTTCCGTGCTGTCGCTGGACTTGGACGGCAAGAAAGAATCCGTTCTGTTGCGTGACTTCCAGATGCATCCGTTCCGTCAGCAAGTGCAGCATATTGACTTCCAGCGCGTGGATGCGAAGAAGAAGATTCACATGAAGGTGCCTTTGCACTTTATCAATGCTGATGTGGCTCCCGGTGTGAAGACCGCCGGCGGTATCATCAGCCATGTGCTGAACGAGTTGGAGATTGCCTGTTTGCCTGCAGATCTGCCTGCGTCCATTGAAGTGGATCTGGCCAAGCTGGACTTGGGGCATTCCATTCACGTCTCCGATGTCAAGCTGCCCAAGGGCGTTGAAGTGGCCGGCCATCACCATGCTTCCGATGCTGTTGCCACCGTGCAAGTGCCGCGCGGTGCTGTTGAAGCGGCTGCTGCCGCCGATGCGGCAGCGCCTGCTGCCGATGCCAAAGCTGCCGAAGCAAAGCCCGCAGCGAAGAAATAATCGTCGCTTAAACGCTGCTAACAGGGAAAGCCCGCCATGCATATTCAAAAAGCATGACGGGCTTTTTTCATGATGAGTGAAATAAAACTGATTGTTGGACTGGGGAATCCCGGACAGGAGTATGCGGCGACGCGCCACAACGCCGGATTTTGGTGGGTGGATGAATTGGCTCGCGGGCATCATGCGGATTTTAAGGCGGATAGTAAATTTCACGGCTTGGTTGCCCGCGCCAATGTGCACGGACGCGAAGTGCATCTGCTCAAACCGCAGACCTTTATGAATGTAAGCGGTCGTGCAGTCGGTGCAGTGGCGCAGTTCTACAAGATATTGCCGGATCAGATATTAGTGGTGCACGACGAACTCGATCTGCCGCCGGGCAGTGCCAAGCTTAAGCTTGGCGGTGGGCACGGCGGGCACAACGGCTTGAAGGACATCATCGCCCACTTGGGAACGAAAGATTTCTGGCGTTTGCGCGTCGGTATCGGTCATCCTGGAGACCGTAATGAGGTCAGCAATTTTGTACTGAATGCACCACGCAAAGAGGAGAGGGTCTTGATCGACGAGGCTTTGCAACGGGGGCAGGAAGTGGCTGCGCTCATCACCGAAGGCAAGCTGGAAGCCGCGATGCTGAAGCTGCACAGTCATCCGGCTCAGGGCTAATCCGCTAGTCGTTTGCAATTTTGCTGTCGAGTTGGTTTGCTTTAATCATGGGAGTCGCTATAATGCGCGCCTTCGTAAAAGATGGCTCGGTAGCTCAGTCGGTAGAGCAGAGGATTGAAAATCCTTGTGTCGGTGGTTCGATTCCGCCCCGAGCCACCATATTCAGAAACCCGCATCAGCGGGTTTTTTATTGCCCACTCTTTCCGTCCACGTTGATTTGCAGCCACCATTCCAGCAGTGCGAGATGCCAGAGTTTGCTGCCCTGAATGCGGGTGAGATGAGCTTCGGGGGCGGCCAGTAGCTTCGCGACATATTCGCGGCGGAATACGCCGCGTTGTATGCAGGCTTCGGAATTGAGGATGTCGCGCATTGTGTCTAGAAATTCGCCGCGCACATATTTTAATGCGGGTACCGGAAAGTAACCTTTGGGGCGGTCTATCACGGCATCCGGGACAATGCCGCGCGCCAGGGCCTTGAGCGGGAATTTGCCGCCTTCTTTGAGTTTCAGCGCGGGAGGCATCTTTGCGGCAAGCTCAACCAGTTCGTGGTCAAGGAACGGTACGCGAGCTTCCAGCCCCCATGCCATCGTCATGTTGTCCACGCGTTTGACCGGGTCGTCCACCATCAGTGTCGTCACATCCATGCGCAATACCTGGTCGAGGAACTCGTCCGCGCCGCTTTGCCGCAATTGTTCTTCTGCCCAGGCCGAGGTCACATCCGGTGTGGCATAAGTGTCGCTCATCATCTCCAGATATTCGGCATGGTCACGGTCGAAATAGTGCTGCGAGAAGCGCTCCAGCGGGGTGCCGCTGGTCGCATCCATGCGTGGATACCAGAAGTAACCGCCGAACACTTCATCGGCGCCCTGTCCGGCCAATACCACTTTTACTTCCTGCGAGACTTTTTGCCCCAGCAGATAGAACGCGGTCACGTCATAACTCGGCATGGGTTCGCTCATCTCGGCGATGGCGGCAGGCAGGTGGCGCAATACTTCGCTGTTGGCTACGGCGAATTTGTGATGGCGTGTGTTGAAATGTTTGGCAACAAGGTCGGAGTATTCGAACTCGTCCGCCTGTTCACCCGCCACGGCTTCAAAGCCGATAGAGAAGGTGTTTAACTCGTCCACATGGTCGGCCAGCAAGCCGACCAGCAGGCTGGAATCCAGTCCGCCGGAAAGAAGTATGCCCACCGGAACGTCCGAAGCCAGACGGTGGCGCTCGACCGCGCGGCGCAATACGTTGCGAGTTGCTGCGAGCCAATCCTGCTCGGACAGTGCCAACTCGGGGCGTGTAGCGTCGAGTTGCCAATAACGTGTCAGGGCGACTTCGCCGTCTGCGCTGAAGCTCATGCTGTGCGCGGGCGGCAGTTTTTTTACCCCGCGTAATATGGTGCGAGGTGCCGGCACCACGCTGTGCAGGGTGAAATGATGATGCAATGCCTCCGCGTCAAGGCTGGTGTCGATG